>JAITFW010000030.1 GCA_031281085.1 Chlamydiales bacterium | reverse complement strand
AATTCATTCAAATTCTTAAAGCGATAATAGGTATCTCTGCTGTATCCCATGGCTTTACAAGCTTCTGAAACGGATCCTCATTGTTTTGCTTGTTGAAGCTATCCTAGTTTTGGTTTTATGATTTTCTGTGATCAGTTCATGTTTTCTCCTAATTTGTTTTACTTTTTTTTAAACAAAGTCAGATTAAATCTCAACTAGTACACCTATGGAAAGCTTTTTTCACACTTTAAAAACGGAACATACTTATTTAATGGGGTCCAAAACAAGAAAGGAAACAAAAAATGACATTTTTGTGTTTATTGAAGTTTTTTACAACAGGCAAAGAAGCCATTCAAAATTAGGATATCTATCACCTTGTGAATTTGAAAAAATGTACTTTGAAAAACAACGTCTGTATTCTTAGTGTCTACAAAAGGGTAGCAATATCAAAGAAATTTTCTCTTGTCAAGTCTTTATTTAAAGATAAACGAGTATATTTCTCCGGTGCTATTAGGAAGAGTTTTCGAGCGATCTTTACGTTTCTTCCTTCCATTTCTGCTTGATCATTCAAGCCTCGAACCCCTCCAAGTCCATTGCCAAATGGTTCTCATTCCCTGAGCCAAAAAATGAAAAATACCTCTTAAGAGTCGTGGAGTTTGGATAAAAAAAAACCAAGCTTCTGCAGACCTTTTAAACCTGCTTCAGTTACTCTATCGATCAGGTTTTTCTTTGCGATCAGAGCGTCTATTCCTTCTTTTTGTACCACTACCTCAATTAATTCACACACGTCCTCTACTGCATATTTAGGCGGACGATCTTCAGATGTTCTATAGACGAATAGAATGGTATCTGTTTGTGCTAAATTGAAAAAAGAAACGCCATTGTCGATGCGCTCTTGCTCTGTTGGTATATAAATGCGTTCAAAAAGAGGATCAAAGGGCTCTTGATCGACATACATCCTTTCTACGGCTATTTGTAGAAGCTGAGCTTGCAAAGCGAGATGCGCTTTGGCTTCATCAGGTGTCTTGGGCTTTTGCCTGAAAGGGACAGGATAATCCCATGGGGGTGCTCGATCGGGCACATCGTATTGGGAGCCGTATTTTTCTCGAAGATAGGCATACCTTTCATCCGCTAGATCTTGGTGATTCCTGAGAACGATAGCTGTACAATGTCGCTTTTGTCCGTCGATGGTGTATGTTCTTTCTATACATGCAGAGGAAGAAGTAAACCCCCCTAATTTCTCTAAAAGATGGGAGATTTGATGCAGATCGACGGTTTTGATAGGGCGATCTCTTAAATCGTCTTCAATCGCTTTCTTTACCTCACCTATCGTACGAGTGGGCATAGCCTGTATTTTCTTTATGTAAGCTCTTTCCTGATCTAAAGGAATGGTTTCTGTCTTATATTCAAAAAAAATCGTAGTCAATCTAGCCCTCGTAAAAAGATTCACTTTATGGGTTTTAACCTCTTCGGTAGTCGACCTAAAAATGCGCGTAAAAGCAGGGTCAAAAGGAATTTCCGGATCTGATTCTTTTTGCTTGCCATTCATAATATCGATAGCTCTTCGAATCAGTCGGTCTTGATAAGACAACTCTTTCTCTAGTTGGTCCACCGTCTTCTTTCTTTCGGGCCATAATGTGGAACTAGGATATCTACTATCGGGGAGTTCGTACTCTTCAGAGTTCTCAGGTTCACGGTCTTCCCAAACTTGTTTATACCGTTGATGCACATGATCCTTATATTTTCTCTCAGTGATAGCTGAATAGCGGAGTTCTCTTCCACAGAAAGGATCCTTCTGATTCACTTCGGCAGTGCAGCCGGCAAATCCTCCTTTTCGTTCTAAAAAGAGCCCAAGACCATGAATGTCCGACAAACCGTGTTGAGGTCTAAATTCAATAGTAGAAGTCCCCTCTTCCACATTTCTCGTAATCTGATTCCCTATGGGCCTTTGAATCGCGCGCATCGTGTCGACGAATTCTTGAGCCTCTGTAGGATTCAGGCCGAGATGATTCCCAAACTCTGCGAGATGACCGGCTAAGTCTCTAGGAGAGGGATCCCAACTTAACAAAGGAGTGTTTGCAGAAGGGTTCACAAGGTTCTCTGATGAGTGGTATCGAGCTGTGGTAGATGTTTGATGGGTATAGGGACAAGCAGCACGACTCGTTCTAGGATTGTTGTCTTGTGTGTCTGTTGGACAAAGGTCCCAAGAGGACCCTACGGGAGATGTTCCGGGGCTTGAAATAGGTGAAGACATGCAACCTCCTTATACTGTATTTGGACTCTCTCTTTTTATTTTAAAAGCAATCTTTGCTCTCATTTCTTTTTATCCATTTCTGGATCGTTTAGAGGAGGGGGGAGTCCTCTAAGCTCTTGTACTTGTTGTTTGAGTCTATTGGCACTCTCCACTACATCAGCAACATTTGCAAGGACATGACTCGCTTCTGCTACATTGACTCTTCCAAAAGCACCCGCAAGGGTTTCTGCTGCTCTTCTGATGTCTCTTCCTGCATGAGCAAAACGTCTAATCCATGCTCTTCCATCGATTTCCAATTGAGATACGGATCGATCACAGGCTATGTAAAAATGGATCGTAGAGCAAGCGCCTAATTCTACCGCAAAGTCATCTGCGATTTGGTTCCTCTCTAGATCGAATAGAGGAACTCCTTGAACCAATCTTCCCATTGCATCTTTATCAACTACAGGAGGAGTTTGCGCACTGGCTAAAAAGATCCCCGAGAAAAAATGGCTCATCCCGATAGGAATCTGCAGAGCCCAGGCAGCTTGTCTTGTCATTTCGACGTGCCAGGTCTCAACCTCAGAAGGATTTCTAATTTCATTTAGTTGTTCTTTTTTTTCTTTCCCAAAAGAAAAGGTGATTTTTTTAGCACTTATGAAATTCGCATACTCAAAAGATTTTTTACTTTCACCCTCTTTACGGTAAAATTGTTCATAAACCCATCTTTGGACATCTGATGCTTTTACCCTGGATAAAATACACCCAGGCATAAAATAATTCAGGGGATGTTCTTTATAGATAGTGATGATTTCTTCGTTTTCCACGTTTTCTAATTCAGGTGTGTATTTTCGGATTTTCTGAATAAGGATATCCACATCCCAGTTAGATAAATGGGCACTTACACCCGGCGCGAATCTAAAAGGAACCTCGAGGTTTTCCTGACTTTCCCAATCGAACACTCTACATAAGATGTCCTCTCTTTGTTTGTCGACATATTTGATCAAACGAAAATCACGGGAACCTGACCATACGTGCATCGTTTCTTCGATAACAGGCTCTCCTTCGACGAGGACGAGTTTTCCCCTGGGAGTTCTCCGCCATCGCATCATTCCTTCTTCTGCTTTTGGATCATAGGGTCTACTTCTAGGAGTTTCTCTGATCTCTTCTTGAATCTCTAAACTGTGATCTTCGTGAATCGCTGATATGAGGGGGTTGTGTGTGAGGAGAAAATCGTGGATATTTCCTTTTTCCCATTTTTGCACTCCTATTGTTTCTCGCTCTAGATCGACCGAGACAAAAACGGCTTTCTGTCCATCGCTAAACAATCGACTTTCCTTTTCACCTTGAACTCCTTTCCAAATGCAGTGCGCAAATGTGGAAGTGAGGTATGTTGGAGATGACGCACTCTTTGGCCAATAGCATTTAGTAGAGGAATAATGATCATAGACAAAATACTGCATGTTTTTATCTCTTCTAGATACTTTTAATTCCAGAAGAGGATCGGTTAACCTCCAACTACATAGAGGTTCAACGACGAGTTGATTTGCAGGAACGAGGTCTAAACAAGGCGCTTGGTTGCTATTGCCAGGCAAATTCAGATTAGGGATACCCATCGTTCATCTCCTCTTTGAGACTTTTTTTGCAATCAGTCTTTAGGTGTTTCATGAGATCGTTTATCCCACATTTCGCACATCTCCGTAAGGCAGGGTACGTCCGTCTGATTTTTTTTTCTGAGCCAAAGGCGACATAATCTTTTCGCCGCTTTCTTTCTCATCTTACCTTTAAAATCAAAGTCTTTTTTAACGCCAGTATTGTTTAAGAAAAAGACAAGACATTGAAAATGAGCCCTTTTTAGGTTAAAGTGTTTCTTTTTTTACAGAAAAAACCACTAACCCAAAAAGGGGTAGTCCTAAATAGGTAGTGATTATCTTATCTAAGAGACTGTTTAAAATCTATTCAAGAGTAGAGCCACAAAAGCTAGAACAGTCATATTTAGGTGTACTAGTTTAGAATAGGATCTAATAGTAATGGTGTTTTTTGATAGATGAAGTAACTTTTATATCAATTACTTCTTATTTATTATATTATCAGGTTTTGATCTAATTGACAATTTAGATCTTTTTCATGAATCTGTGAATTTATGGTAAATGGGTTTCGAAAGAGCTCTATTGATGGTTTACCCAAAAAATAGGCTCCTAATCCATCTGCATAGAGTTGTGAGTTTACCTGCCTGCTTGCAATTGACTTTATCTTCTCTATATAAACGGGTAATCTCTTTAGATAATAAAATAATGTTGTTTTTCTCTTCTGGAGTAAACTCGATTTCATTTTCTTCCATTCTTTGTTTGATTCTTATCGCTTTTTCAGCTACGGCGTCGATTCTAACCGTTCCTTCGTACATCGATGATTGGGATTTTACAGCAGCATATTGATATCCCCGAGAGGACAGACCTGCACGAAGCTCTCTAACAATAGGAAGCAGCTCTTGAGAAGTTTGCGTAGTATGAATAGCTGTTTTTAAGTTTATGGTCATATCTTTTATCCTCTTTAGAAAGTAAAAAATCCTCTTTTTGTACCTTGAATGGCTTTTTATTTATACCCATTGTGGAAAAAAATTGTCGCCTCTCGTTTCGAAAAAGGTTAAAGAATCTCTGTTTTTCTGACGAGTACCTTATTAAAAAAATTTGATTCACCTTTGTAAAATCAATCATACCATATTCATTGTCAGCATCAAAAACAACTCTACATAGTTGAAAAAGCCTATGTTGGCCAAAAAATAGATCTAGAAAAATATTATCCAGGAAAATGGATGAAAGCTGATTTTACTTTAGATCAAGGATTGGGGATTAGAGTGAACCTAACTATAAATTCTAAGGAAAAAAGAGATTTTGTTTTAGACGCAGGTAGTAATCTCTCTATGATCTATGACGATTCTTTACCTAAAAAATCCTTTCATTTTCACGATAAAAAAGAAGAAGTGTCTCTTACACTGCCTAACGAATCTTCTTTAGGAATGTTTTCATTTTACCTTTTTGATACTTCTAACGCTGGACTACAAGGAATTTTAGGGTTTGATTTTCTTGACTTTATATGGTGTGTATTGAATGGCTTAAAGATGGATCACAATCTGTCAGCTGCATAAATCAAAACAGAAGAACCTCATCTTTAGGTAGGTGCACTCACTGTATCCATTTTTCATTGGATTTGTGATTTTTTTATGAAAAAAGAAATGCTTTAAGCTGAAAAGGGCTCATTAGAATGTCTGTCAGATTGCATCTCGACTTGTACCTTTTAGTCCTCGCAAACCGAATCTAAAAATGCTTGATCCATTTCTAAATGCTGCTTCAGCAGCTTTAAAAAAGCACAACCATACATACCATCGAGCACGCGGTGGTCAAAAGTTAAAGAAAGGTGAACCATGTTGCGAATCGCAAGGCGATCCTCTTCTTGAGGAATCACTTTTCTACAACTAGCACCTACACCAATGATGGCAACCTCGGGATATCTAATGATAGGAATTCCCATTTGCACACCAGATATGCCAAAATTTGTCATAGTAATGGTTCCTTCGGTCACATCACTAGGTATCAGTTTTCCCTTTCGAGCTTTATGAGACAAATCGCTGATCCCTTGAGCAATTTTTGGAAAAGATAACTCTTGAGCTTCTTTTAAAACAGGCACGAGCAATCCTTGTTCCACACTAACTGCGATTCCTAAATTAATGAACTTCTTCATCAAAATGGTATCTTTATCTAAAGAGGAATTTAATAAGGGAAATTCCTGAAGAGCTTGGATTAAAGCCCTAGCGATAAAACTAGTTAAAGTGAGCTTTGCTCGATACTTTTCTAAAAAGATGTGTTTTTTCTTCTGCATGCATTGCATCACATCTGTGATATCTATTTCTGTAATCAGCGTAGCGTGAGGTGCTTCGTAAAAAGAGCGTACCATATTATCTGCTATCGCTTTACGCATGCTAGTCATTTGCAACCTTTCTACAGATTGTAAAGAGAGCTCTTCTTTTACATTCCTTTTTTGTAAATAAAGCTCTAAGTCTTTCTTCGTGATTCTTCCTCCTGAGCCTGTTCCTGTAATTTTTTGCAATTCTTCTACATGTAGTTGATTTTCTCTAGCTAACCGTAAAAGAGCAGGCGAGAAAAACTCTTGATTTTTCTCGACACTGATAGAAGCTGGGGAAGGATGCTTTTCTTCCAGATGTTCTTTTCTTTGCTCATTCTCTGTACAAATCACGGCTAAAAGCTCTCCTACTTGGACATCTTGACCCACTTCTGCACAAATTTCTTGTAAAACACCTGCTATAGGTGAAGGGATCTCGCTATTGATTTTATCAGTAGAAACTTCTAATAAAGGCTCGTCTAATTGAACTACATCTCCTACTTTCTTAAACCACTGCACTACAGCAGCACTATGAATGCTTTCCCCTAGTTTAGGTAATAGCACTTGTATTTCTTTGCTCATCGATGCCCTTTATTTGAAAAAAATTCTATTCTATCTAACATCTCCTGCCAGAGAGTATGCCCCGCTACAACTTCTAATTCTACACGTAAAGCCATTACAGGTATACAGCATGCAAAAGAGGGTAATTTCACCCAATCTTTTTCTGTACATACAATCATTTCTGCTGCTTTATCCTTACATCTCTTAGCAAATGCATGAAGCTCATGGAGTTCAAAAGGCATATGATCCGGTAGAAATACACGGTCTACAACACTACATCCTATCTCTTTTACAGTTTGTAAAAAACGCTCTGGCCTACCCAAAGCACAAAACATTCCTACTTTTTTTCCAGCTATTTCCTGTGAATGGCAAACAGCAACTTTCATGCCAATCACTGGCGCTAAAGTATAGAAAGAGAGTTTTTTTTTTAATTCTTCATACTGATAGAACGAATCCACGTGATTGGCAATAATCCAGTCCGCTTGATGCAATCGGGAAGGAGTATCTCGTAATAAACCACTTGGCAAAAACTTTGTTTGACCGAAAGGGTCTTTTGCATCAATCACAACGATTTCTAGATCGCGTGCTAAACTTCGATATTGCATGCCATCGTCTAGCAATACACATTGCATTTTCTCAGCAAGAGCTCTACGCCCACTTTCCATACGATTTTTACCTACCCAAATGGGTACTGTAGTTGTCTTTGCTAAAAGATAAGGTTCATCCCCACAATGTTGAACAGGTAGGACACACCCTTTTCCTTCAGAAATTTTTTCCACTCTACCAGAAGCTTCAATTCTGGAAAGAAACCCTCTTGTAAGAATCGCTAATCGGATATTCGGATCAAGATGCTTTACGATCTTTTGAATCAATGGCGTTTTACCCGTTCCTCCAGCTACAATATTTCCAATACTAACGACACAAATAGGGAGTTTATGTACTCTACGCAAACCCGTATCATAGGTTACATTTCTCAACCGTACCCCTAAAGAAAAAAAAGCACTTATGAAAAAAAAGAAAGGGGTGAGAAAAAAAGGCTTTTTTTCTCTTTGAACAATCTGAAACAAATACCGTTTTACGTTTTTAAGAAGAAACACAAATCGCTCTTGGCTCTGTCTGAAAAAGCAGCGCCTCTACTCGTTCTATGATAATATGAATCGCCGTCATATGGGCTTCTTGAATCCGATCTGAAAATGCAAACCCGGAAACAATCCATTCCAAATCTGCTATTCCTTTTAATTTGCCCCCTGTTTTGCCAAGAAAAGCGATTGTTTTCAGACCTTTTTTTTGTGCCGTTAACATAGCTTCGAATAAATTGATGGAATTGCCACTTGTCGTTAAAGCAATGAAAAGATCTTCTGGTTTAGCAAAAGCTTCTACCGCTCTTGCAAAAACAAAGTCAAATCCCATGTCATTTGCTGTACAACTCAAATGACCTGGATCGCTTAAAGCAATCGCTGGTAAAGCTTTTCTCGCATGACGAAATTGCCCCGTTAATTCTTCTGCAAAGTGCATAGCATCGCATAAGCTTCCTCCATTACCCGCAATCAATAATTTACCCCCTTTTGTAAAACACTCAGCAATCAATTGACTGGCATTTTCCATAAAGCCCATGCTTTTTTCTTCTTTTAAAAGTACAATCGCACGTATCGCTTCATCAATCGCATACCTAATTTCTTTTTGCATCATCAATTGCTCTTTTTATGAGGCAATTATAAAAGAGCCATTGTATTATGGTAAACCTAATTAAAGCATTTTTTAACAATTATGATCTTATTATATCCCCCTGTAAAAATCGCTGTTGTCGGAGCTACTGGTCTTGTCGGAAGAGAAGTATTGAACCTTTTAGAAAAGCGTCGTTTTCCTATTCAAACACTCCGCTGTTTTGCTTCCGTAAACTCAAAAGATGCATGCATTTCCTTTTCCGGAGAAAAGATTCCGTTAGAAATTCTTTCCGAAAATACATTACAGAACATCGATCTAGCTCTTTTTTGCACAAAAAAAGAGATTTCTAGTCAATGGATCCCCTATCTCGCTAGGCAAAAAACCATCATCATCGACAATAGTTCCGCTTTTAGGCTTGATCCAGATGTGCCTTTGATCATCCCAGAGATTAATTTAGCAGAATTAGCCAACCATAATTATGTGATCGCTTCCCCCAATTGTTCTGCCTCCATCATGTTAATGGCTCTTTTTCCTTTGCATCAACATACCCCCATACAAAGAATTCAGGTAGCTACTTACCAAGCGGTTAGTGGTGCTGGATTTCACGCTATGCAAGAATTCATTTCTGCTACACAAGCTGCACTAGAAAAAAAACCCTACACACCAAAAGCGCTCCCTTTTCCATCTGCATTTAATCTATTCTTACACAACTCTACACTAAACGCAGATGGTTATGTCGATGAAGAATTAAAAATGCTACAAGAAACTCGAAAAATTCTTTCCCATCCCCATATTCAGGTAAATGCAACCTGTGTACGCGTTCCTGTTTTACGAGCCCATTCTCAAGCTTTGAACGTTACCTTTACTCAAGAAATCTGTCCTAAAAAGGCATATGAGCTTTTAGAAAAGGCTCCTGGTATAAAAGTCTATGAAGAACGCTTAAAGAATCGCTTTCCTATGCCTATTGACGCCGCAGGGCAAAATGATGTGTACTGCGGAAGAATTAGAAAAGATCTCTCCTGTGCTCATACTCTAGATCTTTGGATAGTAGGAGATCAAATACTAAAAGGAGCTGCTTTAAATGCGGTACAAATTGCAGAACACCTTATTTGAGACAAAGTAACTCCTGCCAATCCCTTGAGGTTTCTTCACATACAATCACTTCTTGTGTAATAGGATGAGGAAAACTCAGATAAGCATGATGCAATGCAATTTTCTGTTTGGGCAAATGCTTCTTACTCCCATACTTGACATCTCCCACAATAGGAGAGCCTATAGAGGAAAACTGCGCACGGATTTGATGATAGCGTCCTGTATGTAGTCTTATTCTTACCAAGGAAAAACCTACCCGCTCAAGCACAACAGAATACTCAAGCTGAGCTAATTTTCCTCGAACATGATTGGGTTTTACTACCTTAGCGCGATGATGTACATGAGTGAGCGTATGCTCGAGACTTCCCGAAGTCTTTAGATTCTTGCTTGTTTCTACCCAGGCAAAATAGATTTTACTCATTTGCTTTTTACGCATGCTTTGTTGTAAACGAGCAAGCGCTTTAGATGTTCTTGCAAATAAAACCAACCCGCTAACTGGCTTATCTAAACGATGAATACATTCTAGATACACTTTCCCTGATTTTTTATACTCTTTCTTAACCCAAGCTTTTGCCAAATCGGTTAAGTTCTCTTTTGTGGGATAGTGAGGTTGCGTACTTAAACCAGAGGGTTTCACAACGACTAAAACATGGTTATCTGAAAAAAGGATCTGCATGTTTCCCTTTGCGCTGTCGAATCACTTCGTATAACAAAAGTGTAGTAGCTGTTGCTACGTTCAAAGAATCTGCTACACCATGCATAGGAATACGAACACAGATATCAGCTTGCTTCATCCAAAAATCAGATAACCCCAATTGTTCAGTGCCAACAGCAATTGCAATAGGACCTGTTAAATCTGCTTCTGTAAATTCCTGGGAGGCAGAAGGAGTTGCTGCAACAACTCTAATCTGATTCGCACGCATCAAGTGTAAAACTTCTTGACTTGTAGCTTCTACTACTGAAGTGGTAAATACTGTTCCTACACTAGCGCGTACAACATTGGGATTGTAAATATCTGTACAGCGATCGCATACGATCACTCCATCTACTCCTGCTGCATCTGCTGAACGCAAAATAGTGCCTAGATTTCCTGGTTTTTCAATGGCCTCAGCAATAACCACAAAAGCTGCAGGACTCAACGAAATAGAGTCAAGTGGGTCATGCATTTGCTCTGCTATAGCTATCAGTCCATCTGGACGATCCCTGTAAGAGATTTTCTTAAAAACAGATTCAGAGCAGTGGTCAACAAAAATTCGATCTTGTTTCATTTGTTCAATGAGCGCTTTTTCATTTGTTCCTAAAAATAAAGCAGGGCAAATAAATAAAGAGACCACCTTTACTCTAGCTTGCACAGCTCTAGTTAACTCCCGATACCCCTCAATGAGAAAAAAATTTGTTCGATTGCGTGTTCTGCGATTTGCTAGTTGCAGCGCTAACTTCACCTTAGAGTTTTGCATGCTCGTGATTTCTTTTATCATGGAAACCACCAAGCAAAACTTCCATAAGGAATAGAAAACCTATTTTCAGAAGGCAACAAGAGCTCATTGCTCTCGATTTTTCCTTTGGGTAATCTTTGTTTGATTACATTCTGGATGACAATAGGAGTAATCCCAGGCGTATGGGTAGTAAATAACAAGAAAAGAGCATCTTTACTTAAAAGATGTTTACACAAATCTAACAACTCTGTAAGACCTTCTTCAATTTTGAAAATTTCGCCCTTATTCCCTCTACCAAAGCTCGGGGGATCTAAAACAATTGCTTCGTAGAAAGAGCCCCTTTTGACCTCTCTTTTAAGAAATTTTTTCGCGTCTTCTACAATCCAGCGAATCGGTTTATCTAAAAAATGATTACATCTTGCATTCTCTCTAGCCCAGCTTACCATTCCCTTTGAGGCATCAACATGGCATACTTTAGCCCCTGCTTTTGCACAAGCTAGAGTAGCTCCTCCTGAATAAGCAAACACGTTGAGAACTCGTGGCTCTTTTCTTGAGATAAGGAACTTTTGCATAGAGGCAAAAAGAAGACTATGTTCAGGAAAAACACCTAAATGACCAAAGTCAGTAGGAGCCACTTTAAAGCGTATACCCTCAATAGTTACCATCCAATCCTTAGGCAATGCACTCTTATATTCCCAGCGATTTCCTTCTTCTCGAGAAAAAATAGCATCGGCTTCCCACTTTTCAAGAGAAGGTTTCCAAATTGCTTGAGAGCAGGGCCTAATTAAAGTAAAAGCACCAAAACGTTCTAACTTTTGTTGATTACCGCTATCAATCAGAGAATAAGACATAATTTAAAAAGTTATTTTAGTTAGAATAAAAGCATTTTAGCATACTTAAAGGATTCTTCACTAGTTAAAGAGAAGTCAATGGTAGGGGTATATGTTTAGCTAACTTACGCCACAAAATACCAAATAAAGAATAAGCTGTTTTTAAAATGATTGTTTGACGATCTCCTGTAATTTGTAATCTAAAAGCATAAGGATGACTCCCTTTTTCTTGGATAGCAGCCCATATAGTCCCTATTTTCTCATGAAAGCGATCACTCGTAGGACCTGCTATGCCTGAAACAGCCAACCCTACATCCGCTTGACTTCTTTTTAAGGCTCCATTGAGCATGGCAAGAACACATTCAGCGCTAACAGAACCTTTTGTTTCTAGAATTTCCTTAGGCACATCTAATATATGCTGTTTAAGATCAGAAGAGTAGGTCACAAAAGAACCTAAAAAGAATTCTGATGCTCCTTTAACAGCTGTGAGCAGACTTGCCATAGTCCCTCCTGTACAAGACTCTGCTAAAACAAACGTTTTTTTCTCTTTGATAAACCAATTGTGGATGGCTTCTTCAATTTTACCTGTTACTGCTGTGTATAAAAAAGGGTCTAACTGAGCTTTCAGCCATTTTTCTGCATATTCTAATGAAGCTTGATTTTTACTGGACAATAGGATAGTCGCATTGGAATAAGAAGGGTAAATACCCACTTCCAATTCCGGTAATTGGGTTTGCAGATCCCTTAACATAGGATCAATTTGACTTTCTTGAAAGAGACATGCATATAAACAAGCTACATGTTTATGCAAAGGAGGATACCTTTCTCGAAGAATAGGAAGAAATGTATTCACAAACATAGGCTGCATTTCTGCAGGCACACCGGGAAAGCAAACCACCATTTTATCATGTATCAGAAAAAGTAGCCCAGGCGCCGTTCCCACAGAATTGAGCAAAGGTTGTGCCTTCTCTGGAATTGTAGCTTGATCTTGTATCGTATCTAATTCCTTTCCAAAACGCTTCTGTAAATCAGCTACTACTAGAGCATTCACAGACAATTTGCAACTAAACACTTCAGCTACGGCCATTCTAGTTAGATCATCTAAAGTAGGTCCTAACCCCCCTGTAACGATGACAAGATCTGAGCGCTCACAAGCTTCTTGTAAACCTTCTTTTACTATTTGAAGATCATCTGAAAATGTTGTATGACGCTTTACTGTATAACCAAGTTTACATAAATGAGCACTGATAAACGCTGCGTTTCTATTTACAACGCGGCCCTCCAAAAGCTCCTTACCAACAGTCATGATTTCCATTTTCAATCCAGACATAGTACCTTAATCCCTAGCTCTTGTAACTCTGCATGTACATGAATCCAACTCATACATTTTTTGCCTATTCGAATAGAAGCATTGA
The DNA here is from genome assembly GCA_031281085.1 of Chlamydiales bacterium. GTDB lineage: Bacteria > Chlamydiota > Chlamydiia > Chlamydiales > Rhabdochlamydiaceae > Rhabdochlamydia. The sequence continues at coordinate 7,909 of JAITFW010000030.1, read as the reverse complement.
TTCTCTCTTCTTCTACCAAAAAGGGAGTGGGAATCGTAAACTGTCGCATCCATTTCATTAAAAGAGTAAATAATTCCGTATTAGGAAATACGTCTTTCTGAATCACTCGTATAATTTCTTTTGTCTTAGGATCTTGATAAAACTGCGGATAAGAGAATTGAATCCCCCAGCTAACGGTTTTCTGACCTAAAACCATAGGATAAAATACTTTTTCCATAGAAGAGAATAAAAACCGATGCATTTGCATTTGAACAACCGGCAAAATCGGTTTGATTAAAAGTCGCTCTCCTGATACAGGCATTGCATAAAATACTTCTTTAGAACGTGTCATTGCGCAGGAAAAGCATTCCCTAAAATAACCACTTTGAACAACCCTACCTTCTTTTAACAATTGGATATATTTCAAATGAGCTTGCAAAAAATCATTTTGCGATAATAGAACGCTTGGCTCTTTTACAGGTTTGCTAACCGTTATAAGGTAAAAAGGATCTAGCTTTTTGAATAAATCTACGATCTCTTCTTGATCTAAAAGAATCTGTACTTTCATCCATTTAGAAACTTGAAGAAGGCCTTCTTGACCAGGAGAGCTGATGCGAAAGAGGGTCATTTTAAAGAGCTCGTAACCGTTTTAAAGCAGGCAGTCTCTAATAGCATCATGAAAATTCCACAAAAAATAGCACTATCTGCGATGTTGAAGACAGGATAGATGTATCCCCAAAAAATAAAACAAAACATATCAATGACATGACCATAAACAATGCAGTCGAAAACATTTCCTATAGCTCCTGCTAAGATCATAATCAAACAGGTTCTACGGTAATTACTGATCTGCTTTGTACATAAATAATATCCAAGAATTCCGATAATAAAAATCCGAATAGAGACTAATAAAAACGGATAGTTAGCAAAAAGCCCCCACATAGCACCTTTATTGATCACATGTGTAATGACAAATTCTATACCAAGCTTATGAAAAACCCCTATTCCTCCATAAGGAAAAGAACAGAAGTTCATGGGAGTTACAAAACAATGTACATACATTTTTAAAAGCGCATCAAGTAGAAAAATAGAGATTGCTAAAAAACTGAACTTTCCACTCATCTTAAAAGCCATTTACAACAATCCCTTTTCAAGCATCTCTTGTGCTTTTACAGTTGTGTTTGCATAAGGAATGGCTTCTAATCTCTTTAAAGGGATTTCTTCTCCCGTAAGATCGCAAGTCCCATATGTTCCTTGATCAATCTTATCTAAAGCAATTTCAATCTTCTGCAAAATCTCTCGTTCATTTCCACTTAACTGCAGATTAATCGTTCGATTAAAATCATCGGTTCCTTCGTCCGCTTGATGTTGAGAATACCCTTTAATTTCATCCGTTGCTCTTACATCTTCTATCGTATCACGAATCAAATGCGTCATTTGAGCTTTCAACTCTTCTAAACGACTTTTAAATTTAGTGATTTGTTCCTTAGTTAATGCCATAAACATCCTCTTTTTATATTTCTGTTGAGCGAATCGTATCTTTGGGGCTAACATCCTCAATGGCATCGATTAATTCATTGACATCTTTAAATCGCCGATAAACGCAAGCAAATCGAATATAGGCAATACTATCTAGTTCTTGTAAATGTTGCATGACAATCCCCCCCAACTCTGAAGTGGTGATCTCTCTAATTTGACGCTCTATTAAATCAGAGGTAATTTTATAAGCCAAAGTTCTCAATTGATCATGGCTGATACGCGTATGGCGACAAGCTGCATCTAAACCTTTAATCAGCTTATCCTGGCAAAAATCTTCATACCGCCCGTCTCTTTTTTTCACTTGAATTGTTAAGTCTACCGTTTCAAAAGTAGTAAAGCGCCGTAAACAGCGTAAACACTCTCTTCTTCTACGAACAGCATTACTCTCTACCACATTTCGAGAATCAGTAACTTTTAACTCTTCACAAGCACAAAATGGACAATGCATACGTTATGTCACGCTTAAATTTTTTATAGAGCTTAGAAAAACTTTACCCATTCTAATGCTTTTATATACATAACAAGTTTTTTTATTTTTTTTACCTATTATCTAAAGCTCCATTTTATCCCAAAAATAGATTCCAATCAGCTTGTTTTTTTGCGTTTTTTACATATTTAATCTTTCTAAACACACAAATTGCTTTTAAAACAAGCTTTTATTTTATGAAATTTTAAGAAAATAACATATTGAAGTTTTTTAGTAACTTGCCAATTAAAATTCTGTTTGCCAATAATAAGCGTTATCTATTATAAGAAACAAGATACATAAGGTTTCTTCCGCCTTTTAAGTTTCTACCTATAAAATTTAATAAACATTGTGAATCAAGCTCATCAGAAGGATTTTTATGATTTCCTTAACACGTCCATTACAAGGTTCCAGAACAGTAACAGTTAACATGCCTATTCAAACCTCATCAACAACTAAACGTAAAACTGCACTTATCGCTGCAAAGATCATAAGTTTACTAGCCATTGGGATAGGAATTGGCTGTCTAATAGCCACTAAAACAGTTAAAAGCGATTCCTGTTTAGAAAACACAAATCATTCTGATGCTGCTTTCTGGGAGGGTTGTTGTCGTCCACTATTTGATTTTATAGAATGCCTTCAACAGAAACAAATCCCTAACTTTTCTTATATTTTAAATCAATGCCCTACCTCATCTGATTGCGATCCTTAAAGAATGGAAAATGAGTTAAGTCTAAACTCTGGCGATCTTTCCCCTTTAGATCGCCTACGTCAAAGACAAAGAATTTAAGGTGTTTTGGTTTAAAACAGCTCGATCGTGTGAATAGAAGAGGGTACATTTGATTAAAAATGAAGAGCGACCTTTGAATAATCCTCATCGATAAGCCATGAAAAAAAATCTATCAAGATCAAAAACAAATGAAAAATCTCCATATTTTTACAAACGATTCCGGCAAGTTCATTGCAAATCGGAGAAGGTGGGATTCGAACCCACGATACATTTACATGTATACACGCTTTCCAAGCGTGCTCCATCGGCCGCTCGGACACTCCTCCAAAAGCCTTATAAGCGTGTTAAAGAATGCCCTAATTACACTTTATTTTACAAGAAAAAATCCAAACTCTTTAACGTTTATTAAAAAAAACGATTCACTATCTCTTTTGTTTTAACTTTAAGAAAGAGTTATTTCTTTTCCAAAATCGCTTAAAAAATTATGATCTCCAATATGTAGCTTTGATCCGGTTAAAAAAATGCGTTTCCGTTTACTTATCGGTTTTTTTTATGTTATTCCTGTTTTGGGTTACCCGCAAACTCCTGTTGTTTTAGTTAGCATCCCTCCTTATCTTTACTTTGTGAAAAAAATCGCAGAAAACACGGTTTTAGCTGAGTCTCTGATTCCTTCTGGAAAAAATCCTCATTTATATGAACCTACCTATAAGCAAGTCCAACTGCAAAAACAAGCCGTATTATGGTTAAAATTAGGAGAAAAAGCGGATCAAAAAGCTCAAAGGGTCTTTCAAGAAATGAAAAACCCACCTCTTATCATTGATTTGACAGAGGGTCTTGCGCTTTTATCTTACAAAGATACAAAAGATCCTTGCTGCGATCATAGCACCAAAGATCTACATATTTGGCTAAGTCCAAAAATGGCGCAAATACAAGCAAAAAAAATTGCACAAACCTTAATTCATCTATTTCCTATACATACAGAATTGTATCAAAACAACTTAACTAGTTTACTAAAAGAACTAGAGCAAGTAGATGAAAAATTAGCTACTATGCTTGAGAATAAACAAGGCAAAACCATTTTAGTCTCTCATCCAGCTTTTGCCTATTTTTGTAAAGACTACAAGCTTATCCAATTATCTCTTGAAGAAGAAGGCAAGGACTGTTTACCTAAATACATTCCACAACTGTTGCATAAAATCCAAACGCTAGGTATAAACGGCATAATTATAGAGCCTCAACACAGCAGTAAAGCAGCTAAATTGATTGCTCAAAATTTAAAAATCCCTATTTATAACATCAACCCTTATTCTGAAGATTATATAGAAAATTTAAAACAAATGGCAGAAGTGGTTAAAACTATCACTCATGACTGATATCATCTCTATTCATCGATTGTTTTTTAGTTATAAACACCAAAGTATTCTTGAAAATGTCAATATCACTGTGCAACCTAATGAATTTATTGTCGTTTTTGGTCCTAATGGTGGAGGAAAAACCACTTTTTTTAAATTGATTTTAGGGTTCTTACAACCTAAAAAAGGCTGGGTGAAGGTTTTAAATAAGAATCCCAAACACACTAGGCATTTAATGGGATATGTCCCTCAAATGCAACAAGTAGATCGCAATTTTCCGATTTGTGTTTTAGATGTAGTGATGATGGGATGTCTTGCTAAACTTAATTTCTGGGGAAGGTTTCCTAAGGCAATGCGTAAATTAGGTCTACAGGCATTGGAAAAAGTGAATCTTTTGCATAAAGCAAAAGCTCCTTTTGGTTCTCTATCAGGGGGAGAAACACAAAGAGCTCTTATTGCAAGAGCCATCGTCGACCATCCTAAAATCCTACTACTCGACGAACCAACCGCTAATGTAGATCCTCAAGCGGAAAAGTCTATTTATAGGTTATTAAAAGAATTAAATACTGATATGACTATACTGATGGTATCTCATGATTTACAAACAATTATCGATAAAGCCAGTAGACTCATTTGCGTAAACCGTCAGGTAACCTCTCTTCAGACTCAAGAAGTATGTGAGCATTTTGCTTTAGGGCTTTATCATACTCCTTTAACAAACCCTGAACACTTTTCTTTTTAATATATGTTTGATCATCTTTTTCTCTTACATACGTTACTAGCAGGTTGTGGAGCAGCATTAACTGGAGGAATTATCGGTTCCTATGTGGTAGTTAAAAGAATTGTTTCCATTAGTGGTAGCATTGCTCATTCCGTTCTTGGAGGAATGGGCATTTGTCTGTGGTTAAAAATCAGATTTGGACTTACCCTTCTCACTCCATTCATTGGGGCATTCCTAGCTGGGATCATTTCCGCCTTCTTAATGGGCTGGATCCACTTAAAGTATAAAGAAAGAGAAGATACAGCAATTGCTGCTATTTGGGCTATTGGGATGTCTATCGGAGTCATTTTCATTGCCTTAACCCCTGGATATAATACAGAGTTAATTGATTTTTTATTTGGAAATATTTTGTGGATTAGCAATAACGACATCTTTCTGCTGTTTATTTTAAATGCGTTCATTTTATCTATAGTCGCCAGATTTTATAAACCGCTTCTAGCCATTTGTTTTGACGAAGAGCTAGCAAAGCTAAAAAAGCTTCCAGTGCAAACCTTTTATTTTCTACTGCTTAGTTTGGTAGCCACCTCGATTGTGCTATTAATCCAAATAGTTGGGGCCATCTTAGTTGTAACTATGTTAGCAATACCCGCTGCCATTGCTGCTATTTTCACCCGTAGTTTGTTGCAAATGATGACCTTAGCAACGGCATGCGGTCTTATGCTCACATTGATCGGCACTCTACTTTCTTATCAATTAAATTGGCCTCCAGGCGCTACTATCTCGCTTGTTTCTTCTTCTTGTTATGCAGGTGCACTTTTCTTCAAAAAGAAGGCTTGAGGCTACATGGAGCAATAGCGATTCCAGAACTGTTTCCAGGCCGATTTCTTGTGGGTTCTATGATAGGTTTTTCTTTTTGCTGGTTCTCTCTTGATACGCTTTCTGGGCATAAACCCTCCTTTAAGCTTTTTTATCTTGTTCTAACTGAATTTTAGACTCATTTTCCTGCTCTTTAAAAAATGCATGATTACGATGCTTTCTCAGAATCATTTTTGAGGATTTAAGTGTATGTATTCTTTCCTAAGCCCTTTCATAACGATCCCTATTCATGTATCCTCTTACTTTTCATACTATGTATAATTTAATTATTAATCAAATAATTAAATTTTAATTTTTTTAAAAATAAAAATCCTTTCTTTCTATCCTTTTTTACATTTACATCTTTTCAAGTTGACTTTGATTCAAGACTGTCTTATCATGTTTTTTTCTTTCGCATGCGAATCTTGTAAATTTTAGGAGGCCAAATGTACGCAATTATCGAAACAGGCGGTAAGCAATATCGTGTTAAAAAAGATGATGTCATTGATGTGGAATTGCTAGACATAGGAGACAATTTAGTAGAATTTAAAAATGTTTTACTGGTTCATGAAGCGGGAAACATTAAGATTGGGACCCCTTATCTCGCTGATACTGTCGTACAAGCAGAACTTATAAAACAAGATGTTAAAGGACCAAAAGTAGTTGCCTTTAAATATAAAAGGCGTAAACCGATTCGTCGTAAGGTAGGACATCGACAACGCTATACCCGAATCAAGATTAAAGATATTATTGGATAAGGAGCAGCAATGGCACATAAGAAAGGTCAAGGATCTAGCCGAAACGGCCGCGATTCTCATTCACAGCGCCTTGGAATTAAGGCAACTGGAGGACAATTTGTCACAGCCGGTAGCATTATCGTACGTCAAAGAGGTACGAAATGGCATCCAGCAAAAAATGTAGGCCGTGGACGCGACGATACAATATACGCTTTAATGAATGGTATTGTTTCTTATCGCAAAACCAATCGTACATATGTTTCTGTTCAACCCACTCTTTAATCCTTCTTAGCCCTCAGCTTAAGCCAGAGGGCTTATAAAAAATAATATATGTTTATCGATTCAGTTACAGTTACACTGCGTGCCGGGAAAGGAGGCAATGGTGTTGTCGCCTGGCGGAGAGAAAAGTTTATTCCTAAAGGAGGCCCTGTAGGTGGAAATGGAGGTCGAGGTGGCTCTATAATTCTAAAAACCAATGAGAACATCTTCTCTTTAGAAGGATTTCGCAATCGTCGTTTAATCAACGCAGAAAACGGTATTCCAGGAGGAAGAAACCTTCAAAAAGGACGCAATGGTAAAAATCTTATTTTACATATCCCCTGCGGCACTATTGTTAAAAATACGAAAACACAAGAAATATTAGTCGACTTTACTGAAAAAAACCAAGAACATGTCTTATGTAAAGGAGGCAGAGGAGGTAAGGGAAACGCTTGTTTTAAATCTTCTACTAACCAAGCTCCTAACATATACACACCGGGTCTCGAAGGAGAAACACAAGAGGTTCAACTCGAGCTAAAATTAATCGCTGATGTTGGCCTTATCGGTATGCCCAATGCAGGCAAATCCACTCTTTTAAAGCAAATTACCCATTGCCATGTTAAAATTGGAGCTTATCCTTTTACAACGCTACGTCCAAATCTAAGCCATATTCAATTTGAAGACTTCTCCAGGATTTTAATTGCAGACGTCCCAGGGATTATAGAAGGAGCTCATTTCGATCGCGGGTTAGGCCTATCTTTCCTCAAACATATTGAACGTTCTTCCGTTTTGGTCTATTTAATCGATATTTCTGGGATGGAAGGAAGAGATCCATTTAAAGATTTTCAAATTTTACAAAAAGAGCTCATCGCTTATCGAAAAGAATTGTTAGACAAACCTTTTCTCGTTGTATTAAATAAAATGGACTGTGAAACAGCCATACAAAATTTAGAAGCTTTTAAACAAAGATATCCCTATCCAAAAACAACACTCTTCCCTATTTCGGCTATGCGTAAAGAAAGCATTAAACCTCTTCTTAAAGCCATGCAACAGCTGGTCCCTCCTAAGTTCTAGTTGAATAGACCTCTTTCGAAATTCATTGCACCAGCTCCAGGTTGTAGATTCCCGCGATGAGATTGAAGCGTGAGGAGAATCTTTTACGCCTATTTCTATACCGGTCGGATATGATCTTAAACCGTTTCAGACTACCAATAACGATTTCGTTGAGAACCCGATCGCTTGAAAGTTGTCGGTTACTTTTCTTATCTTCCG
>JAITFW010000097.1 GCA_031281085.1 Chlamydiales bacterium | reverse complement strand
CATGCCTATGTAGTTGTCGACCTATTTCACTGAGTGATTTTCCTTTTGACCTTAAATTCCACATGGTATTTTGTTGCTCTTCAGTAAAGTTTCTTTTTGCTATTCCATAAACCATTTGTTCATCCTAAAAGTATATAATAAATTACGTGTTATTATGACCTATTGAATCTACATTCAAGGTCTTGGATGATAACTTTGAAAAGCTTCTATGATATGCTTATTACTTAAGTGTGTATAACGATCTGTCGTTACAATGCTACTATGCCCTAACAATTCTTGAATCACACGCAAATCAGCCCCATTTTCTAGTAGATGAGTAGCAAAGGAATGCCGCAGCGTATGGGGTGAAATAGACTTAGTCATCCCTATTTGTTTTGCATAAGTTTTTAATTGCCTCCAAATGGAGAATCGATCGATCCTTTTTTGCTTTGTATTGATGAACAATGCCTCAATTTTTGCATCAGATGATCGATGATGAAGTAAATAATAATCAACAGCTTCTACAGCTGATTTAGCAACAGGAACAATTCTTTCTTTTTTTCCCTTTCCTAATACACGAATCGTATGATCGGAAAAATCTTGTACATTTAATCCGCAGATTTCTGAAACACGTAAACCTGCAGCGTATATAACCTGTAAAATCGCTCGGTCTCTTGCGCCTATCATTGTGTTAAGATCTGGAGCTAATAGGAGTTTTTCTACCTCTGTAAAAGTTAAAATCTCAGGTATTAATTGCCATATTTTAGGCATATCGATCGATAGCCTAACCTCGTTTTTAATGAGCTCTTCTCTATATAAAAAACGCAAAAAAATCTTCACACTAATCAACATCCTGCAAATAGAGCTACTAGCGTATCCTTTTAATTGCAGTTTATGTGCAAATGCTAATACATCTTCTTCTGTGATCTCCTGCCAATTGTTTCGTTGTAAAACCTGAAAGAATCTCCTTAAATCACAAACATAGGCTTGAAGAGTATACTGAGAAAGACCTTTCTCAGAAGAGAGGTAACAAAGAAAATCTTGCAGAGCTTGCTGTAACATCATCACTTTTTACATGACTGGTAATAAAAAAACAAGTCTTGTTCTTTTAAGCACTTTTTGGCTGATTTTCTAAACGCAAAGAAACGTAATAAAGAAGTGATAGCCAAATCATAGCTAAAAGAATCGCTGTATACTTAACCAAAACGTTTTCTGTTAAGAGATATAAAGAAGTTGAAGTGATAATTCCTATACAACCTGTAGCAATAAGAACCAGGCGATCGTAGAACCCTTCTCTATTATTTTGCAAAGACTGGACTAAGTCATATATTCCAAGCACAGAAAAAGCTACTGTAGGGACTAAGTCCAAAACAGTAGATAAAGTAACAAATGCAGTACCTGGTATAAAAGAAATAGCAAGTCCCAAAAATCCAATACCTGCAAGACCTATTGCTAAATAATTAAACATCCTATTTTTATAAGCAACTTCTTGTACTTTTACTATTGTAGACCCCATAGTGGCATGATCCATCTGTTTAATAAGCTCTATACAACTTCTATTAGTTACACGCTTCATATAAGCTGTTTTAGCTGCTTCTTTTTTAGAAATCTCTCTAGGAAAGCGACGCTTTACATATGCATCTATATTTTTGTAATAAGGTTTTTTGGAATTTGTAATATCCTCTATTGATTTTTTGACATACCTTTTTTGAAGATTTACCCTTAATTGCTCTTGCAGTGGTTCAGACACGCTGAGTTGCTCTTGTAGAAATTTTGCAATGGCTTTTTCTTTTTCCTGGAGAGATACATGTTGTAACTCGCTTAATCTCTTGTCCAATTCTTGTTGAAAACCATGCTGTTCATACAATTTCATCGATGTAAGCAATAACATAAGAAATACAGCTGAATTACTAAATATGGTCGTTGTTTTGCTAAGAATTCCTGATGCAATAATAACTGTTTTGAAAGAAGCAATACTACTAGATAAACTTAAACCTAAACTCGAAAAATAGAAAACGCCAGACAAGAATTGCATAGCGCTACGAGCTTGTTTTACCTCATTTGTCCATTGCCCGAAACGATCTCTAGTACGAGCAGATTCTTTGATATTCGCGCTTGCTGAGTAGAAATTATTTCCCACTGAAACAAAGCTTAAGCATTTTGCAAAGCTTAAAACAGAAGAATCTTCTTTAGGCAATACTCTTTTAACCTGCATTGCTAAATTACCGAGTATACCTAAAGTATTTAAAGTTAAATTACTAAACCTATTACGATCCTTATAAGAATCAACTGGTAAAACAAACTGTTTGAGCGTTTCTAATGTTATGCTCATATAGTTACCCTTTACAACTAATTATACTTTATAACTAAATTATAACACAAAATCAAATAAACATCTATTTAGTAAAAGAATATTAATCACATATTAAGATTAACCGTTTCTTACTATACGATTGCTAGAAGGTAAAGATTTTGCTAAGATCTTTTGAGAAGCCCTAGCATTTACCTCACATATAGATTTTAAGTCTTTGTACAAATGATTTAAGGTTCTTTTTCTATAAAAGACATACTTAAGATCTTTTTCCCACTGATCTTTTACCTGCGAACTTGCTAAAACCTGGTTTAAACGAGTTTCTAAAAACTCTTTCTGTTGCTCTGCATCTTTTTTATGAAGCCCTTTTATTGCGCGTTTTGCTTGTTCATATACACTTTGCACTTCTAAAGCCAACTTTCGGTCTTGGTCTAAACCTGAAGTTAACCACTGATTCCAAAAATGTTTTGAAGTCTTTTTAAGAGCTGAAACCTGATTCCCCAACGATGGCTTACACGGTAGATCTTTTTCTTCTACATATTTCTTACGAATAGCCATCCGTACATCTTTAGGCAGCTTTTTAAATAAATTATGCACATCTTGATCCCATTTTTCCTTTTGAGAAAGAAATGCTTGAAATACCTCTAGAGAAGGATGCGCTTGTTTCCAAAGAATATCTTTTTGAACTAATAAGTGATAGTAATACCCTAGAAACCCCATACTAAGAGCTCCTATACCTAAAGCAAACCCTAATTGAACAAAGGATAAGCCGAAGCCTAGCGTTATTCCCGTGAGCGCAATTAAAGATATTCCCAGTAACAGGGTCATAGTAATAACCATCGCTTTATCATATTTACCACAAGGAGAATCTGACAGGTCTTTTTTAGCAAGATAGGCTTTTGATCCTATAGACGCAGTTGCTACTAGAAAAGATAAAGCAGAAATCGCAATACCAATACCAAATGGCAGAGTTAACACTCCAACTACCGACAGAATAGATCCTAGTAAGTTAATGATGAGAAGAGCTTTATGCATTTTTTTGGCGTTCGTGTTTTCTACACGTACACGCCCTATTAATTTTTTCATCTCTGCTTTAGCATTCTTTTGTACTAGCTCATCTCCATTATGGATTCTTTCTAACAACCCTCTTCTATAAGCTTTATCAACTGCTTGGGCAACAGGAAGACTTGACGCTCTTTTCAGTTGCATCCATTGACGCATCTTCACTTTATATTGGTCCATGAAAAGACCTAGCGACTCTAAAGGGGTAAATTCCCAATAGTCTTGATCAACTAGGCCTAATAGTTCATGAGCTTCATGTGAGCTGTCTTTTATTTGCAAAATTTGTAAAATCTTATCTAAATCAGAGGGTTGTATTTGTACATTTTTCAGACCATCCCGTGCAATCTTTTCTATTTTCTGTTTAAAATGTTGTTTTTTAGATTCTTGGTCTTTAGGATCTAACGTACTCCAAGATGTTTTTAACCGATCTAACTGAGCAGAAATGGGTACATTTTGAATAAGCGCTTTTAAAGCTAGGGCATCTTCTTGTTTAAGAAGATCACTAAGATTTCGATCTTGAGCTAACTGGTAACCATTTTGCACAGCAGCTAAACCATATAAAGCTCCAAATATCAGTGTATTTGTATCATTTAGAACATGATGAGTTAGCGATAGGGAAGCAGAGCTTGTAATTTCTTTAATTAAAGATGTGCATAAATATCCAGTAAATGTGCTATAACCTACAATTCGAGCCGGCGTGCTAACCAGATCTACAACTTTTTCTACCTTACTTGGAGGGATATCGCCTTCTTTAGAAGACAATGCATTTATAAAGACTTTTAAACAGCCTAAAGCATCGAAGGTTTGAGTTTCGTTTTTTTTGAGTAAAAAAACTGAGTTTTGTATAAAAATATCTTTTGGGATAGTCATAATTATATATACTCTAATTAATTCTGCTTCTATTTTATCAAATAAATATTAAGATGAATTAAATAATGATATTTCGATTTAGTTAAGAAAGCATTTAATTTACTTTAATAAAGAAAATTAGGATTATGAAGACCCAAAGAGTCATCTAGAAATGAAGGGTTTTCCTATCCCTTAACAGCCACGCGCAGGGCTTGGGAGAATACAAGCTTTTAGATTTTTAGAAGAAATGCTTCTCCTCCAGATTCATACAGATATTAAACCTTAAATTTTCATGAAGATACGGAAGCATAATAGGAAGCCATCTTCACAGAGACTGTCCATTTTTTTGTGTAAATAGCTTTAATCATATATCCAAGCCTTAATCTATTGCTATAAGCTATTTACACAAAAAAATGGACAGTCTCGCAAAATGATGCATGTTTTTTATAACCTAAGTGTTCATCCATTTCATTTTGTAAAAGTTGTTCTAGCATGCCTCCTACTAGTCGTT
>JAITFW010000090.1 GCA_031281085.1 Chlamydiales bacterium | reverse complement strand
AATCAAGAAGTGTATGATCAATAGGATGACATATTCTCATGATTTAAGAACAAAGGCCCTAGACTACATAGAGCGGGGCAAATCAAAGGTAGAAACAAGTCAGATTTTTGGAGTAACTGCGCAAACCCTAATCGCTTGGTGCAAACGCAAAAGACAAGGGAAATGAGCACCAAATACGACGAGAAACAGAAAACCTCAAGGCGTATATAGCAAAGCATCCGGATAGCTATCTTAGAGAAATAGCAGAAGAGATGAAAGTCACAATGAGTGCGGTTGTCTACGCATGCAAACAGCTTAAGATCACATGAAAAAAAAGACACCCTTCTACAAGGAACGAGATGAGAGACAAAGAGAGGAATTTCGAAAGAAAGGAGCACAGATTCCAGAAGAAAGGAGGATCTACATGGATGAGAGAGGGATCAATGAGTACCTATATCGAGAAAACGGTAGGGCTGCAAAGGGAGAGAAAATAGATGGAGCCGTATCAGGTGTACTAGTTGAGATTTAATCTGACTTTGTTTAAAAAAAAGTAAAACAAATTAGGAGAAAACATGAACTTATCACAGAAAATAATAAAACCAAAACTAGGATTGCTTCAACAAGCAAAACAATTAGGATCCGTTTCAGAAGCTTGTAAAGCCATGGGATACAGCAGAGATTCCTATTATCGCTTTAAGAATTTGTAAGAATTTGGAGGAGAAGCAGCCCTACAAGAAATTAGCCGTAGAAAACCTATTTTAGCTAATCGAGTAGACCCGAAGATTGAAAAAGTTGTTGTAGAAATGGCCATAGAATATCCAGCGTATGGACAACTCAGAGTATCTAATGAATTAAAGAAACATTGACTGTACTTTTTTAGAAATTTGCAAATGATTAAAAATTTAAATTCAAATTACTATACACAAAAAAATGGACAGTCTCTACTTTCATAAAAAAATTATTTTTTTGACTTAAACTTATATTTTAATAATAATGTCTTCATCTTATGATTAAGATCTACAAATCCAATGATCATAATAGAGATATGTTTAAGTGAATAAAATATGTAAGAACATAAGCAGTTGTATTTTCTAAAAATGATAAACCTGGAAATTTTTATTTAAAGAATGTTGTTTTTAGAAAATGCTATTTAATCAAAGATTTTGAAAATACAAAATAGCTTTACAAAGCTTTTAATAAAAAGAGGGTATAATATGGGAAGTTTTAAAGACGGAAGTGATATAACAGAAGGATCTGAAGGAAAAGAAGGATCAGATAGCATAGAATATACTCCTCATCATTATTCACAAGTTGCTGAGTTATCTTGTTCTCAACAACAAAAAGTAGCCGAGCAAGCTTTCGATAAGACTGTAATAGGCTCTCACAAGCAAATATTTAACGTTTTTAGTTTTTAAAAAAATTCAACTATTCCAATCTATAAAAAATAACTTAATTAAGGGTTGCATAGTTTCATTTACTTAAAGATTTAATACATGAAGTTATTATGATCTTTTAATCTTACTTTATGTATTAATTATTTTTTTTGTATTTTAATTATGTAACTCTTTAATAAAAAAGCTAATAGACAGCTCTTTTTATCAAAGTTAATGTTTCCTGCTACTTAATTTAAACATTGAAGTTAGAGATAGTCTAAAAAAAATGAATTCTTCAGATCAACAACAATTCTTGAGTAATGAGTTATACTGGGAACTTTTAGAGGAAGCCTTCCCTACAGTTTCCCATTGGAGGGATTGGCAAATAGACATTGATATGTTAATTCAATTAACAAAAATAATGCCTAAGGCAAAAATACTTGACGTTGGATGTGGAACAGGAAAGTATAGTATATCTTTTGCAAAAAAGGCTTATCAAGTTTTTGGATGGGATGACCGTAAGCGTTATTTAAAAATTGCTGAAAACAATGCAATTATTAATAAAGTAGATATCCAATGGCTTAGCCAAGATTTGCAATTAGTTAATTTTCCATCTTTTTCTTTTGATCTTGTTACTATGTTTTCTTGCATTTTTAGTTATTTAAAAACTGAGGAAGATGCTCTTTTTTTTCTAAAAAAAGCACATAATTTTCTTTCTGATCAAGGCATGATCCTAATAGAACTTGTTGGACGAGAAGCTCTAGAGTCTCACTTCCAACAAATGGGATGGATTTCATTAGCTAACGATGCTTTTCTTTTGTGGGAAAGAAAAATTATCCACGAATTGAATTGGATAAATGAATCTCTAATACTTATAAAAGATGGTGTTAAAAAAAAGTGCACCTCTGGTTTTAGAATTTTTTATACTTCTCATCTTCTTAAGATGCTGGAACAAATAGGATTTGTAAATGTGAAGCTTTATCAGGATTTTCAAGAATCTGTTTATTCAGAGAATGCTTCTCGATTAGTGATTGTTGCTGAAAAATGTAATAGAAGAAATATATTTGTACGGGGTTAAAATGAAAAAAACTTTTATTCCCATTTCTCATCGACCTAAAGTGAAAGGAATGCATTTAAAAGAAGGCAGTAAACTCTTATCCTATACTAAAAATATAAATAATAAAACAGGAATTATTCCTGCTGTAGTTTTAGTGGGTGTATATGACGACATCTCGCAGTTCAAAGTTATTATTAATGAAGTATCTGATGAGCCATTAGCTGTATTTTTTTTTGATGATTTAGGTATTCATTGGAATTTTTCCTTTTTCGATAATGAGTTAATTTTTGATTTGAATAGAAAGCTAATTAAACCGTTGGGGATTTACTATCGAGGATATGGAGTTGATGAGAATGATTCTCGCAAAAAAATGTTTTTAAATTTGCAAGAAGCTATCGAATTATGGGAAGGAGAATGTATTGGAGCAAAGGCAAAACATTATTATAATTCCTCAAAAGGTGTACAACTTACATCTACTATCAATCAAGTCTTAAATATAATTAATAATGAATCTGTTTCATTTCCTCCTTCCTTTTTTATTAAGGGACCTCTTAACTTGCTTCAAGAACTTCTTAATAAACATGAAGATCTTATTGTCAAGTCTTGCTCTTATGTAAGATCTAAAGTTGTTAATAGTAATGATTTTCTTTTATGGGAACGTTTTAAATTAAGAATTGTATTTCAGTATTTTTTAAAAACACTTCTTCTTTCATAGGAAGTTATATTCTTTTTTTAAAGATTCTTGTTTAACTCAATTCTTAATTCTAAATTTTTCGAGTATAGAAAGACAAATAAAATCATTGTATAGGAGATTTTAACTGTCTAGACGAAACAGAAGCTATGATAAAGAATTTAAGCTAAATGCAGAGCAACTCTATAAAGGCTCAGGAAAGGCAGCAGTAAAAATAGCAGAGGATTTGGGAATTCCCAAGCAAACGCTTTATCAATAGAGCTCTTGCATAACCTCAATTTCAAAGTTCCCAATTATAGATCCCTGCTATAAGATTAAATCTTAGACAAAAGCGTTTGCGGCGATTTCTATATCGTTCTGCTAGGATTTTA
>JAITFW010000060.1 GCA_031281085.1 Chlamydiales bacterium | reverse complement strand
ATAGGTTTTATAATAACGTCTTATCGTATCGTCATCTAGAAGTAAGGCATGTGCTACCTGCGGATACGTCCAGCCTTCATCTAATAGCAAAATAGATTTGATCCTATCGCATAACCTTTGTATCTCGTTCTTGGCGATGTCGTGCTCTGAGGATGTCTTTTTGGTTTCTTGTTAGGAAGTTCGCTTTGGGCTGCATATGAGCAAGGTTTATAACTCAATCTATCAGAAAAATTCAATGAATTTAGCTCTTGAAATGTCTTTTTTCTAAATCAATTAAGTATACTGTGTATGGAATAGAAAATCGTTTTTTTATGAAATTTACGACTTGTTCTTCCATAGGTCTTGAGTTGGTCTAGCTGTTCTTGATTCAATCTACAGACCTTTCCTTGTATGATTTAGGTTGAGTCATGCTTCTTTTCCTCCTTCTAGATAGGTTTTAGAGTAACGCCTTATCGTATCGTCATCTAGAAGTAAGGCTTCTGCGATTGCCTCATATGTCCATCCTTTATCTAAGAGCAGAATCGTTTTGATTCTGTCACACAATCTCTTATCTCGTTCATGGCGATGTCGTGCCTTAAGGATATCTCTTTGGTTTCGTGTTAAAATGTTCGTTTCAGGTTGCATATGAGCAAGGATCTTAGCTGAATTTACAAGAAAAATTCAAGGTTTTGGTTATCTGTTATGTCTTTTTTCTAATTCTCTTGAATATATAGGTAAAGGACAACAAAAACATATTCAGAAAGAATTAATTGTCAATAAAATTTTCTTGTAATCGCCCTGTTTAAAACCCTATTCTTTTAAAACAAGATTGACTCATAGGAGCTCGAAAGCTTATAGTTTATCTATTTTTAAAAGACATATTATTATGGCTCTCATCTTGTCTCATATGATATGGGTTAGGTTATATGCACTGCAAAAACACAAAGAAATTTTATGACACATATTTTAGCTGATTTAAAAACTTTCTTAGAAACAGCACCCACTTCTTGGCATGCTGTTCAAGAAATAGGGAATCGTCTAGCCATTCATCATTTTCAGCCTTTAGAAGACACCGATAAATGGAAACTGAAACCAGGTCATAAATATTTTACAACAAGAGGAGGAAGCTTATGTGCTTTTTCTCTTCCCAAAAAACCTCCTAAACAAGCACTTATTCTTGCCTCACACACGGACAGCTGTGCCCTTAAACTCAAACCGCTTCCTAGCTATCTTAAGCAAAATATGACCTCGTTTGGCGTTGAAATCTATGGCAGCCCTCTGCTTTCTTCCTGGTTAAATCGCGATCTCATTCTAGCAGGAAGAGTCGTTGTTTTAAATAAGGATCAACAACCAGAAGAGAGCTTAGTTCTTTTAGACGATGCCACTTTTACGATTCCACAGCTTGCCATTCATTTAGATCGAGAAGTGAATGAAAAAGGGGTGATTTTAAATAAACAAGAACATTTATGTCCTCTTATTAGCGTATCTAGCCAAGAAAAAAATACCCTAGAAAAATTATTAAAGCGTCAGCTCTCTTTTGAAAAACTGCTTTCCTTCGATCTTTTTCTAGTTCCTCAAGAACCTGCGCGCTTTATAGGATCCAATAATGAAATGCTCGCCTCATATCGAATCGATAACTTAGTCAGCGTACACGCTACTTTAGCTGCTTTAGTCTCTCGTAAAGATCCAAGCTCCGATCAGCTGCAAATAGCGCTTTTTTGGGATCATGAAGAAATAGGGTCTCATAGTTTAGAAGGAGCTAGATCTCCCTTCCTACAAGATACCTTGCAACGCATAGCTTACCATCTTGAATTAGATATAGAAGAATTCATGCGCATGAAAAACCATTCTCTTTGCCTTTCGATTGATATGGCTCATGCTCTAAATCCAAATTATATAGATAAACACGACCCACAACACCAGCCCCTTTTAAATAAAGGGATTGTCATTAAATACAATGCAAACCAAAAATATGCTTCCCATGCTATTTCTGTAGCTCCCATCGTACATGCTTGTCACAATTTAAACCTTAACTACCAATCTTTTGTATCTAGAGCAGATCTTCCTTGTGGAAGCACGATTGGTCCTATCATGGCTGCTCATTTAGGAATTGATACAATCGATATTGGATGCCCTCAACTTTCTATGCATTCGACCAGAGAATTAATGGCTTGCCAAGACTACCTCGATTTATTGCGTTTGCTTAGCTATTTAGTTCAAGAAGGATCTTAAAACTTATGTCCAAACATTTTAAGGGAAAGTCGGTCCCAGAACATTTGAAAGAAGCACGCAAAAAAGGAGCCCTTCTTAAAACTGAAATACATGGATCAGAAGTTCCTTCTCATATAATTGCTGTAACAGAAAACATGAAATTACTCGCCGTAGTCCTTTTGATTGGATGGCTCATTCAACTATCTTTGCCAACTCTCGGACTCCTCTCTTTTGGTTTGATTTTATTTATAGCAGCACGCAGTGCTTTAAATGGTTGGTCGAGGATGCAGAGATTACATCGTGTGATTGAAGAAGAGCGTTTTGAGATTGAGCATCATAGACATCAAGAACGAGAAGAACTCTCCGAAATCTATCAAGCAAAAGGATTTTCCGGTAAGCTTCTCGAAGAAGTGATCGACTGTTTAATGGCTGATGACAACCGTTTTTTACAGATTATGTTAGAAGAAGAACTAGGGCTTTCTTTAGAACAATACGAACACCCTCTCAAACAAAGTTTCTTTGCCTTACTAGGAGCTTTCCTAAGCGTAGTCTTATGCTTAATAGGCTATGTTTTATCCTACTCATTTGGCCTACCTCTTGCAGTTGTTTTCATCGTGATTTTCTCCACCGTGCTTTCTGCTCATCTTGAAAATAGTTCAGCTTGGCAAAGAACGGTTTGGAATTGTGCTGTATTCGTTCTTGTTGGTGGTTCTATGATATTTGCTCAACAGCTAATCAAAGGCATCTGAAATGTCAAATGGCCCTTATCTTTTTGATGATTTTTTTGCTTCGGGTAAGGAAGAGAGCATCAGCCCTTTTCTCACTCCTTCTTCGCGTAAATGGGGCAAACACCTTTCTCTAAAAACAGCTTTTATATCTGGACTATTCTTACTATGCGCTTTTATTTTTTCCTTTTTTAACCCTGCTTTTTCTCATCTCTGTCTGTTATTTGTCTATTTTTTTTCAGGAACCCCTGCATTCATCGGGGCCTTAGAAGATATAAAAAACCTCGAAATAAACATTGATGTATTAATGACTTTAGCCGCTCTTTTATCAGTATTAATAGGAAGTGGGATGGAAGGCGCTCTATTGCTTGTCTTATTTGAGCTATCTGGCGCTATGGAAATTTTAGTTACAGAAAAAACAAAAAGCGCTCTAGTTAGTCTGCATCAAATAACTCCTAGATTTGCCTATGTAGTAGCAGAAGATGGGACCATTTACGAGAAATCTGTAAAAGATATCGCTCTTAAAACCATCTTGTTGATTAAAGCAGGCGAAATCGTTCCGCTCGACTCCGTCGTTATTAAGGGTAGTTCTTTTGTAAATATAAGCCATTTAACAGGAGAAAGTCGTCCTGTTAGTAAAAAACGAGGAGATGAAGTACAAGCAGGTGCTTATAATCTCGATGGCACTATTACAGTAGAAGTGACTCGCATAAGTAGCGATTCTACATTAAATCGGATCATTCAGCTCATCACTCAAGCCCAAGAAGCAAAACCCCGTCTACAACGTTTTTTGGATCGTTTTGGTAAATGGTATGCGATAAGCATTATCTCTCTTTTTTTCCTTTTTGCAATCACGTTACCTTGGATTTTTTCCATCCCCTATTTAGGCGCTGAAGGAGGAATCTACCGCGCATTATCTTTCTTAATCGCAGCCTCTCCTTGTGCCTTAATTATAGCCACTCCAACAGCTTATTTAAGTGCAATCAGTAGCTGCGCCCGCAAAGGAATCTTACTTAAAGGAGGTGTTATTTTAGATGCTCTTACAACCTGTCACACTGTAGCTTTTGATAAAACAGGAACCTTAACAACAGGAGATCTTCATTGTACAAAGTTAGAAATCATCTATCCAAAGAACACTCCAAGCTATACTCTAGAAGAGGGATTACAAGCAGCTTATGGGCTAGAAATATCTGCCGTACACCCCATTGCAGATGCCATTATTTCTTATGCAAAAGAAAAACAAATGAAACCTTCGGAAATTTTAGATTTTGCATCTATTCCAGGTTCTGGTTTGCAAGGTTTTGTCCTCTTACAAAACCGCAAAGTTCCTGTCTACATAGGGAATTCAGCATTTATCCTACCCTATTTGCCTGAAGCCTTTTCTCCTGAGATCTTTCAAAAAGGAGTGTTAAATAGTTATCTTTTATTGGGAAATACCCTGTTTCTTTTCCATTTTATCGATACTCTACGAGCCCAATCAAAACCCTTAATCGATCGATTAACAAACCAGAATCTGCATCCAATCATGCTTACAGGAGATAAGTTAGAAATTGCAAAAGACGTAGCTGAGCAAGTAGGTATTTCTACAATCTACGCAGATTTAAAACCTGAGGATAAATTAGCTAAAGTAGCAGAGCTTTCCACCAGCCAAGGCCTTGTTATGGTTGGTGATGGAGTCAATGACGCTCCTGCTCTAGCAAGAGCTACCGTGGGTATCTCTATGGGAACAATAGGAAGTGCTACAGCGATTGAAGCATCCGATGTCGTTTTTCTCAATGATGATCTTTCTTTACTCGACTGGATGATTCAAAAAGCCCATAGAACAATTGCTATTGTCAAGCAAAACATTACCCTAGCTCTTGCTGTTATTCTATTAGTCACTCTCCCCGCCCTTTTAGGTTTAGTTCCCCTTTGGCTTGCGGTTATCTTCCATGAAGGAGGGACTGTTCTTGTAGGCTTAAATAGTTTAAGACTTCTTAGGTAAGAATCCTTAAATGATTTTCTAAAACGAGTTTAATGGTCTAAATTGCATTCTTGAGCAATCCAAGATAAATAACGAGCATTCCCTCGGCTGATATCTACTTGAACAATCTCTGGGACTTCATAACTGCATTGCGTCTCGATGGTATTTTGAATGGCATCAAAATGTTTAGAGTTGGTTTTGAGAATGACTTTTGCTTCTTTGCTCTCCTCCATTTTTTCCTCCCATCGATATATCGACTCGACTTCAGGAAAAATGGAAGCACAGACGATTAGTCTCTGATCCAACAACTGATGAATGATTTTTTTGGCCTCACATGTGTTCCGGCAACTCCAGAAAACGTAAATCATATCAAACTTCATTTAAGCCTCCTAAAACAGCGTCCATTAACGTACCTAGCTTTCATTTGAGTTAAGCACTTTGTACCTTGAAACGTTTACCATGGTGTCTTTCCATGAACTTGCCTTCTCAAAAGACTTCTTTAACTATTTATCTTCTAACCTATCGTAGGCTTTTTTTCTAATTTAAGAGCCATATTTTACTAAAAAGATATTTATTTTCTAGTTTCAAAAGAGCTGTTACTGATGAATGTAAGCTGCTGATCTACTATAAAACTCCTCCTGGCTTGTGCGTATATCGTTTATTTCACTTAGAAAAGCGTTCACAAAAACTCAAAATCTAATGAGCTTTAAACCAATTTTTGGTATCTTTAAAGTAAGAAAAAAAACGACAAAGAAAATGCATGAAAATATAATTTTGACAGCTCTCTGGCCTGCTTTTCCTTGTTTGTCTATTTTATAAAAGTATAGGTATATTTTTTAGATTCTATCGATAGCTAGCAAAAAATTAAATCATGTTCCCTCTTTCCACATTTAATGGATTGATTTTTTTTGTCTACATGCTATTCATTAAGAAAAGACAACGGAGGAATGAACAGCAATGGACTCGCAATCCAAATTTTCTAAAGAAACGTTAGAATACGGTATTGAAAAAGAACGTAAAAAATTTGAAGAGTGCTATCAATGGGTTGAGCAACATATGCCTGCTAGTTTCTTTGAGGAGATGGATGAAGAGAGTCTGATGCTAATCGTTCATAACCTAATGAGTTTTAATTTAAACGATTTTTTTTCTCATATTCATTTAAAAAACCTTGGATTCACTCTTTGTTTAGATAGCCCAGATGCTGATTTAAAAGTTTTAAAACATTATAAAATGTTTGGCATTAAAAACTATCGATCATTTGCCTCTAATGCCCCCCCTCCTTTTCCTGGAGTAAAAAAACTACTGCGCATTTCTATGATTGTTTTTAAAGAGACACAGGAAAAGGGATCAGAGGAGATCATCTCTCTAGAAATGGAAAAAGAAATTTTACAAAAAATCCAAGAACGTAATCCCCAGGTGACAGAGCCTGATTTACACAAATTAATTATAGAACTAAATTCCTATTTTTTACGCTCTTTACCACAAGAAAGATTGACTTTAGCTTTAGATATGTTTTTTCGTGCTAAATCTCGAGATAATTGTCAGTACGAAGTACGCTATAACGAAAACTGGGAAGAGAAAAAAGATACTCCTTCTTTGCAAATCGTATTTGCTTGGCGCAACGTTCCTAAATACAGCTTTTTGTACCGTATGGCACGTATGATTCATCGACATGGTTTAATGATGAAAAGAGTAAATGCTACTTACGTCGATGCGTATAGTAGGCAAAATATTCTCATTATGTCTCTGGGTCTACATGGAATTCGAGGAAAAGCCGCTTGGGAAGAAGCCCATATCGATGATTTCTTAAGAGAACTTGTAACGCTAAAATACTTTGAAGGGCTAGAACTCATTGAAGAGCTTTTTGTCGACGAAGGACTTTTAACCGGGAATCAAGGGAATCTTGTAAAAACAATCATCTATTTTATTCATCAAACGCTCGTTCACGCTGATATGAATATTTATTCCTTCGCCCACGTTGAAGAAGGGGTGTGCCGACATCCAGAATTGATTGTAAAGGTAATTCAAGCATTTGAAGCTAAATTTAACCCAGAATGCGTTAATTTAGAAGTTTATCAAAGTATACGCAGAGAATTTATGAATCTAGTAGAGCGTTTAGATACAGGACACGAAATCAATGATACTAGGCGTAAAAACATCCTTAAGCAAGCGATGAACTTAGTTGATTACACACTAAAGACAAATGTTTACCGTAATAATAAAACTGCATTTTGTTTTCGTTTAGACCCAGAATACCTCAACAATGTCTGCTATGAGAGAAAAGATAAATTTCCCGAACTTCCCTATGCGGTTTTTTTCATGAAAGGATTGTACTTTATTGGTTTTCATACTCGTTTCCGCGACTTATCTAGAGGTGGCTTGCGCACGGTATTTCCCGAGAAAATGGAACAAATGCTTGTAGAGAGAAACTATATCTTTGCCGAATGTTATAATTTGGCATACACCCAAAATAAAAAAAATAAAGATATTCCAGAAGGGGGAGCTAAGGGAATCATTTTCTTAGAACCTTATGAAAGACTGTACTCTGAAGAAGAAATCTATCAAAGAGAACTAGAAGACGAAGGGCTTCCTCCGGATGAAATTAAACAACGTCTTATGATCTACCATCGAGAACAAAAACTAGAATATCTCTATCAAACACAGCGCTCTTATATTGAAAGTTTTCTAACTATTTTAAACTGTGATCCTGATGGAAGACTGCGGGCAAAACGGATTGTTGATTATTGGAAGAAGCCTGAATATATCTATTTGGGGCCTGATGAAAACATGCACAACGAAATGATCGATTGGATTGCCTCCTATAGTCAATATTATGACTATAAACCAGGAGGAGCTTTCATCTCCAGCAAACCTGGTGCAGGGATCAACCATAAAGAATTTGGGGTTACTTCTTTAGGGGTGAACGTATACATGGAAGAAGTATTAAAGTTTCTGGAGATTGATCCTAATAAAGATAGTTTTACCATAAAAATGTCGGGAGGCCCAGACGGTGATGTAGCAGGTAATCAAATTTATAATTTGTATCGATTTTACCCTAATACAGCTAAATTACTTGCAACAATCGATGTCTCAGGTACAATTTTTGATCCAATCGGATTGAATTTAGAGTTAATGGCTCGTTTATTTAAGGAAGGGAAACCTTTGCGTTTTTACCCTCCATCTGAACTCCACGATGAAGGATTCTTATTAGACTTATACACCAAAAGAGAAGAAACCGCTTATGCACAAAAAACTCTTTGTTGGAGGAAAGAAAACGGACAGTTAATAGAAGATTGGTTATCTGGAAACGAAATGAACCATCTGCTCAAGCACAATGTACATCAGGTGAAAGCAGACATTTTTATTCCAGGAGGAGGCAGACCACGTACCTTAAACGAAGATAACATAAAAGATTTCCTAGATGAGACAGGGAAACCCACTGCACAAGCCATTGTTGAAGGAGCTAATCTCTATCTTACTCCCTGGGCTAGACGTTCTTTAGAAAAATTAGGAGTGCTGATTATCAAAGACAGCTCTTCTAACAAAGGGGGGGTTACTTGCTCCTCTTTTGAAGTGCTTACTTCTTTGGTTTTATCTCAAGCAGAGTTTATTAAAGAAAAGCAGCAGATCGTAAATGAGATCTTAAAATCGATAAGCACAAAAGCCCGAGAAGAGGCTACCCTTTTATTAACCACACATAGAGGTACTCAAGAATTTTTAACCGATATTTCAGAACGGATTTCAGAAAGAATCAATCAGTATAAAGATCAATTAATGCAATATTTTCAATTTACAGTCTTATCTAACGATCCAACCGACCCTTTTGTTCGGTGTTTACTGAACTATTGTCCTCCTCTTTTACGAGATCAATACCAAAATAGAATTTTAATGGAGGTTCCGGATATGCATAAAAAAGCCATTATCGCCTGCCAAATTGCCTCTCGAGTCGTGTATACTCGAGGTCTAGATTGGTCCCCTAGCCTAGTCGATATTCTTCCTCTAATTATTACCGACCCAAAAATCATTAATGCCTTAGATTAATCATTATCAATAACTTATTCACAAAAATTAGCAGTCTAACCTCAAGACTGCTGATTTTTATTGATTTCTCCGTTCTCTTTCAGTTATACTGGCTTTATAAATTTTTAAGATTTTTTTTACATGAAGCCTTTGACGTCTAAAAAACCTGCCAAAAACCAAAGAGAGCGCTTAATCCTATTTGGATTGATTGAATTATACCTTAAAACAGGTAAACCAATTGGATCTCATACACTTAAAGATCAGGGATTTGAAGCTTTGAGCCCAGCAACGATCCGCAATTATTTCATGAAATTAGAAGAAGAAGGCTATCTGAAACAGCAACACTCTTCTGGAGGGCGCATTCCCACCTCATTAGGATTCAAAATCTATGCAGAAGCACATATAAATAAACCTCGTTTATCCGAACAAGATAAAAAAAATGCAACCCGTTTATTTCAAAAGCAAACAAGAGAACTGGTTGTCTATTTAAATCAAGTTACGGAATCTCTAAGCGAATTAACCAGCTGTGCTGTTTTCCTTTCCGCTCCCCGTTTTGATCAAGATTTTATCTTAGATATTAAACTAGTAAGCATCGATCAAAATCGCTTGCTTTGTGTATTGATCAGTGACTTTGGTCTCATTCACAATGAAGTTTTATATGTTGATAAGAAAATTTCCCATTCATTACTGCGAAAATTAGAAAGCTATTTTAACTGGCGTCTTAATAAACTAGATAAACCTCTGTTAAACCAAGAAGAAGAATCTCTTGCCGCTAAATTATACAAGGAAGCCATTTTAAGACATATTGTCTCTTATACTAATTTTAGTGTGGAAGACTTATTTCAAGCAGGTTTTTCTAAATTACTAGCTTACCCTGATTTTAATGATGCCTCTGTACTAGCAAGTGGGTTATCTTTATTTGAAAACAAGCAACAATTGCGAGCTTTGCTCAATAAAAGTTGTCAAATTGGCAAGTTACACTCCTGGATTGGAGACGATTTGCATGCCTTTGCTCCAGAAGCTACCTCTTGCTCCGTGTTAGCAATCCCCTACCACATCCACCATACAATCTGCGGAGCATTTGGTATATTAGGACCAAATCGCATGCCTTATCGAGAGTTTTTTGGACTTTTAGAAATGACTGCAAACATGATTTCGAACTCGCTGACAAATAGTATGTACAAATACAAAATCTCTTTTAGACAACCTAAACACTCTCATCTCGAATCTAAAGAAAACCCACTTATCTTAGAAAAAAGTTCCTACTTACTATTAGAAAATAAATCGCTTTGTCAGAAAGGAGAAATAGATGACTCAAGAACAGAATGAAACACCAGATGCACCGCATGAACTAGATGAAATAAAAATTCATCAGCAAAAAGCAGAGCAAGAACTGGAAGAATACAAAGATAAATACCTGCGTTTACTAGCTGAAATGGATAATACGCGCAAAAGAATGCAAAAAGAAAAACAAGAAGCTATACGTTTCTCTATTGAAAATGCTCTAGAAGATTTCTTAAATCCTATTGACAATTTAGAAAAAGCTTTAAACAGTACAGAGCATATGTCTAAAGAAGTCCTTAATTGGGCACAAGGATTTCAAATGATTGCGCAGCAATTTAAGGAAGCATTGCACCAGCATGGAATTACTGCTTTTAGCTCTGATGGAAATATGTTTGATCCTAACTTGCATTATGCAATTGAGACAAAAGAGACAGAAGAAATTCCAGAAGGAACTATCCTTCAAGAATTTGTTAAAGGATACAAAAGCAGCAGCCGCACGATACGCCCAGCACATGTAAAAGTTGCTGTTTTGCCAGAATCAAAAAAGAAGGAAACAACCGATTTAGAAAGCCCTTCTTTACCAGAACAAGATACGTAAAAAAAATAAAAGGAGATCTATTATGGCACAATCTAATTCGAATAAAAAACAAGTTGTTATTGGTATTGACCTAGGAACTACAAATTCTTGTGTTGCTATTATGGAGAATGGTAAAGCAATAGTCATTCCCAATGCAGAAGGGGGTCGTACAACTCCATCCGTCGTTGCTTTTAAAGACAATGAACGTTTAGTAGGAGTACCTGCAAAAAGACAAGCTATTACTAATTCTGAGAATACGATTTCTTCTTCTAAACGCTTTATTGGGCGCAAGTTTCATGAAGTAGAATCTGAAATCAAAAACGTTCCTTATAAAATTACTAATAATGGAAGTGGCGGTGCAGTATTTGAAATAAACAAAAAGCCAATTACTCCTGAAGAAGTTGGAGCTCAGATTTTAATGAAAATGAAAGAAACAGCAGAAACTTATTTAGGACGTCCAGTCACTGAAGCTGTTATTACAGTCCCTGCTTATTTTAACGACTCTCAAAGACAATCGACAAAAGATGCAGGAAAAATTGCTGGTCTAAACGTTTTAAGAATTATTCCAGAACCAACTGCTGCTGCTTTAGCTTATGGACTAGAAAAAAAAGAAGACCAAAAAGTCGCGGTCTTTGATTTAGGTGGAGGCACATTCGATGTTTCTATACTAGAAATTCACGGTGGTGTTTTTGAAGTGTTAGCAACAAATGGAGATACCCATCTAGGTGGTGATGACTTCGATAACGCCATTCTACATTGGATACTTGGAGAATTTAAAAAAGAAACCGGAATTGATTTAAGTAAAGATAATATGGCTCTACAGCGTTTGCGCGATGCTGCAGAAAAAGCTAAAATCGAACTATCTGGTACACAGACTACCGAAATCAACCAGCCATTTATCACTATGGATGCATCAGGACCTAAACACCTTGCATTAACATTAACTCGCGCCAAGCTAGAGTCCTTAGTTCATGACTTAATCGAGCGTTTAGGAGAACCCTGTGAAAAAGCTCTAAAAGATGCAGAAAAGAAAGTCCCAGGACAAATCGATGAAGTAATTCTGGTCGGCGGAATGTCTCGCATGCCAGCTATTGAGAAAAAAGTGGAAGAAATCTTTGGAAAACAACCTCATAAAGGAGTTAATCCTGATGAAGTTGTAGCCATTGGTGCTGCTATTCAAGGCGCTGTATTGACAGGAGACGTTAAAGACGTCTTATTGCTCGATGTCATTCCATTGACCCTAGGAATTGAAACCCTAGGAGGGGTTCTCACTCCTATTGTAGAAAGAAACACAACGATTCCTACTAAAAAAACGCAGACTTTTTCTACTGCAGCTGATAATCAACCCGCTGTTACTATTGTCGTTTTACAAGGAGAGCGTAAAATGGCCAAAGACAACAAGGAAATTGGTCGTTTTGATCTTACAGATATCCCTCCTGCACCTCGTGGTACACCCCAAATCGAGGTAGCTTTTGATATCGACGCTAATGGTATCTTACATGTATCAGCAAAAGATGCAAAAAGCGGTAAGGAACAAAAAATTCGTATCGAAGCAAAATCTGGTTTATCTGAAGATGAAATTAAGCGCGCATTAAAAGACGCAGAAGATCATGCAGAAGAAGACAAAAAAAATAAAGAAGAGGTAGAGCTAAAGAATGAAGCCGAAGCTTTGGCTTTCCGAGCACAAAAAGCTTTAGATGAACATAAAGATCGTATTCCTCAAGCACTTACTCAGGAAGTGCAAAACAGAATAGATGCTGTAAAAAAAGCATTAGAAAATAAAGATATTGTTGCTATTAAGGCTGCCCATACAGAGCTAAATACTCATATGCAAAAAATTGGAGAAGCGATGCAAAGCGCACAACCAGCACCAGATGCAACTCAACCATCAAAAGATGAAAAAGAAAACATAGAAGAAGCAGAAGCAGAAATTCTCGACGATGAGGATAAAAAGTAACCTCCTGCTTAAAAGCATGCTCTGGGCTACTCTCAAGTAGCTCAGAGTTTTTATGACTTTCTTAGAGACTGTTTAAAAACTATTCAAGAGTAGAACTACAAAAGCTAGAACAGACATATTTAGGCTTGTATGCAATTTTCTTTCACAGTTTTTCCACAACCTGTGATCTGTTTCTAACCATGCAAAAGAACGCTCTACAATTCACCTTTTAGGAAGTACTTTAAAAAAGTGAAGTTCATTTCGTTTAGCTATTTCTACTCTAGATTTTAATATCGTTTGAACGGTTTTTACAAATTTTTCCCCAGAATACCCTCCGTCTGCTAAACTATTTTTTACTTCAGATACATCCTTTTTATGTAAGGAAAGAACTTCTATAGCTGCTTTTCTATCAGAAACTTTTTCTTGTTCTCCTAAAGATTGACTTACAAAATTAATTCCTTGTCCTATTCCATTTAATCCTTGAAATCTATCCGCTTTGGCCTTAGCTAAGTTTTTCTTAACGTCGTATTCCTTATTTTCTTTCTCAATAAGCTGACTTGCTTTTTTTTCAGTTATTTTGTTTTTAGCATGTGCTTTTTCTGCTAATTCAGCTTCTATTTGTTCTATAGTGTTTCTTCTGCATCATAGAAGATTTCTTCTTCTACCTCATCTAATGCTGGTTTAATTGAATCATCAATAGCTTCTACTTTTACTGTAATATCAGAGCTTTCTAAAGGCAATTCTCCTTCTTTTAGTGTTCTATTATTGATATCTTCTATATGAATCTCACGTGTTTTCGTTGCTTCGGAAAGATCTGCTGCGCCTTTATATCCAGATACACCCTGAGCAATTCCTGTTCATCTGCGCTTTTAAAACCAGCTTCTATGGCTGCAAGACCTAATTCACCTCTTACCAAACTAAGTTTTTCATAGATATTTGTCATAGCAATAGAATACTTATATAGTACACATGCAATTTTAAACTGAGCGGCAAGAGATGGATCACTAAGAATCTTTTCTATAAGACTTTCAGCGTGACTCTTAACAATAGGTTCTTGTTTATTACTCTGAATAGTGGAATCTTGATGATTGTTAGAATTATCAACGTTCATACTATTCTCCTTGTATTAAATGATTTCTAAAGCTCTTACGTAAAATTTTATCGCGAATAGCGTACGGAGTAAGGAATTGGCCAAAAAAGACTCGGTCTGATTACTACTAAAAGTCAGTTTTGTAAGTTTTTCTTTTATTATATTTAATGTTTTATCTATCCTTTCTTTCTTTTCTTGAGTAATGCTATTCTGCTCTCTTAACAGATTAAATTCCTTCAAAGTTGAACAGAATAAACCTGCTAATTCTGAATCAATCAGTTTATCTTGCTTGCATTTAATTATGACGAGTTTCATTTGCGCAATTGTTATAGGAAATTGAACAAGCATTTCTTGTAATTGACTAAGAGAAAGTTCATTTTGAACAAGCTCTATAAATTCTTGCAGATTTTGTTCTAAGGATTGTTCATCAACAATAGTACTTGATGATATTTTCTTTAGTATCCGATTTGATTTTTTTGTAAATTCTGGATTAATCTGAAGCTTTGATCTGTAATTAGGATTATAAGGTAATACTGATTAGTTAACAAACAGATGGTTTTATTTAATTAAAAAAAACTAATGCACACAAGAGGCTGTGCACGGTGTGTTTTTAGAAAAAAAGGAATGATTTTAAGGAATGATTTTGCTGTTTTATAATCCAAGTGTATAAGCAACCTCATTCAAACATCACAATAAAACTTCATGCAGATATCTAAATCAGATGGCTAGTATAGGTTTGCATAGAAGGGCTATCTTTTTATAGAGAAAAGAGAGAGAGAGGAATACAAAAAAAATATTTTTGGAATACTACTTGATTCTGAACAGCTTTTTTATTGCTCGAGATAATAATCTTAAAATGCGGCCAAAAAATAGCACAAAACCTCTAATTATCCATTCGACAATTTCAGAAATAATTAAAAAGACAAAATCTATCATATGGGAACTGTTATAAATCAAGAATTGACCAATGCAAAGTATTACAGAAAGTGCTGTTTTTGCCAATGATCTCTTCACAAAAGACAGGGCAACCGCATTAAAAAAGATATTTTAAAACCTTTTCTCTGTAAGCAGGATCAGTAGCAGCAGCAAGGCGCTTAGAAGCAATGCTTCTTTTTGTCGACTTGTCTTGAGATAGAGCACTCAAAACAATTTTCCTCAGTACAGCTAAATTTTGGGCACCAATTCTATCTCTATAA
>JAITFW010000043.1 GCA_031281085.1 Chlamydiales bacterium | reverse complement strand
AGAGTATTCTGGGGAAAAATTTGCAAAAACCGTTCAAACGATGTTAGGATCTAGAGTAGAGATAGCTAAACGAAAGGAACTTCCTTCTTTTAAAGTGCTTCCTAAAAGGAAGATTGTAGAGCGTTCTTTTGCATAGTTAGAAACAGATCGCAGGTTGTGGAAAAACTGTGAAAGAAAATTGCATACAAGCCTAAATATGTCTGTTCTAGCTTTTGTGGCTCTACTCTTGAATAGTTTTTAATCAGTCTCTTAGACAAAGGAAGGACATATGAGGTAATCGCAGAAGACTTAACTTCTAGATGATGATACGATAAGACGTTTGAAGATAAACAAGTACCAAGTAAAAATAAGAAGAATTATATTTTAATTATTATTTTAAATCAAGAAAATACTGACGCTGTTTATCTTCTCTGCTTGCAGTTTTGCAAGCGACTCTCTAAAATAGTGGAAAATTTCAAAGAGATCCATCTATGCAAAAACCAGGTTACTATAAACATCAAGAATTTCAAAATCGTTTACGTAAATTAGAAGAAATCAAACAACTAGGAATCGATCCTTATCCTCCTACTTTTTCTCCTGAAAATACCGCTCAACAATTACATACAAAATGGCTAAATAAAAAAGCTGGGACTAGTAAAGAAGCAGAACAAGCAAAAACAGAAAAAACCTCTGTAGCTGGCAGGATCGTACTCTTTTGTCCTATGGGGAAAAATGCTTTTGCTCAATTACAAGATGAAACTGGTCGTATTCAAGTGATGTTTAATAGAAACATTACCTGCGTAGATAGTTTCCAACCCAGCAAAGAGATGAGCTCCTCCCTAAAGTTTTTGGAAAAGAAGATTGACTTAGGAGATTTCTTAGGAGTAGAGGGATACTTATTCCATACTAATAAAGGAGAACTTACACTCTTTGCTCATAGAGTAAAAATACTTTGTAAAAGTTTACTTCCGCTGCCTGACAAGCACAGTGGACTTGCAGATAAAAGTGTGCGGTATCGCAAGCGTTGGCTTGATTTAATTGCAAATCCTGACGTAGTGCACACTTTTATTATGCGCTCTCGTATTTTAGAGCTTATACGTAAGTATTTTCATAGATTAAAATTTATGGAAGTAGAAACACCTGTTTTACAAAATACTTATGGAGGTGCCTCTGCAAAACCTTTTGTGACTCGTCTTCATACATTAGATCAAGAAATGTTTTTGAGAATTTCTTTAGAAATTCCTTTAAAAAAATTGATTGCAGGAGGGTTTTTACAGGTCTTTGAAATAGGAAAAGTATTTCGCAATGAAGGAATCGATCGCACTCATAACCCAGAATTTACCGAACTAGAGGCCTATGCTGCCTATTGGGATTATAACGACATGATGCAGTTAGTGGAAAATCTATTTGAAGAATTAGCTATTAAGTTATTTAACACTACTCGGCTAACCTTTCAAAAAGAAACAGAAGAAATCACTATTGATCTAAAAGCCCCTTGGAAGCGTCTTTCTATGAAAGATAGCCTTCTTGTCTATGCTAAAATAGATGTAGACCAAATGAGTGAAAAAGAACTCTCTGATTATCTGATTAAAAATACTGCCCTTGATCCCAAAGAGTTGCAGAAAGCTAGCAAAGGAACTTTGATTGCCCATGCTTTTGAAGAGCTTGTAGAAGAACATCTGATCCAACCTCATCAAATCATCGATCATCCGATTGAAACCACCCCTCTTTGCAAACTACATCGCGATCCAAAACTAAAGAAAGAATGCTTTGTAGAAAGATTTGAAACCTTCATTCTAGGTTCAGAGTTTTGTAACTCCTATACAGAGCTCAATGACCCTATTCTACAAAGAGAGCTTTTAGAAATCCAAGCAAAAAAACGCGCTGCAGGCAATGAAGAAGCTTCTCCTTTAGACGAAGAATTCCTGGAATCGATTTGTCAGGGTATTCCAAATACCGGGGGAATGGGATTAGGAATTGATCGTTTAGTGATGCTGCTAACGAAAGCTACCTCGGTTCGAGATGTGATCTTCTTCCCTATCATGCGCCCAAAAGAGTAGGAATTTGGAAGTTATATAAGTAGCTTCCCCTTCTTTTTAAAGAGATAAAGAATTATGAATCCCTTATAGAGCCCTATCTTGGAAACTTCTCATTCTAAAACAAATCAGCAAGATGGCTGTATAAAAGAGTATAGCCTGCGATCAAAAATTGAGCAATTGCATCGAGAAAACAAGCAAATGCCAATGTAGAAAAGGAAGAATTCAAAGAAATCATATCGCTTGTGCTTTTTTAGTATGCTCGGAATTAAGTCAGTAGGCACATCAAGCAAAAACTACAGTACAGTATAAATGACTGTACTATCAAAAAAACGTTAAAAATCTAGTTTTGGAAGCATTTAGAAAAACAATCTCCCTATTTTTTAAGATTGAATCCTTTTCTATTTATCTGCTACATTCTTTAGTTATTTATTAGGATAAAATTATGAGTTTTATCATCCATGCAATCAGTTCTTATATACCCGATTTCTCTAGGTATTGGGTACAAGCTCAAAAAAAAACCTCTATAGAGACAGTGATTATCCCAGGTAAAACTGTAGATATCATTGTTCCAGAACGTGCATTAACCATTGGTTCTTTACAAATAAGACAAAAAAGTTCTGAAATTGATCTAAAAGAGATCTTTTCTATGTCTAAAAAAATTATTGAAGTTTGGAGTAAACTAGGAATAACCGATTTTCTCAATTTTAGACAAATATCTGAATTATCTACATATAAGGTAGAAATGGTCCCTTTTTCCAAAAATAGCTGGGCTTTTTGGCAACAGCTAAAAGTCTTATGGCGCGTTACTTTGGGAGGTGTATATGTTTCACAAAGCGATAAGGAATCCATCATCAAAAATTTTCAAGAAAATGAAAACTACTTATCCTCTCAACCACGTTCAAGAAAAACCCTTTCAAAAAAGGATGCCTTTTGCTCACAAGACATTACTGAAAAGCAATTGGTATTTAAAGGAAAGTCCATAAATATCCTTTACGACTACGCTCCTATAGGACTTGAAAAACTTCATATATTATTCGTTCCTAAAAAACATCGTGAGAAATTTTCCGACATAACCGAGGAAGAGTTTTTAGAAACTAGCGATTTATCGCAAAAATTAGTGAATTTCTACAAAAACAAAGCCTATAGCCAACAAGATTTTGCCGTTTATATTTTTGACAAAACGGGTACTCTAGCAGGACAAACAGTACCTCATTGGCATCAACACCATGTATTTACTACAACAAAGATTCAAGGGATTTGGGGGAAGTTAACCATTTTAAAAAATATGATTTTCGGTTCTTCACCTCTGAAACCAGAAGAGCTTAACGCTAAAGTAAAGCAATTAAGAGAAGACTTTAAAAATCTAAGCAAAAAAACAGAAAATTTAAGCCAAGTTGCTTAGCTTCTTTTTTGCTGCTCAATAATCTGAGCGACAAGCTTTAAGCCATGATCGGTGAGATAAATTTTATTGCCTTCTGCTTTTTTAATAAAATTAGCTTGGGCTAAGTCGCGTGCAATAATTTGCGCACCTTTAATGTTTTGTCCGATGAATTTAGCTACCTCTAAGTAATCAATTTGCTCATAAGGAGCTCCTGATTGCACGGCTAACTCGTAGAGTTTAAGCACAAAAATCTCATCTTTTGTCATAGCCTTTTGTGTCATATGGTTCTCATTTTTTTCAAGCGTGGACCTTGAGAGCTATCTTCTATACAATATCCCCGCATTTGAATTTTATCACGATAGCTATCTGCTAATTTCCAATTTTTCTCTCTGCGTGCGTGTTGCCTTAAACGCAACGCTTCTTGTAAATCCTCTGGAATGCATTCTTCTTCTACAAAGATACACCCCAATACAGTATCGATCTTTTGTAGAAAGACAAATATCTTTTTTGCTTCATTTAAAGAGACTCTCTTTTCATCACAAAGGGTATTTACTTGACGAATCAATTCAAACACAGCAGCTAATGCTGCAGAGATATTTAAATCGTCTGCAAGGTGTATATAAAACACCTCTTCTGCTACTTTAAGAATCTCTGTAGTGGATTCTTCTTCTATATTCATTGTCAACGTCTTTAATCGCACAATGAAATCATCTATTCTCTGCAAAGAAGCACGTGCTGCCTCTAGAGCTCTAAAAGTGAAATTAAGTTGAGTTCGATAATGAGTTTGCAATAGAAGATAACGAATATGACGTCCTTCATATCCTTTTTCTATAAGATCTCGTAAGGTATAAAAATTCCCTAAACTTTTTGACATCTTCTTATAGTCGACTAAAAGATGCTCTATATGCATCCAGTATTTGACAAACCGTGAACAAGAAAAAGATTCCGATTGAGCAATCTCATTTTCATGATGTGGAAACATGTTATCTACTCCTCCAGCATGAATATCAATACTAGAGCCTAGTAATTTCATAGACATGGCAGAACATTCTATATGCCATCCTGGACGTCCAGGACCAAATGGACTATCCCAATAAATCCCCTGTTCTTTTTCTGGATCATAAGCTTTCCATAAAGCAAAATCGGCTATGTTTTCTTTTTCATATTCATCTTCTGACATCCGATTAGAAGCGCCAGCTTCTAGCTGATCTAGGCAAAGATGCGAAAGACGCCCATAGGAAGGAAACTTAGCAATAGAAAAATAAATGCTTTTATCTGCTCCTTGATAAGCAATTTCTAACTCGAGTAACTTCTGAATAATCAAAATCATTTCTTCTATATATTCTGTCGCTCGAGGATAGTATTCGACAGGTTCTATGTTCAAAGAATGAAGATCCTCAAAAAAAGCCTCTTCGTAAGGTCTTGTATATTCACGTAAAGACATTTTTTGTGCGATTGCTGCCTTAATCGTCTTATCGTCAATATCAGTGATATTCATTGCTTGTATGATCTGATAACCTAAAAGCTTCAAACTTCTACGCAGGAGATCTTCTGCAACATAGGTACGAAAATTTCCAATATGAGCGTAATGATAAGTTGTGGGACCACATGTATACATATGGATTGTTTTACCATCTAAAGGTAGCACCTGTTCTTTTTTTCTACTTTCTGTGTTATAGATCTTTAAATGCATCATTGTCTGTTTTACTCAATTCATCTAATAAACGATAATTTTTTTTCCCTGTGCCCGTTAAAGGTATTTGCGAAATCATACGCACTTCGGAGACCTTTACAATTTTTCCAAACCCTTCTTCTTTCAAAACAGTGTTAATTTCCTCTTTAGAGACAGAAAAAGTAGTAAACAAAATCAATTGAGGTTTTTCTGCTTCTATCTCACGCATACTAATGGCTAAACCAACGTCTTCTTTTTCACTTGTTAACCATTGTTTATGACGTGCTACCTCTATCAACTTATCTTCTATACCACCTAAACCGATCATCTCACCGCCAATCTTAATCATTCTTTTTAATCTACCAGATAAAATAAGCGCTCCTTCAGGGGTAATATAACCTAAATCTCCTGAAGCATACCATTTTTTTTCTTGAAAAACAATAAAAGGATGAGAATCAGAATCAAGATATCCTTTAAATACGTTTAAACCTGAAATATAGATCTCCCCTTCTTGTCCTAATGGTTTAGGTTTTTTTGTTATCACATCCAAAATACAGATTTCTGTATGTTTTAAAGGAAAACCAACTCCATTTCTAGCTATTCCTCGGAGATTAGTTGTAACTAAAGGGCTGCATTCTGTAGTTCCATATCCTTCAATGAGTTGAGCCTCTGGTAAAAATCTCTTTACATAAATAAACAGCTCATCAGGAGCTTTTTCTGCTCCTGATAAAATAAGCCGCAAGGAGCCTAACTCCTTGGGTTTAGCTACTCGAAAAAGCCCTTGAATAAAACTTGGTGAGCAACAAAACAGCGTTGGTTTCCAATAAGCTATATCTTGTGCCATCCCATAATTATCCGTTGGATCAGGAGCATAACAAGTTTTCACTCCAGCTAAAATCGGCATCATTCCTGTAAGAGAAAATCCCATAGAGTGAAAAGGAGGCAATACAGCGTAAAGACAAGCTCCGTATTCTATAATATTAAGAGCGACACAATCTCTTTGATTAGTAAGTAAATTCTCATGCGATAGACCAACAGCTTTGGGAAAAGCCTCTGTTCCACTAGTAAATAAAATGACTGCATTCTGATCTTTTTTTATTCTATCTAAACCAAAATAACGAATTAAAAATTCACTAGGCAATACACAACCCAGGGCTGCCTTCAATTTAGTTACAATCCCCATCTCTTGTTTAATGTCCTCTAAAAAGAGCATTGAATTTTCTTCTAATTTACCAAAATCCACTTCATTTAAACGATCCAAAAAACGATGAGAAGTCACAACAAATGGTAATCTAATAAGATCCACTGCATGATCTAAAGAACGAGTTCCCATTGTCCAATTCAACATAACAGGAATTTTGTTAGATAGCCAAATCGCAGAAATCACAAGATACGCGGCAACAGAAGAAGGCAAAAGAACTCCTATATATTCTCCTGGAAGAGAACGAAAGTATGAACTAAGTGCTAAGGTGGAACATTTAAAACTAGAATAGGAAATCACCCCTGCTATATGATCAGCACAAGCAATAGAGGAAGACATTCTATCTAAGCTGCGCAATAAAACTTGTCCCATCGTTTCCCCTGCCGGAATCTCTATCCTAGGGCGTTTCTTCTTTTCCATCCAAGCTGTTGGCAATGGGGGTAATATATTGCTTTTATTTTTTTCTTTTTTAGAAGCAGAAGCGCTTTGTAAAAGATCCTCAACAACTTGTAATTTCTCTGGATTTACTCCAATAACCGCATATTGTTCTTCCAAAAATACACATAGACCTGCAATATCCAATGAATCAAGGCCTAGATCACGAGATAGATTCATTTCCCTTGTAATCTTTTCTTCAGGACATCCTGTTATCTTGTGTAAATGAGCAAAAATCGCTTTTTGCACACCAGAGGTTACTATCTGATTTGAGATTAGCTCGATGGGAGTTTGTTGCTGAGCAAGCTTTGGGATTTTTTTCTTCCAAGGAGAATAAGAGATCAACGTTAATGGCTCTGCTCCTGCTTCAGGATAGCGATTATACCATTCTTCTAAATATTTGTTAAAGTCTACACGCGTCGAATCCCAAGGAAAATCTAAAGGTGGCAGAGAAAATTCTACTTTTACATTACGTTTGGGCATAAAGAAGAACCCACTTTTACATAAAAGCTTAGCGCATCTTCTTAAGACTTGTCCAAAATTAGGAGATGTTCCAGTTATCGCCCGAGAGAACTGACTTCCCCAAAGACCTGTCGTTCGTACTAATACTATATTCAGATCTGGGCAGAACTGAAGTAAACGATGTACAAAAGAAGCCCCGCCAATGATTTCAAAACCGGAGATTTTTAAGCGACCAGAAGGATAAATCATGAAATGATTTTTTTCCTTAAGGCCTTTTACAATTTCTTGCATGCACTGGTCCACTTTTTTTCCGCGCCACTTACTAGCCATAGCATCCATGCTCGGCAAAGGGATGGCCTTAACTAGTTTCATAAGCCAGAGAAACCCTTTAAGATAATAAAAGTGTTCCACTACAAGAGCTCGAGGTCGGAATAAAGGCCATAGAAGGCTCTCTACAATCACAGGATCTATTTCAGCAGGATGATTAGGTAAAAATAAAATCCCACCCGGTTTTTTAAAAGAATGGCTTTTGATGTGCTCCCAACCACAAATCTTTATGCGATAGCGCAAGGAGAGCAATTTGCGAATCATCCAACAAAAACCATTTAAAACCCAAGTAGTTAGCCTACTCTGCTCCATAAAATCTCCTTGACCTAAGCACTTACTTTACTTTAAAATTAATAATATTAATAAAAGAAATGAGAAATAATCAACTTTATTGACAATAATATACAGTAAAAAAATAAACTTCAATTACAACAAATTTTAATACTAAATTAATTTAAAACTTACATATAATTAAAAGATAGCTCTACGAAAAAGAATAAAATCCCTTTCAAGAGAGGTGGTCTATGCGTGTTAGAAAAGCAACTCAATGGGAGCTATAAATACATATTTCTTGCCCTAACTGCTGTTCCCATACCGTAAGAAAAAATAGTTCTACTCACACAAGAAAACAAAAATATCTATTTGCA
This sequence comes from Chlamydiales bacterium, assembly GCA_031281085.1. GTDB lineage: Bacteria > Chlamydiota > Chlamydiia > Chlamydiales > Rhabdochlamydiaceae > Rhabdochlamydia. The sequence goes on along the minus strand of JAITFW010000043.1, from coordinate 1,504 downwards.
ACACGCAATTTGCAGAAAACCCACAAAATAAAATTATTTCAGAGTTGGTAAACGTTTCTATAACTTTAACATGCCCATTTTCAGTAGTGTTGAGTAATTCTGTATATCCTCAGCAGGAATATCTGAAAATCTAGGACAATTGATCAATGCTTTTACAACTTCAAGATGCCCGTTTTCAGCAGATAACCACAATCCTTTTCCTAGATCCTCAGCAGGAATATCTATGAATCTAGGGCAATTGATCAATGCTTTTACAACTTGAACGTGTCCTCTTGCAGCAGACACCCACAATCTTTGCCCTAGATCCTCAGCCGGAATATCTATGAATCTGGGACAGTTAATCAATGCTTCTACAACTTCAAAATGACCGTTTTTAGCAGAGTTACGTAACCCTAATCCTAGATCCTCAGCAGGAATATCTATAAATCTAGGACAATTGATCAATGCTTTTACAACTTGAGCATGCCCTCTTGCAGCAGACACCCACAATCTTCTTCCTATAGTCTCAGCAGGAATATCTGAAAATCTAGGACAATGGATAAACGTTTCCACAACTTCAAGATGCCTATTTTCAGCAGACAACCACAATCCTTTTCTTAGATCTTCAGCAGGAATGTCTGAAAACCTAGGACAACAGATAAACGCTTTTACAACTTCAAGATGCCCGTTTTCAGCAGATAACCATAATCCTTTTCCTAGATCCTCAGCAGGAATGTCTGAAAACTTAGGACAACAGATAAACGCTTTTACAGCTTCAAAAAGCCCATTTTTAGTAATTTGTATAAAAACTTCAATAAAAACATCTAAGGCAATTTCACTAAATTTTTTAGATTTAATTAAATGGTTCAATTCCAGTATCTTATTGCTTTTAACTAAAAAAGTCAGTTTATCTACTAGATCAGGTATGGAAAAAATACGCTCTTGTAGTGATTTTGCTAATGGAAAAACACTATTTGTATGAATTTCTTTTATAGTCATATGTTTCTTTATTTTTTTATAATTTATACAAATCAAAAGTTAACCGAACAAATTCCTATTTTAAAAGGAGAACAACATTTTGTCCAAGAAGATAGTTTCCTGTTTTTTATCTTTGATTTTATGTAATCGATACAGTTCTTTGGCTTTTTTTGAGCGTCTCACGTCGTTACACTCGAAAGATTTAGAACTAAGAATTTACAATGGCACTGTTAACATTGGTAAGATCTAACAACCACTTACAAGAAGAAGGAGGCTAAGTTTTGAAGAATAAACGCTTATACCCCATAACAGAAGACCCTTTCAAAAGACATCTTCATCCTTACCTACTTGCATGTAAAGCTAGATTGGTTTTATAGTAACGTCTTATTGTATCTTCATATAAAAGTAAGGCATGTGCTACTTGCGGATACAGGGCGTTTTAACTAAAATTTTTTGATAGATTTTTGCAGAAAAAAATAGCCAAAATCCCTTGCAAATATCCTTTGCCAAATGCAGCTGCACGCCTTACTGAAACAAGACCTCTATC
>JAITFW010000033.1 GCA_031281085.1 Chlamydiales bacterium | reverse complement strand
GTGTGGCTTTGAAGGATCTTTGCGACCATTGATCCTGAGCCTACTGTTTGACCACTGCTTTTTGTTTCATGTCGACCCATGCAATCTTCTTAAACAAGAACAACCCTTAGCGACCTTTGAGAGCCTTGTAGAAAAAAGTCGAGCACAAGCCTTTTATCACTTTATACAGCAAATATTAGAAGAGGAATCTCCCGAGGAAAAATTAAAAGAGCTAGTAAATAGCTTAGATGACTTATATCCTTTGAGATCATCTAAAAAACACATGGTAGGAATTGCTGCGTAATTTCTTGCAATATAAAAAAACTTGCTCATCGAGTTTAAAGAGAGTAAATGATGAAAACACTTTTCCTTTTCAGTTTATTTTGCCTACAATGTATTTATGGAAATCAACCATTTGAAGAATACTTCTCTTATATTCAACAGCAACCTAATGGAAATTACCAAGAGGGAGAAATTGAAATCATTAGGGATCCTGTAGAAATCGCTCAAATCCAGAAAATACAAGAAAACCGTTTGCTGCAAAAAGGTTTTTCCCAAACAGAAGCTATGAAATTTAGCCAGATAGGTGTGGTGTGTGAAGATCAATACTTGATTTGGCTTCGCGATGCTGTTTACTTTCCTCAAAAAATTCCAGGAACATATGACCGAATATTTTGGAAAAATGCACAAAAAAAGAGTTTATCCGGTGTCGCTGTTTTACCGATTTTTCCTTCTGGTCGCATAGCATTGATCGCGACTTATCGACATGCAACTCGCTCTTGGGAACTCGAAATCCCTAGAGGAGGAGTGTATTTACAGGAAACGGCTGAAGAAGCAGCTCTACGCGAACTACAAGAAGAAACGGGACTCGTAGCATCCTCTTTGCATTTTTTAGGTCAAGTAGCTCCTGATAGTGGAATACTCTCCTCTATCATACCAATTTTCCTAGCAAAAATTTCTTCTCAAGAAAATTCTCATCCAGAATATTCCGAAGCCATTGCTAAGGTGGTTTCTTTTACAGAAGATGAATGGAAAAAAGGTCTGATACAGGGTTTTTTAGAAGTATCTATAAAAGGAGAGCAAAAATCAATTCCCCTTCGAGATCCATTTTTGACCTTTGCTTTGCTTCAGGCAAAGTTTCGTAAGTTGCTCTAAACATTTTTTGTCTTGCTCTTTAAAATCTGCCACTTCTACACTCACCCTCAAATATGGAGGGTGCCTTGGAAGAGAAAAGCTTAAAAGTGATGTTAAGACGTTTTTTTTCTGGAACGCTTTTGAGCCGTATGAGTGGTATGGGACGCGATTTGGTGATGGCTTTTGCTTTTGGGGACCATGCCTCGGTTGCTGCATTTATGGTAGCTTTTCGTCTTTCTAATTTACTAAGGCGCCTTTTAGGAGAAGGCCCTTTTCAGTCGGCTTTCATTCCCCATTTTATGCAAATGTATGTGCGAGATCCATCTAGAGCAAATGATTTTTTTCGTAAGTTAAGTCTTCTGGTCTCTCTATTAGTAATAGGGGTTATCTTACTTGCAGAAGGAGGCATTGCGACTGCTTTAACCTTGTCGATTTCAGATGCTAATCGGGAAATCTTAAAGTTAACGGCTTGGCTCCTACCAGGTCTTTTATTTATCTGTATGTACGGTCTCAATATTTCTGTTCTCAATTGTTATGAGTGTTTTTTTATTCCTAGTTTTGCACCTTTTATCTGCAATATAACATGGATGTTAGCAGCTTTTTTATTGCGTTATCAAGCTCCAGATCTAGCTATGCCCCATTTAGCAAAATGGGTAACTATGGGTTTTTTTGGACAATGGCTACTTACCCTTGTTCCTACATTAAAACATATTAGAAGCAATTGGAGAGAGTGGTTTGATCTACAAATTCCAGAAGAGGTTAAAACATTAGCAAAGACGCTAAGTATAAGCATTATCGGTGTGGGAGCTATGCAAATCAATGCCTTTGTCGATCCTCTATTCGCCAGATATATCGATGTAAAGGCCCCTACTTATCTTTGGTATTCCATTCGATTAGAACAGTTAGCTTTGGCTATTTTTGGAATTGCTTGTGTAAGCACGATTGTTCCTCGTCTCGTAAAATGCTTAAAAAGCGAACAGATCGAGCAAGCAAAAAACTTGTTTAATTTCGGTTATCGACGAATCATGACAGTGATGATTCCTTGCACTTTTGCCATTTTAGCTATCGGAACTAGTTCGGTTAACCTGTTGTATGGCAGAGGAAATTTTTCTGAAATAGCGGTAATAAAAACCACTTTTTGTCTTTGGGCGTATAGTTTGGGTCTTGTTCCTAGTAGTTTAGTGATTTTGTTCTCTACTATTTTTTACGCACAAAACAATTTTCGCACACCGATGTTTCTCTCTGTTGCGACAGTTGTTTTTAATATCGTTTTAAATACCCTATTTGTATTCCAGCTGCAATTGGGTGTGACTAGCACTGCTTTGGCAACTAGCATAAGTGCCTACCTCAATTATTGGATTCTTTATAAATTTAGTTATAAAGCAGGGTGGGAATCCCCCTTGTTTTTGCCTTTAATCACAAAAACCATTTTTGCTAGTGTATTTGCAGCTCTTTGTGCTTTTGCAATGGGTTTTTTATGGAGCTTATCTTCAGGTTTAACTCGCCATATGTCCTCTCAGTGCTTATCTTTTTTTACACAAGCTTTTGCTTTTATCCTAAGTTTATTCTTCTATGCAAAAACCTGCAAACACAAAGAACTCTTAGATCTTTTTTCTAGTTTCTTCTTGAAAACCTCTTCCGAAGTAAAATAATGGTTGATTGTTATGCTTATAAGACAAAGCCTTTCAACATGTATACTCAAGAGAATTAGAAAACTCATGTTACGCAAGGCCCATTTTCTCTCGCAAATTTTTTAATTCATTCAAAAAAGATGGCGCATAGAAGAATACCATAAGTCCATTAAGCAAGACGCTAACCTTGAGAAGTCAATGAAAGCATCTTTAAGTCATTTTGCTCTGAAGTATAAACTCATTCTTAAAGCAAATCAGATGGTGTTTCATGAATTAAAAAATTTGCGAGAGAAAATGGGCCTTGCGTAACATGAGAGATTAAGTTTAAATACATGATTAAAGTCATTTGTTAGTAATGCCGTTACTACTTGTTTAGGACTACCTAAAAAGGTTAAAAAAGAGGTTCTCTTAATGAAAGAACCTCTTTTAAAAATGGAAAGATCTTATTTTATCGTATAGTCTTTTGATCTGCTATCTTTGCATCGTTATGCAGGATTTTAATCGCTCCTTCTGTACGTTCCTGGGTTTCTTGCATTTCTTTTTCTATGGTTTTCAAAGCATCATCGCTATTTCTCTGTAAAGAGGTAATATTCACTTTATCTTTTTGTATATTCGCTTTTTTTTCTTCACTTGTAACGTCTAATACACCTTGGGTACCAGCAAGCACTCCTTGTGTTAGTTGGAGAGATCCTTGTGTTCCCAATACAGCTGCTTCGCTTAAGAGACCAGAGAGCGCTCCTCCTGCTGCTAAAATTCCACCTAGGATTAAAAGAGGACCTAAGAAAAGAGTAGCTATTTGCACATAACCTGCTATTTTTGCAATGAGAGCCATTTCTTCTGCCTCTGAAAGCCTCTGGTCGGCTAAGGTTTGCAGCATCTGTGTCAACTGATGAACAGTATCCATTTGGGTGACTTGTACTTTGGTATTTGCTCCTTGGAGATGCTTGAAAAGAGCTCCGGTCTCTAAGATGGATAAAGACATGATGTACCTCCTATCTAGGTTCCATGATTTTGCCCATATCGGTAATAGCTTGTCCTGCTTGCTGACCTAATTGAGTAGATCTATCGGAAACGTTTTCTACAAACATTTTTTCCGTAGAGCTAAGTTGAGAAGAGAGTTTTTGGGTTTGGGTATTGCAATAAGCCAGTAGACTCTGTATCTCCGTCATAAGGTTACCATCAGGACCTGTATCCATTATCCCTTCTAATCCTGGAGCATTGGGGTTGTTGTCTGCGACAGTCCAAGTAGCTATAAAAGATCCAAGAATAGTAAGTCCAATAGGAACTGCTACTGCGAAAGTTGCTCCTAATGTAAAAAAGGCAACCATACCTAGAATGATCCCAATCGCTCCCCACATACACATTTTTGCATTGCTAATGTGCTTCCCTTGTGTCGATCGGCTAGCAAAGTCTTTTTGTTTTTCCTCTTGTAATTCTAACTGGGTCGTTTTTACCCTAGTTTGTTGGATTCCTGCTAACATGGCTTTATCGTTTTGATCCATTTGCATTTTTGCAAAGGCCAAAAAGAGGACCAAGACATTGCCGACTTCAGGCTCTACTTGCTTGTTTTGGATCAGTTTTGTTGCTTGTTCTTTAAGGATATCTAGTGTGTTGCTAAGTTTCTGTCGATCTTCTTTAGAAAGATTTTGTAGGTCTTTGGAACTAAAGATATCTATGACATCTAAAATAAGGTCTGCTTTTTCAGGATCTACTTTTTTTTGTTTTTTGAGCTCGGTTAGAGTAGCTTGTAATTGACTCAGGTGTTTTTGCAATTGATGGATAAGATCTTCTAGTTGTTTAGGGGATAGACTAGCGATCCTTTGTTGGAGTCGTTGTAGATCTTTTTCACTAAATTCCTTGAGAGTCGCGGCATATTTTTTGAGTTGTTCTGATTGCTGTTGGACCTGTTTTGGTCCGTGTAAGTGAGCAAGATCTTGTTCGATCTGCTTTAATTGCTCTAGGGGGATCGGATCCGTTGATCCTGCATCAGATAGCCCTCCTTGTTGCTGTGGAAGAGAAGGGGTTGTTTTTGGCTGAACGGATTGAATAGGTTCTGAGGGTTGTATGATTTTAGAAGAGGCAGTTGTTATTATATCCGACATGAGTTCCTCCTTGAGTTAGTTTTGGCTGATTTGCTCCCTCACCATTTTTTGCACTTCTTTCTTACAAGCCTGTAGAGAGGCTTTCATTGTATTATTGTAAGATGTGATTAAGGTCATATAGGATTTCATTTCAATAGAACTTTGTTGAGACTGTCCTATAAGTATTTGCATACTAGTATTGGCATCTGCATTCCAATCCTCTAATGGATTCTGCGCTTTTGGATCTTTGATTTTTCCTTCATTCATTAGATAAGCCTGTCTCATTGCCCAAGCAATCATGCGATTCAACTGCGTAGGGTCTTTTTTTTGAGCATGGGGTTGAAAATGCAAATCCGTTCCATGAAAATTTGGATCTCGATCCTTTTCCCAATCAGAAATAGCGTCAAGGATACTACGACTATCTACGGGAGTAAAGGGCTGGTTAAAGCACTGAAAAAGATCTTGCGTAGATGATAAAAGAATTTCGAGATCAGGATATTTTTTTACACGTTTTTCCAGATCTATCATATTTTTCTGAAGATCCAAAATCCCTTGAGCAAACTCTTTGATGGCATTGCCTATTTGGTCTTCTTTCCAAGACTGTGCAGTAGGTTCTTTTTCTGCAGACAATTGAAATGTATTCATTTTTTCCTGGAGCAGGATCAGGTTATCTTGTAAACCTCTTAGCTCTTCTGTCGTACGGGTTGCTTCCTCCATTTTTTTTGCCACTCGATCAAGAACGCCCGTCCCTTTAGAATTGGTAACCAAAACAAGAATAGCAAGTACCAATAAAAGATTGATATCATAACCTTTTTCCTTTTCAGTAAAAAAACTATTGGGATTTGCCTCTTTTATAAACGGTATGTGTTGTATCTGTAAGGACATAAAAAACCTTAATTTAAGATGGAACCCAGTGAGATTTCTGAGCATGTTTTTTTAAAGTAGTTTTCTTTTTTTTTTGAGGTGTTTTCGCGTCGAGAAGTTTTTCTATTTCCTCTGTGTTTTTTTCAAACTCTTGTTGAAAAACCACAAGTTTGTCTCGATGTGGTGAAGCTGTATGTAAAAAGTAAGACAAGATCAATTGTAGTTGGTCTTGTTCTAAACCTAATTTCTCGGTTGCTGATTCGAGATAATCATGTAACAAATGCCTTGCTTGTTCCAATTTCTGAGCAGCTAATTTCTGCTGTTCTTGATTTCCTTTAGAAACAGCTTCTTTTAGATCTACCATCAATTTATTCATCAAATGCAATAACTCTTCAAAATGGGTATCTTTATATTCTACACCTTCTTCTAAAAATGTTTCGATTTTTTCGATCTCTTTGTCTTTTTTCATAAAATTCCCTATAATTGGAGGATGGCTTTTACCATAGATCCCACGGTTTCTTGTGTCTGCGTCCAATAGTTACATTCTATCCTATCTTTAGTTAGTGCCTGACGATTTTTGGATTGTAACTGAGTCAGTGTGCTATCTACACACGCTTTGATTTTTCTCACATGATCATTGAGCTTTGCATCTCCTGGAGAGTTTTTTGATGCTTCTTCCGCAGCACAAAGCTTATCTACTTTGGGCATAAGTATATCTAAGCAATTACGTACACTATCGCTAAGTCCTTTTGTACTTGCAAGATTTGTGAGAATGCGTTTTAGCTCTTGAGGATTATGCTTTTCCGACAATGCACTCTTCAAAACGCTTTTTATATACATTTCCTCTTTAGACGAAGAGCGTTGTTCCTCACTCAAATTAGAGAGAGTAGCTACTATCTTTGCTAAGACTGCTAAAGAATTTTCTGGCATGATGTAAATCTCTTTTTAGAGTTTGTATTCATTTAATCGACCTTAGTTTTATTAAAACACAACAATGAATTAATTTCACAAGTTTTTAATTCATTTAGTTACTAAAAATGAAATAAATAATAAAACTATTCAAAAAATGTAAAAGAATCTGAAAAAAAGAAGTTTTTAGCAAAAACCTCTCTTAGTCTTAGAGATAAACTTGAATCCATTCAAATTTATTAAAAAAAAAATTCACTTTTATTTAATGAAAAACTTAAGATATTTGTTCTCTACTTCAGAAAAAGAAGAGAGAGAGAGATTTACATGTTCATCTATCTTTAGGATTAGAAATAAAATAGGAGTTCATTGTGATAGCAACTTTTCTTCATGCTCTGAATGTATTCACCTACGTACATAGCATATATCAATTTTACTTTGATAAAAATCTAACTCCTAAGCAAAAACTTTGTGGTACTTTACCAAGGATTATTGGCCTAGCAGTAGATGGTGCTATGCTTGGCAGAGTAGAAGGTAGGCATTTAAAAATCATCTCTCCTCATATCAGAGGAATAGCACTACCTTTAACAGATATATTTGCTAAAGAGGAATCTTCTGAAGCTGCCTTTTGCACAGCCCTTTCTAACGCAGTTCATTTGCATGCAGATCAAGAGAGTGCAATGCTAGTCAATGCTTTGATAGATAAAAAGCAATTTTTCAAAAAGCAATACATAGAAAAAATTTATAACTACTATAGATTGAAGAAAATTTCCCTTTCTCTTCCAGAAACAATTCCAGAGCGTATACAAGAAAAAAAGACCGAGTTTTTAACATTTCTCAAAACACAAGACAATCAATTAGGCTTTATCGAACAAATCTTGCAAGACTATAAAAACATTATGAATCATGCTACAGCCGAATCCTTTGGAACAATTCCTTATTGTTATATGAATAGAGCAGAATTTATCAAAAGAAAATGCAACATTTCTGGAGAACTTGTACGCGAAGCTGTTATCATAAAAGAGATAAGTCTACCTATCTATTATGAATGCGACAATCTTTCAGGATGGTATAAGTATAAAAGAACCATTCTTCCTCCCGCCTGGCCTAAATCTATACCCTTTAATCGCGATGTAATTGTAGTAGATAAAGCCGAAACTGCCCAGATAACCAAAGACCTTCAAAAAGCCCTTGATCAGACTCAAAATAATCCTGAAGAATTAGAGGCTATAAAAATAGGCTTTCTAGCTGCACAAGAGTTATTAAAGGATCTGGCTTACGCAAAATGAAGACTGATTGAAAGATTTTTGAGTTGACCAGTCAGATCATTTTGTAATCATCCAGATTTAATTTTGAACACTGTAGTTTTTGCTTGATGTGCCCAGAGACTTAATCCCGACCATACTAAAAAAGCACAGGCGATATGATTTCTTTGAATTCTTCTTTTTCTACATTGGCATTTTTCTATTCTCGTCGTTTGCTTGTTTTCTCGATGCAATTGCTCAATTTTTGATCGCAGGCTATTCTCTTTTTGTTCGGGATTCTTGTCATTATTGACACTTGGCAGGATCTATAACTTTTGAGTCGCTTTCATCTAAAACTGTGTCGTCGAAGATTAGGCTCTTTTTTTCTCTGAAAAGGATCTCTTGTCGTGCATAACGATTGTCAATCCATTTAACAATTTTTAAGTCCTGGTTAAAGTCATACGTTCATTTATCTTCTAAATAGTCCTTTTTTCTTGACAAAGCAAAAAAAAAAATTTAAAACATTGATTTTAACTTTTTTGAGAGTAAAGTATGGCTTCTGTTGCATTCGGCTCTTTGCTAATGAGAATTTTTATTGCACTTTCTTTATTATTTTCACCTATTACGATACTTGAAAGCAGGTATATTACCCGCTTCACAACTACAGATAATGGAGGATTGCTATTTACAGGAAACACTCTAGGATTAAGCAAACAGAAAGATCAAAATGAACCAGGATCTAAAGACGCAATAGGTGCTTTTATCACGCTTGACACATCTCAGAAGGTGGGTTCGTATCCTCCAGGCACAACTTTAGATTGGCATCTAAATAATTCCGCTGCATTTCTGGACTTGCCTCCTAAAAGTACTGTTCTTTATGCTGAACTGATCTGGTCTGGAAGTTATGGATTTTACGACGAGATTACCGTCGCGGAGCTTGATACCCCCATTACCTTTACTACACCTCAAGGGACCTCTTTTTCTATTGTGCCAGATCCAGCTTCAAGTCAGAGACTACTCACTCCTGGCTTTGAGTCTGCGGGAAATTACACGAGAAGTGCAAACGTCACTTCCATTGTCCAAACCGGAGGCGCTGGCCGGTACATTGCAGGAGGCATTCCTGCTACAATAAACGCTTTGGATAACAACCATAATGCTGCCGGTTGGACGTTAGCTGTTGCCTATCATAATGGAGCCCAAACGACAAAAAATCTGACTATTTTCGTTGGGTGTCAACAGGCAACGAGTATCGACAATCCTCCTGCGGAAGTAAGCGGCTTCTATGCTCCTCCATACGGTCCTCTTAAAGGAACTTTATTTGTAAGCGCTATTGAGGGGGATGCGAAGAAAGCAGGGCCTCACATGTTGTTCGGTAGCACTCCTGATTTAACAATAGAAGCCAATTCGTTATCCGGTGTCAATAATGACATTAATAATTTCTTTGCTTCTCAAATCAACACTCTGTTTCCAATCCCTAGTATTTCCGCTCAGCTAGATACAAGAGGGACATTTGGAAACTTGAACTCTAATGCTTTTACCGGTAATACACCTCCTGGAATCCGTCAAGGGTATGACATCACAGCTGTAGATGTTTCCAGCCTTCTAGTGCATAACCAACAAGTAGCCTATGCTTTAGGCACAACGCTTAAGGATGATTATACGCTCAATGGATTGGGTCTGCAAATTCCTGTAAATTCGCCTACATTAATTGGATCGAAAAAGATCCTGGACCCTTCGCCAGTCGATGCCGTTTCAAAAAATATTGGCGACACTGTCACATTCCAATGCACCTTTACCAATACAGGAACTTCCGATGCCCTCAATGCAGTATTCAAAGATACTTTAGAGAACGGATTAAAATATCTTCCAGAAACCTTCCTATATAGTAAAAACTCTTCTTCTCTCTCTCCTCCTACTCCTACTCCTATGGATTTGAGCTCTGGTTTCCCAATACCGGAAGGGACTATCGCTATCGGAGATACCATCACCGTTCAATTTCAGGTAGAGATCACAGGATATCCTTCTGATGGCAATGTTACTTTTAATTCTGGCGAGCTCGCCTATGATTTTTCTACCAGTATATCGGAAACGATCAGCGCTGTTTCAAACTCCAACGATGTTGTTATCCAACTTCCCTTTGTTAAAACTCCGAATGTTGTCGCTACAAAAACAGCGAATTCTTCCACAGAGCTCCAATCGACAGTAAAAGCGGTTCTCACTTTTCATGTATCCCTGACTAATAAAGGAGCAGCAGATGCTTTGAATGTCACCCTCTCGGATCTGCTAGAGCCAGGGCTTTCCTACATCCCAAACAGCACCATTGTAGATGGAGTTAGAGTAAATCCCGATCCAAGCTTGAATACAGGAGTTCCCATTGGAACCATTGTCATAGGTCAAACCGTACATGTTGTTTTTCAAGCGACAGTCAATTCTCTTCCGCCAACAGGAACCTTCTATCACAATCAGGCACATGTAGATTACCAGAACAAAGACGAAAGTGGTATATTTTCAGATCTCGATTCGGATAGCAATGTCATTACAATCGATTTAAACCCACCTCCGACAAATTTTCACGGCGTCTTAAAAGAGTGCAAATTTTTTGACTGTACTACTTACTGCTTAACAGAAACATGGGAAGCTGTGCAGGGTCTACAAGTGATATCGTATAGAATTTATCACAATGGAATCTTAGTAGATAGTATTCCCTCTTCAGATCCGCTTCTCTATAAAGTTTGCTGTAAAAAGAAATGTGATATAGGAACCTTTCAAATTTCAGCGCTTTTCCATGGAGGAAGTGAAAGTGAGCTTACAACATTGGTGGTTGTTAATGACTAAAATATTTCGTTCTTTTCTATTATTATTGAGTTGCTTGCTTTTAAATGCCGGAAGTCTTTCAGCAGAGACTACAGTTGAAGTTCGAAGCGATGCTTTCCTCCCTGCAGCGCATAGGTTTAGCGATGTTTATGGGAAATGTCGCGTCTCTATTGGTGTAGAAGCTTCTACAAGTATTTATGAGTATTTCGATTTGTGGATGGGTTATGATCAGTTCAACAAAAAAGGACACGTCCTTGGATGCGGAAACTCAAAAATTAACCTTTCAACGTTTAGTGGAGGATTAAAAAAATCCTATTGTTTTCACTCTCGGTTTATAGGATACCTAGGGATAGGATTTAGCGTAGCGGATGTCATAGTCAAAAATTGGGTGGATCCGTTTTCCATGCGCAGCCATAAAACTTCTTTTGGCGGAGTACTTAAATCAGGAGCTTATATTTTTGTAACAGAACACGTGTTTTTCGACCTCTTTGCTGACTATTACTACCAACCTATTCATTATCACTACACAACAAACTGTGGAGGTTTTAGACTTGGTATTGGTTTAGGAGTTTCATTGTTTTAAATTCTGAGGCATCTTTTAGGTTTTACACCAATTGATTGAGAAAAAGATAACCTTGATTTATGAGAAATCATAAGAAAGCAAGATCATCAGAAATGATGATCTCGTTCTATCTTGATTTGGAAGAGAAAATGATTATCCAGCTTTTTGGTTTCGTATGATAGCCTCTTTTCCTTGAGAAGAAGCTTGTATGCCTTGTTGCCCGATGTTATTAAACGAGTTTAAAATCTGCATGAACCCTTGTACGGCAGTTGTTTCTTGCTGGGATGTACCAGAGGTCAACTGCTCACAAGCTTGTACGGATTGACCCCATTCGCCTAAGTAATCGGTATTCGCATCACCAGAGCCTGGGTGGTTTTTATCGTAGAAGTTCTTAGCTAGAGCATAAATAGCCCCACAAAGGTTATTCGCTAAATCTTTGCCATTTAGAGGAAAGTCTGTGTTTCCATCCCATTTTTTAAGCAACTCGTCAAAAGGGTCTAATTTCCCTTTGTCCCCAGATGGTGTAGGAACAGAAGAACTTAGGTCTTTAAGCCAGTTACCTACCATATCAGCTACAGCTTTCAATTTAGGATCGGGATTTTTTGCTAGTGTTTTTTGGTCTTTACAAAGCTTTTCATAAGTGTCTTTTAGCTGCTTCAATAAGGACTTATCAAACTTTTTCCAGTCATCTGGAGAAAGATCTTTTTTAGAACCAAGCTCAGCTTCAATTTTACTAAGAATCCTTTGAAGATTGATCAAATCGTCTTGCAAATCGCTAAGTGCATTGGTTTCTTCTGTAATCTTTGCGATATTTAAAGAACAAATGTCCATGGCTCCATTTCCAGAGTCATTAGTCATAATCGCTAAAACAATCAACTCTAGCGTAGCGCCACTTGCAATCATATCCTTAATACGATCTGCTAAAGACTCCGTGGGCAGAGTAGGATCATCTTGAATCCAATCCTTATGAGAACTACGCTGCTCTATATCGTGGCTCATACCCCATAGTAATTCTTGATTAAGTAATATATTTGACATAGGCTTCCTCTTCTTAATGCTTTACAATCTATCTATTCTCTATTTAACCACAAAAAGGTTAAGTAAATATTAAAAATGAGGTAAGATTTGCTTTAAATGCTGATAATAAATAACTTAAAAAACATAATTTTTATTTTTTATGAAAAAGAGGTTGAGAGAAAATCCGTTAAAAAAAACACAAAACATTAAGGACAAGGGCATTACGTAAGATACTGCACGTAAGACAGTTAACTACGTATCCAATCGGATTTTTTGATTTTTTTACTAGGATCGTGCGGTTTTTTACCTGTTTGGAAGTTAGAAAGTTGTTCTAGAGCTTTAGCTAGATCCTCTCCTGCATGGAAAATTTTCTCTCTAGATTCTTGAATAGACAACCATTGCTCAGGTGAAAAGTTAGCGGGGTTTTCTGCAAAAGCAATAAGTTGCTCTTCCGTCATTTCTGAAGTTTCACAGATAAGTTTTGTGTCTTTGATCATATTCTGATAGATTTCCATTAACATGGCCAAAGCTTCTTGTTTTCTTTGTGGATCTTCTTCTTTTAGTTCCACTTTTAATCGCTCAAAAAACTGTAAAGATTGAGTAAATACTTGCTGTAAATCTATCGATTGCCCTTCTGCAGCACGATGAAACAAGTCGCTGAGCTGTTGACATTCTTCCTTTAAACCCATGAAGACTCTCTTTATTTCATTGAATTATACCCTAATTTCATTATGTATGAATTTATTTATTAACACAAATAAGTCTTCTTTCCTCGTAAAAAACGATTTACTTTTATTTATAGAGGGATTTAAACATTATGTAGAGCGGAGATGTACATGTTAGAAGAATGCCTCACACAATTGGTTGAAAATCTTGCTTTGGACAATGCCTTATTTAAAGAAAACCAACTTTTTCTATTAAAATTGCACAAAGAACTAATTATTACTTTTCTAGAATTAGATCCAGGATGTACCTTTTTTGCGACGATTGGAACATGTCCTTTAAATAAACAAGAAGAGGTTTTTATATACCTTATGAAAGCGAATTTATTAGGACAAGGAACCGGAGGTTCTGTCATTGGCTTAAGTCGAGACGAGAAGTTCTTGACACTGCGTCTGGTTTTGCCGTATGACATGAATTATAAAGTATTTAAGGATGCTCTAGAGGATTTCACCAATTATCTCGATTTTTGGAAAAATGAGCTCTCTTATTATCAATGAAAAAACATAAGTTCGATAAAGATAAAATAAACATGGCTGGATATTTAATTGGAGAAGAAGGTCCTCTGACAGGGTTTGTTGCACGATTTGAAGAAGAAGAAAAATGGACCTTAGGAAGAGACCCTGAAATAGCTTCTATTGTTTTAGAAGACCCTCTTGTCTCGCGTAAACACGTGATTTGTAGACATACAGAAGAAGGTTACGTATTAGAAAACATCAGTACAACTAACCCTGTTCTATATAACGGACAGATTCTGATAGAACCTGTTTTATTAAAAGAAGGAGATCTAATTAAGATTGGTAGTAGCATTTTTAGATTTTCTCATTCCTATCCAGATTTAGAAATGGAAGTTTTAAAAGATGACACCGATTTAGAGAGTGTAAGAATAGGATTTGCAACACTGGGTCGTTTTATGATTAAAGTGACAAGTGGGCCAAACGCCGGTGCTGAGTTCTCTATGCAGAAAGGATCTTCCTATGTCCTAGGAAAAGACCCTAACTTGTGTGATATTGCTTTTCAAGACTTAAGTGTTTCTAGACGACATGCGCGTATGAACATTGACGATAACAATCAAGTATTTATTGAAGATTTAAGCAGCCGTAATGGCGTGTTGGTTAATGGGACGGTCATTGCTAATAAACAGCTTCTTTCTTCAGAGGATCTTATTTCACTAGGAACCACTTCTTTTTTGCTGATCGATCGAGAACAGATACAAGAAACCATTTTTTCTCCTCTTCCGCTTATAACGAATACCAAAACAGAAGAGTTAAAACAAGAAGAAATCCCTGCATCTGCTGATTGGCGAGAAATGATAATCCCTAAAAAGCACTTAATCGCAGCATCTGCTTTTGGAGTACTTGTTTTAGCTAGTATTACTAGTATGATTACCCTTTTTAAAACCGATAAAATTGAAATTGTCTCTTCAAAAGAAGAGCATAAAATCCTACAAGAAAATCTCAGCGCTTTCCCCTCTGTACAGTTCTCCTTTAACCCTCCTAATGGAAAACTCTTTTTATTAGGACACATAATAAACACTGTAGAAAAACAAGAGCTTCTATATAAAATGGAAAATCTTCCCTTTGTACGTAGCATTGAAGATAATGTGATTGTCGATGAATTAATTTGGGAAAACATAAATGCTCTTTTATTAACTAACCCCAATTGGGTCGGCGTTTCTCTCTCTTCCACTGTACCTGGAAAGTTTGTATTGCGAGGCTATGTACAAACATTAGAACAAGCCCAAGCTCTATCCGACTATTTGCATCTTAACTTCCCTTATTTGGATCGTTTGGAAAATCAAGTTGTCGTAGAAACCAATTTACAAATGCAAATTGAAAACGTCTTAATTGAAAAAGGATTTAGTTCGGTTTCCTATCAGCTTAGCAATGGAGAACTTGTGCTAGCAGGCAGAGTAGATCAAAAGAGAGCACATACTTTTCATACAATTATCGATCAATTTCATACAATACTAGGAATCCGCCTGATTAAAAACTTCGTGATTTACACAAAAGCGGATACTTCAAGGATTGATCTATCCACAAAATACCAAATCACAGGTTATTCTAAGAAAGACAATCAAAATATGTTTGTTGTAATTAATGGTAAAATCCTCACTATTGAGGATGTAATAGATGGAATGAAGATTACAGAAATCTTATCTAATACGGTACTACTTGAAAAAGATGGCGTAAAATTTAAAATTAATTACAATCTATAAATAAGAGTATAGGTATTTTTCATTCGCGTACCAATCAGGAGCTAAAATTATGTTTGGACTGGAAAAAAAAGATAAGCCACTATTTGAATTTGATCTCGAAAAAGAATTAAAAAACGAACCTGGAAAAGCTAAAGACTTGCTTAAAAAAGCAGATGAAGCTATTCAAGAAATCAAATCAAAATTAAGACAGGGCACTGAAAGCGAAGATTTTGAAAACTATGGGAAGCTATTGCATGGTTACGCTGCTTTGCAAAGAGTATTAACTAGGATCGCTAACAAAAAATAAACTAAGGATAAAAAATGCCACAAGGATCAAATTGGGCAACGATTACATTTAACACGCTAATCAAGCAATATGCTAAATTGCAGAGCACTGTAATTAGTCAAGTCCGCTCTGTTGCAAGTTCTATTTCACATGCAACCCCAGGAAAATTTTTACTTCTGCAATTTTCCATGAGCCAAGTTACCCAAATTGGCGAATCCATTTCTAACTTGATCTCTCAAGTACAAGCAACGATTAATAATATGGTACGTAATCAAAAAACCTCTTAAATAGTATCCATCATTTTGCAAAAAGGATTTTACAATGCCTCTTCAAAAATTTAAAGACCAATTTATCTTAATGGCAGAAGCTGGCTTCATTGCAATTAACCAAAGCGATGAAGACGCGGCTATTAAGTTATTTGCAGCAGCAGAGCTGCTCGATCCTCATAATCCACTACCTCGTTTAGGAATGGGATATCTCAATCTTTGTCAACTTAAACTCAAACAAGCAGCAGTCATTTTTGAAGAAATCTTAGCGAAAGAACCTTCGAATGAAATGGCTAAAACCCTGCTTGGTTTGACTTTGTCTTTAAATCCAACAGAGCTCGCAAAAGGAGAGAAAACTCTAGAAGAGTCCATTCAAAAAAACCAAGATCCCATGGTCAAAAGCTTAGCTAAAGCTGCTCTTGATTTTGTAGAAAAATTCGTGAAAAAAATCCCTTCTCCTGCTGAAACCAAATCTCCCAAAAAGTAATCTTTCCAGGGTTGTGCTTCAAAAGTTTTTAGTAATAGGCATAACCCTCTTATCACACCTTAGCAAGAAGATATATATAGAAATTATTAGACTTCTTTCGAAATTCATTGTGTCAGTTCCAGGTTGTAGATTCCCGCGATGAGATTGAAGCGTAAGGAGAATCTTTTACGCCTATTTCTATACCGGTCGGATATGATCTTAAACCGTTTCAGACTACCAATAACGATTTCGTTGAG
>JAITFW010000088.1 GCA_031281085.1 Chlamydiales bacterium | reverse complement strand
CTCGTCTATGAAGAAGTCAAAAAGATCGATATGGATAACATGGCAGTAATGGATCAAAAGCTTTATGAAGCTGAAATGCGGGGAGAAGCCAGGGGAGAAGCTCGAGGAATAGAAAAAGGCAAAATAGAAGCTCAGCTAGAAATTGCAAAGAATTTGTTGCAAAATGGAATGGAAATCAATTTTGTGACTCAATTTACGGGATTATCTGGGGATCAGATACATATGCTATCTAGTTACGATACTTCATCTGCATCTTCATGAAAAGAGAAAAACTTATGAGGTATGCAGGGCACAGGACATTAAAAGAGTAATTTTAAAACCTTCTCTCGATATACAGGATCAGTAGCTGCTATCAATCTCTTATTTTTCTTTCCGCATTTAAGGATTTTATCTTTGGTTAATGCTCTTAGAACAAGCATTTCTAATGCTTGCCAAATTTTGAACCCCAATTCTATCTCGGTAACGAAGTTTATCTTCTCGGAAGCTATACTCGAAAAATTTAGAATTAAGAATTTACAAAATGAAAACGTGATCGGTAGTTTGAAGCGGTTTAAGATCATATCTGACCGGTATAGAAATAGGCGTAAAAGATTCTCTTTGCGGCTTCAATCTAATCGCGGGAATCTACAACCTGGAGCTGGCGCAATGAATTTCGAAAGAGGTCTATTTTAAAAACAGGTCCTTTTGTATTTGCCTGCATATAGTGTTTTAAATCTACATTGATAAAATAACTAGATCCAAAGCAATGGCGTAATAACAATCTCAAAAAAAATGGGCTGTTTGTTTAATACTTGGTTTCTATTTTATCCTCGAAAGTATTCATTTAGTATTTCCTGAAATACACGACTATTTAGCTTCATTTTTTGATCGTTGATCAAGTTTGAGCATTTTTAATTGTACAAATCAAGATTTAATCTGGACAGACATTTCTATTTTAAAATAGTATGAATAGCTAAAAGCCTTATTTATTAAGACTTAAAATGGGGAGGTAAGCTCTCCAATCAGAGTTTGCTTGCTAAATCCAGTAATTTTTACGGTTTGCAAAGAACCAACTAAAGGAGCATTTCCTGCAAAAATCACGCTTTTCCAACACCTGCTACGCCCTTTGAGACGTTTATCTTGAGTAAGTTTTTCTACTAGTACTTGTATATGAGAACCTAACAATTCTTGTCTTTGTTCTGTGCAGATTTGCTCATGAAGCTGCAGAAGGCGTTGTAGGCGTTCTTGTTTAATCTCTTCTGGAATGTCGTCTTTCCAACGAAATGCAGGGGTTCCTTTGCGGGCACTGTAAGAGAAAATAAAAGCTACACTGTAGCGAATTTCTTTTAATATGTCATAGGTTTGCTGAAATTCTTGCTCTGTTTCTGTTGGGAAACCGACAATGATGTCTGTGCCAAGTGAGACATTAGGTACGATTTTTTTTAATAAAGCGACTTTTTCTAAGTAGGTTTCCAAAGTATACATGCGATGCATTTTTTTCAAAATACGATTAGATCCAGCTTGGATTGGGAAATGCACAAATTCACATACAGAAGGAAGATCTCGGATAGCTTGCATAAGTTCCACAGTGATATCCACAGGATGAGATGTCATAAAGCGAATGCGTTTCAAACCCTGTATTTGATCTAAGCGGTAGAGCAAATCGTGGAATAAACAACCCCATTCTGCTTTATCCTTACCATAGCTATTGACATTTTGTCCCAGTAGTGTAATTTCTTTATACCCTTTTTCAACGAGGAGCTTGCATTCTTTTATAATTTGATCAGGATGGCGAGAAACTTCTTGCCCTCGCGTATAAGGAACAACGCAATAAGTACAGAACTTATCACATCCTCGAATGATGGAGACAAAGGCTTTAATAGGATCATCTCGTTTTGCTGCTAAATAATCCAGATTTTCTTCAAATTGATCCACAGTTCGAATGGTTTTTTTACCTGTTAGCAAAACCTCATCGAGCACTTCATTCAAGTCGTTGATATTATTCGTACCTAGTACGAAATCTACATGAGGAAGTTTATGAAACAAAGAATCTTTTTTAGCCATTGCCATACAGCCTGTAACACCAATTACGGGTCTTTCTAAAAAATTTTTCCCCATTCGACCTATCTTGCCAAATGTCTTACGCTCAGATAGGTCGCGAATAGAGCACGTATTAGCGATAAAAAGATCTGCTTGGTCCTCTTCTAGCACGCGTTTTAATCCTCTTTTCTCCAAAAGACCAACCATGATTTCTGTGTCAAGCTGGTTCATTTGGCAGCCATAGGTCTTTACAAAAAAAGTTTTTACTTGTTGTTTGCGCATAATGATCTTCTTTACATTTAAAAATTAAGAGGAGTCTAGCTTAAATAAGGGGCTTTTAGCAAGAGTATCTCAAGCAAAAACTTAAGTTCTTGGCAAAAAAAGAACAGACAAGTAAACTATCGTTTCTTTAACAAATTAAACTTAAAATTCTTTTGATAAGGCTTGTAGATGAATGCAAAACAAGATAAAACGTTTTTTGTTACCAAAGAGAATGCTCGTCTTAACCGTAAATGGCTTAAATTAGATGCTTCAGGTAAGACTTTAGGAAGATTTGCTAGCGAAGTAGCTAAAATTTTAAGAGGGAAGCATAAGATAGATTTTACTCCTAATATCGATACGGGAGATGGCGTCATTGTTGTTAACGCAAGTAAGATTGTGGTTACCGGCTCAAAAGATGCTCAAAAAATTTATCGATACCACACAGGAGCTATGAGTGGGATGCGAGAAATTCCTTATCGCGTTATGCTTGATCGAAAGCCTGAATATATTATTTTAAAGGCGGTTAAGGGAATGATGCCAAAAACTAGGCTTGCAGAAGCTCAAATAAAAAAGCTGCGTATTTATGCAAAAGAGGAGCATGATATGCATGCACAATTTCCACAATCCGTTAATATTTAATTAGGCACCTATGAAAGAACAAGAATTTATTGGAACTGGCAGAAGAAAAACAGCAGTTTCTTCTATTCGCTTACGTCCCGGTACTGGAAAAATAGAAGTAAACGGGAAAAGGTTTGAGGAGTACTTTCCTTTAGCTTTGCAAAGAGCAACGATTTTATCTCCTTTGAATGAGGTAGATGATCCTGAAAAATACGATCTTATCATTCGTGTAAAAGGTGGCGGTATTGAGGGTCAGGTGATTGCATCTAGGTTGGGTATTTCTAGAGCTTTAGTTGAGCGGAATATAAACCATCGCCAAATTTTAAAAAGCCTAGGTTTTTTAACTCGCGATTCTCGTAAAAAAGAGCGTAAGAAATATGGACAACCAGGAGCTCGTAAACGTTTCCAATTCTCAAAACGTTAGTTTTTCTCTTCTTTGTCTTTTATAGGGTTTTACGATGTAAAGCCCTCGGCTATTTGTGTGTAAAAGTTAGGTATTTTGTTAGATCTGCAGATGATTCTTCACTCTCTTGTCTATTATATGAATCTAGGACAATGGGTCAGAGCTTCTACAACTTGAACATACCCTTTTTCAGCAGAGTAGAGTAATCCTTTTTCTATATCCTCAAAAGGGATATCTGAAAATCTAGAACAACGGATCAGAGCTTCTACAACCCCAAGGTGCCCCTTTATAGCAGAGCACCAGAATCCTCCTCCTAGACTCTCAGAAGAGATCTCTGAAAATCTAGGGCAACGGATCAGAGCTTCTACAATCTCAAGGTGCCCTTTTATAGCAGAGCACCAGAATCCTCTTCCTAGACTCTCAGAAGAGATCTCTGAAAATCTAGGGCAACGGATCAGAGCTTCTACAACCTCAAAACGCCCATTTTCAGCAGAGAGGCGTAATCCAATTCCTAAATCATTAGAAGGTAACCTAGGACACAAAATCAGTGTTTCTACAACTTTAACGTGCCCTTTTTTAGCAGAGCGCCAGAATCCTTTTCTTATATCCGTAGTAGGAATGTCTGTGAATCTAGGGCAGTTGATCAATGCTTCCACAACTTTAAGATGGCCATTTTCAGAGGACAAACGCAATCCTGTTCCTAAATCCTCAGGAAGAATGTCTAGAAATCTAGGATAATGGATCAAGGCTTCTACCACTTGAACATGCCCTTTTTCAGCAGATAAACGCAACCCTATTCCTAGATCCTCAGGAAGAATGTCTAAACATCTAGGACAATGAATCAATGCTTTTACAACCTCAAGATATCCTTTTTTAGCAGAGTTGCATAATCCATCTCTTAGATCCTCAGAAGGGATCTCTGAAAATCTAGGACAGTTGATCAACGCTTCTACCACTTGAACATGTCCATTTATAGCAGAGTTGCATAATTCATCTCCTAGATCCTCAGAAGAGATCTCTGAAAATCTAGGGCAGTTGATCAATGCTTTTACCACTTCAATATGCCCTTTTTCAGAGATTTGTGTAAACATTTTAACAAAAACGTCTAAAGCAATTTCATTAAATTTTTTAGATTTGACTAAGTAGTTCAATTCCTGTATTTTGTCGTTTTTAGCTAAAAAAATCAGCTTATCTATGATGGCTTCTGGAGTTTTTGTAAATAAAAAATCCAGCAATTTTAACGTCGTCTTTTCATAACTTTTTGGATACTTTTCTCGATCGTACAATGTGTTAAAGAGACTATAAGCAGATCGGTTTATTTTTATAAAATTTTTTAGATCGTTTCCAGGTAAATAGTCCATGATTCGATCTGCTAGCTCAAGTATGAGAAAGATTTGTGGTAATTCTTCTAATAGAGTTCTTGCATAACTGTAAATAAACTGTAAAATGATTAAAATTTTAAAAGGATTTAATCATGAGATATGATTGTTTAAAAGAATTTAGAGACGAAGAATTCAGACGATTGACA
>JAITFW010000098.1 GCA_031281085.1 Chlamydiales bacterium | reverse complement strand
AATAAGTGACGAATTTTTAAAAGAAAAATACAGCCTTTCAAAAGAATATTGCGAAGCGTATCCAGAAGATTCTGTACTCGTTCTTGAACTCGTAAGATCTACAGAGGAGCTTATCCAAGCAGAAAGAGAAAGCTCACAAGCTGACGAGAAGCTCTTTAAGAGCATAAAAAGAGTAATAGAAAGCACGAGAGAGCTGCATGTACAAATGCGAGAAATGATGCAATCAGAGAGAGAAACTATGCAGTCTTTAAGAAGGCTAGCACAATCATCTGCAGAATTAAGAGCGATGACTTCGAATATTGAAAATGTGGTTTCTATTTGTGCAAACCGAATTTTTAATCCTATAAAGAATGGGTTGAGAAACGGATTTCGCCTCTTAACTGGATACAGAGAGCCTCCAGCTATCTTACCAAGAGAAGATCTATTAGCTATTGAATGGTATCCAGAAGAGGCAATTTCTCACACAGATCCCATAAATCAGCCATCAATTGGTAAAAAAAATCTTTCCCCATGTACTCAAATTTTGTGGAGTTGTAGGAGGACTCTATTTTTTATATGCAAGGGAACGAAAGATCTTGTAATCTACACCTATAGATTTTCCCTTAAATGGTTATCTAACATCAGTCTCTGGTTTCATTTGAAATAAGAATCTGTCTTCATAATGAACCAAGTCTTCTAAGCAATAGAATAGAATGAGCGATCATGATATTGTTTTCAGCTCCCCTTATTGTCATTTCATAATCTTTAGATAACCTTCTAAAGTGGGAGTGTACAGGATTTTGTGTAAATAAATTTTGAAAGACAAGACACTTTTGTCCTGTCTTTCAAGAATAAGGAAGCGCAAACCGAAGCAATAGCGAAGGCGAAGCGATTGAAAAAAAATTACACAAGGAAAACAGTATATGAAAATTTCTCAAGATTTTGACCTTAAAACAGAACTAGAGTTATTTCACTTTAAATTTTCATTAAATACATACTTCTAAAAAATTTTGGGCTAACTTTAAAAGAAAAGTAAGAGAGAGTTTAAAGCAATATTCAATTCTTGCAAAAGCAATTGATCAAAATTTTTTAGAGGTATGTATTTAATGAAAATTTAAAGTGAAATAACTCTAAAAACTGTACTCTGTTTTCCATAGTGGATATTCTTTGGGTAGGAAACGCCATTGACAACCTGTTTTTATTACATAAAAAACAGCGCTTATCAAAACTCTTTGGCTATACTTACGGCTTTTACCATAATTGCCGGTTTTAAAATGATCTTGAATCAGTTCCCATTGTGCATCGTTTAAATCGCTTGGATAAGTCATAATTTCCTCTTATCCAAAGATTTTACACAATTTTACTTAAATTGTGAAGACAGATTCTTAATCTATCGCCATAAGCAATGGATAAGTGAGAGATGATTGTTTTCCATCCATGTATATTGGTATAGTCCATTTTTTGGATACATGATTAAAGACATTTACGCAAAAAAAATAGACAGCCTCTGAAAATCGTATTAAAATGTCCGGTAAGGAAAATTTAGGGCTAATTGCTTGCTAAAAAACCCAAAACTGAGGTTTAAAAGAATACTGAGATTTATACATGAAAAAATTTTTTGTCGTCTTTTTTGTCTTGTTGGGATGCAATCCTAACTCCTATGAAGATTTTAAATCGGAAGGGGATGCTCATTGCCGAAAAATGTTTAATACGCTCAAGTCTATTCAAGATCGTCAGCAATTGCTGCAAGCTCAACCTATTTTGAGGCAACATTTTGAAGATTTGGTCGATTTAATGATAGCAGCTCGTAAATTTCAACAAAGTCATTTAGACGTCAAAGAATTTTACCCTTCTTTTTATAGTATTGCTTTAAAAAAGGAATTAAAAAGACTTTACGAGATAGAAGGTGGAAGAGAAATTATAGAAAGAACTCAAAAGCAAGCCTTTCTGCGTTTAGATGTATGGGAAAGACAAGTAGCAAAAAAACAAGTTAAAGCTCGGTAAGAGTGGATTTAGAGTTGACAAAGTGCTCAAAAGGTTGCTTTCTTTCTAAAAGCAGTGCTTTATCTGTTAGCTGATTGACATGAATAGGAACCGCTGTAACATACCCTTGTTCTAGTAAATACACATCGCTTTCTTCATCTTCTTCATGTGTGTTCCATTTGCCTCCTAGCCAATAATATTCATGTCCTTCTGGATGCAGTCTTTGTTCTGGATCTTCCATCCAGTAGCCCATTCCTTGATGGGTTAATTTTACACCTTGAATGTTTTCTGTGTTTGGAAAATTTACATTCAGTAAAGTCCCTTTGGGCAGTGGTTGGGTTAAGCACTGTAAAGCAATAGGTTGTACAAATTCTTTAAATTGTTCATAATTAGGATTTTTATAATTGACGGAAGAAAAAGCAATTCCAGGGACATTTTTCATCGTTCCTTCAATAACAGCACCAACTGTGCCGCTATAGAGAATGGTTCTTCCTGCGTTAGACCCCCGATTGATTCCGGATAGAATGAGATCAGGCATTCTATCTAAAATCGTGTATAGCCCCAAGCGCACACAATCCGCAGGAGTACCTGTTACTTTCCATGCAGCTGGATTGTTTGGCCAGAGAACAGATTGAATTTGTAAAGGGTTTCTTAAAGAGATACCAGCTCCTACGCCAGATTGTTCTGATGCAGGGGCTATGATAGCAACTTCTGCAAAGTGACAAACGGCTTGATATAAGGCAAAGAGCCCTGGGGCTTCGATTCCATCATCGTTTGTGATTAGAATGTAAGGCTTCTTTTGCATTTTATATTTCCTGTACGGTTGGTGGAGGAATTGTATTTTCAGTTAATTTAGTAACTGCGTAAATAGCCATTAATCCTATAAAAAAGCCAGGGATCATGGATGGTATTTTAGCAATAAAATAAGGCCAAATAGCCGCTGTAATGCCACCGCTTAAAATTCCTGCCCAAGCTCCATATTTATTTACTTTTTTCCAATATAAACATAATAGAATTAAAGGTCCAAAAGAACAGCCTAAACCAGACCAAGCATACATTACAAGTGAATATATAGTACTAATTTTTGTATAAGCAATAAAAAAAGCAAGAAATGCGACTATAAGCACTCCTGTTCGTGCAACTACTAATCTCTTTTTTGATGAAGCTGTTTTACAGATTAAACGTTTATAAAAATCCTCTGAAATATTAGAAGAAAGAACCAATACCTGGGCACTCATTGCATTAATTGTAGCGGCTAATACGCCGCATAAAATAAAACCTGCAAAAAAGGGAGCAAAAGAATCTCTTACCATTAAGACAAAGAGTTGTTGAGGATCTTCTAGGCCTTGTTGGAAATACAGAATGCTCACTAAGCCAACTAAAGTGGAGGCGCTAATAGAAAGAACCATCCAACTCATTCCAACATATTGAGATTTTTTCATTTCTTTGACATCCCGAATTCCCATGAATTTAGTGATAATATGAGGCTGGCCGAAATAACCCAATCCCCACCCAAATACCATATAGATCATCTCTAAAATAGAGTGAAAAGAAAAGTCGGGGAACAAAGATAGAGGCAAATTTTTTACATATATAACTTGAAAAAGACGATCCCATCCACCTAGCTTACTTAGTAAGAAAAGAGGGATGGTTATAATCACTAACATGAGAAAGATTCCTTGAAACAAATCAATCCAAGCAAGCGTTAAATAACCTCCTATAAATACGTAAGGGACGACAATGGAAATTCCAATAAAAATTCCCCAAAAATAAGGGATTTGGAAGAGAACCTCTAAGAGGATACCGAGCCCGACGAGTCCAGCTGAGATGTAAATAGTGTAAAAAACAATTGACATTATGGCGGTACATATGCGAATCAATCCAGAAGTGTCAGCTAATCTACTTTCAAAAAAAGAAGACAGAGTCAAGCTATTGTATTCCTCAGTTGCTATTCGTAATTTAGGTGCAATCAGTTGCCAATTTAAAAACATAAACAGTGTTAAACCAATAGCTGCCCAAGCATTAAATAAGCCAGCTACAAAAATAGTTGCTGGGTAACCCATAAATAGCCAGCTGCTCATATCACTAGCGTGAGCTGCTAGTGCAGTTAGCCAGTAATTTAAAGATCTACTGCCAATGATAAAATCTGTGGCGGTTAGATGGCGCTTATAGGAATAGATAGCAATAAAGGTTAGTAAAAAAAGGTAACAAATAATAGCAAGAAATTCGGATATGTACATAGCCATAAGATTAAAGCAAGATTTAAGGTTTTTTTAAAGCTTTTTGGGAACCGTACATACGGGAGGCTATAGCTAAATTATCAGTTGCATTAGGAAATTTCTCTTGCACATCTTTTAAAATGTTTTTCACTGTCTTGCGCATAGATTTTTGACCTACTGGACATTGACAAACTACTCTGGAAAACTCATACAATTTAGCAAATTGCATTAAGTTTTCTTCAGGCACGTAAATCAAAGGTCGAATAACAGTAACACCGTAATCGTACATGGGCACTTTAGGCAACATAGCGGCAAATTCTGCTTTGTGCATAAGATTCATAAAAAGCGTTTCTATGCTATCATCGCGATGATGACCAAAAGCAATAGTCGTCGCTTGAACGCTTTTTGCTGTTTCAAAGAGAATTTTTCTTCTATTACGCGAGCAAGAATAGCATTGCAATGTATTTAGATCCTGATCTACATTCACAATAGTAAGAGGAACTTCTAACTGTTCACAAATTCCTTTTAAAAAAGAGCGGCTCATTCCGGCCCCACAAGAAAAATCTCCACCAATGTGAATGGCGTGTAGTTGGATAGGCGGAAACCCTCTTCCTAAAATTGCTTTGAGTAGAAATAATAAACTTAAGCTGTCCTTGCCCCCGCTTAAGGCAATAGCTAGTTTATCAATCTCTTTTACTAATTGGTATTCGTATAAAGCCTTGCGACACAAGCTCTCTAGCTTACGTCCTAAACGAGTCCAAGGGGGAATAGCTAATGGAATAGATAAGTGGATCATTTTTTTACATCCTTATTTCCGGAACTATTATTTCACAATTGCCCTTTTTATGCGACTTAGGATATCTTGGAACCCATTTTTGAGGTAGATATGAATAAGACAGGCCGAAATGATCCCTGCCCCTGTGGCTCAGGAAAAAAATTTAAAAAATGTTGTGAAAGCAAAGCGGCAACTAAAGCACTAAGTCCAGAACGGGTTTGTTTACAGCAATCTCTAATGTCATCTCAGAAGATTTCCTCTCTTTTTCAAAGAGCTAAACATGTTCCTTCTTCTGAAGGTAAAAAGTCAGATAGTTCTTGAGAGTAAAACAGCTCTTTGCTATAAGTCTTTCATCTAATTGCTGGAGTAGCTCAACGGTAGAGCATCCGCCTTGTAAGCGGACGGTTGAGGGTTCGATTCCTTTCTCCAGCATTGTTTTGGGGGTATCGCATAGCGGCAATTGCAAGAGACTGTAAATCTCTCAGTCTTAGACTTTCGTTGGTTCGAGTCCAACTGCCCCCATTTTCTCGTGTAACTCATGATTCTCATTCTTACAGATATCGCGGGAATCTACAACCTGGAGTTGGCGCAATGAATTTCGAAAGAGGTCTATTAATACCATTTATCAAAATGAATCTTTGTTTTAAAATTTAGAATTTTAAAACAAAGATTCATTTTGATAAATGGTATAAGGTATTCTAGATAAAGCAAAAATTGAAGGAAGAGATAGATAA
Organism: Chlamydiales bacterium; assembly: GCA_031281085.1. Classification (GTDB taxonomy): domain Bacteria; phylum Chlamydiota; class Chlamydiia; order Chlamydiales; family Rhabdochlamydiaceae; genus Rhabdochlamydia. The sequence goes on along the minus strand of JAITFW010000098.1, from coordinate 965 downwards.
AATAGATTTTTTTGAATTGGCTAAGCAAGAAAAGAATCCCTGAAAACGCATTCGTCTGCTAGCAATGGGTCAAGTCAAGAGGAAAAAAGTTCGTTATGAAATAGCAGAAATGGATCAAATCACCACAGAAACAATTCGGAAATGGGTAAGCGGATTTTTGCAATACGGATGAGAAGCCCTAGAAGAAAAACCTAGAAAAGGAAGAAAAAAGAAACTTTCTAGAGAGAAAGAAGAGTCATTTAGAATAGAAGTAGAGAAGTTACAAGAACAAAGACAAGGTGGTCGTGTTCGGGCATCAGATGTTCAACAGATGCTAGAAGAAAAGTTCGCTGTAAAATGGGCTCAACCAAGCATCTATCACCTACTGAAAAGATGTCGTCTTTCCTGGATATCAGCCAAAACATCCAAAAGCAAATCAAGTTGAACAAGAAGAGTTTAAAAAAAATTCCAAGAGAAAGTAAAAAAAACGATTCCCAAAAACGTTTCCTTAAATCAAGTAGAAATAGGGTTTCAAGATGAGGCAAGGGTTGGACAAAAAGGAACGGTTACTCGTCTTTGGGCTAGAAAAGGAACAAGACCAAGAGTAATTAGACAACAACAATTTACATATGCATATATTTTTGGTGCTGTATGTCCACAAAAAGATCTTGGAGTAGCCCTTTTCTCCTGAATTAAATCCAGTAGAACAAATATGGCAATGTTTAAGGAGATCGCTATTTAGCAAATCGCTCGTTTCATAGTTATGAACATATTGTAGAATGTTGTTGTCAGGCGTGGAATATATTTACAAGTAAGCTAGGCGCTATAAAAAAATGATGCTCTAGATCATGGTCTTTAATCACAGATTCATTAGAGCTCTTGCATAACCTCAATTTCAAAGTTCCCAATTATAGATCCCTGCTATAAGATTAAATCTTAGACAAAAGCGTTTGCGGCGATTTCTATATCGTTCTGCTAGGATTTTA
>JAITFW010000014.1 GCA_031281085.1 Chlamydiales bacterium | reverse complement strand
TTTTTTGCATATGGATTCTAGCATCGGGCGAATTTTATGAAATTGCCCTCGAGAGATGTCGCTTGGATAAGAATGGGTCTTTAATTACCTATAAAATCTTGGGATAAGGTTTCCTTTATAGCTCATCAAATAGTTTTTAAACAGTCTCTAACTACAAAATCGTTTTGATTCTGTCGCATAGTCTTTTATCTGGTTCATGACGATGTCGTGTCTTAAGGATATCTTTTTGATTGGGTGTTAAAAAGTGGGTTTTTGGTTGCATATGAACAGGGATCTTAGCTGAAGTTTCAAGAAAAATTCAAGGTTTTGGTTATCTGTTATGTCTTTTTTCTCATTCTCTTGAGAGTATATTCCTTGGACAAAAAGCGCCATTAATAGCCTGTTTTCAGGATCATAAAAACTGTAAGAACATAGACCCAAAAACAAATTGGCCATTTAATCCCAACAAGATTGCTTTAGTTTATATACCCGATGAAAAATTTGAAAAGCGTGGAAGGATGTATATCCTTCCATGGGTAAAAGTTATTGCGCAGTTTCTCCAGGGCAGGGGGCCAAGTGTGAACGGAAGAAAGCGACGTTTAAGTAATCATTTTGGATAGTATGGGTATTTACAGATGCTTTACTCATTTGCCGTATTCTTTTAATACCTTTATCCATTTGAGAACTTCTTAATTCATGATCTTCTCGATTTTGACGAAGATTTTTTGAAATTACATGCCTAAGTCTATTCAAAAACTTTGAGCATTCCATATTGAACGGAATAAAATTAGTATGTACTAATAGCTGTGAAAAAGGAACTATTTTCATAGTTTATCCTCATACATTTATTACCATTATTGTAGTTTAATAGAGATTTAAAATCAATTTATAATCTAAGTCTAAAAAAAAGAAGGACTTATGTTAAAAAAAAATTTTACTATTCAAGCTTTTAATCTCTTCTCTTGTAATCTTTTTAAACCTCTTCTTTTTGCATACAAGCCTTGAGATAGGCTCTCTTGCTCTTGATGATCTTTTTGAAGAAAACGCATGGCTTTCTTCTTTGTCCCTAGCCTCGAGGTTTCTGAGGACAGACCTTGTGATGGTCGCTTATCCAAGGATAAAGGTAAAAATGTCGATATGTTCATAAAGCCTCCGTTATAATTAAACTTTAACATATTTTAATGAATATTTAAAAAACAATTTAAATTATATACTATTTACCTAAATCGATAATTAGCAAATACATAGTGTGAAATATTTATCCTTGAACTACTTAATAACAAGTAAGGCATAATTTAAAGTTACATAATTAGATAATAAAAACACATGAAAAATAACCTCTTATTATACAATGAAGTTAATTATACCTTAATATCTAGTTAAATTTTTTATGCTAACCTTTGAGCAAATCATTGAGCAACTTAACACCTTTTGGGTTAAACAAAACTGCATTATTCATCAAGGTCATGATTTAGAAGTTGGAGCTGGGACATTTAATCCCGCTACATTTTTGCGTTGTCTAGGTAAAGAACCTTATAGAGCAGTTTATATAGAACCATGTCGCAGGCCAAAAGATGCAAGAGATAAAGATCCTTATCGCCTTCAGATATCTCATCAATATCAGGTTTTAATCAAACCACCTCCAACCGATACACGCACTTTATATTTACAATCTCTTTTTGCATTAAACCTAGATATTAAAAAATATGATATTCGATTTGTACATAATGATTGGGAAATCTCTTCATTAGGAATTTCTGGTCTGGGATGGAAGGTGTGGTGCAATGGAATGGAAATTACTCAATTTACCTATTTACAAACAGTAGGAGATATTGCATTAAAACCCATTAGTGTAGAAATTACCTATGATTTAGAAAGGCTGGCTCTATTTCTTCAAAATAAGACTGTCATTTTTGATATACAATACAACCATCTCTTTACTCTTCGCGACTTATTTCTACAAAATGAAATGGAATGGAGTCATTATCATCTTACAGAAGCCTCCGTTCCCATGTGGTTACGCCATTTTAGCGATTACGAGCAAGAAATTAAAAATTTGGTGAAAAATAATCTTCCTATTCCAGCTTATGATTTTGTCATTAAAGCATCTCATGCTTTTAATGTATTAGATGCAAGAGGCGCTATTTGCTTCACTCAAAGAAATAGCTATATTAGAAGAATTCGTGACTTAACCCATCTAGTCGCTAAGGCTATTCTTTCTAAACAAGTTTATTTAATAACTCCTTCTATAAATACAAAATTTATTGTACAAAAAAATCCTTGTTTCAATCCCAAAAATACACGAGATTTTCTTTTAGAAATTGGTTCAGAACAACTACCTGCAAGTTTTGTACCTGTTGGTTGCTTATATCTAGAAAATTCCATACGTAATTTATTAGAAACTTATAAATTAAAATTTGAAGAACTACAGGTATTTGGAACTCCCCAACGCCTAAGCATTTTAGTAAAAGGTATTGTAGAAGGAACAGAATCGGTGGAAGAACAAATAAAAGGACCTTCAATAGCCATAGCTTTCGATAAGAAAGGTAATTTAACAAGAGAAGGCAAGGGGTTTTTACAAACTTGTAATATTGCCTTTTGCACTTTAGCTGAAGTATTGCAAGAAGAAGTAGAAAACTTATATTCCATTTCTATGGCTGGCACCCCATATCTGATTGCTACCGTTCATGTGAAGGGTACTTCTACATACGCGCTTCTGCAGAAAAAACTACCAGATTTGATTGTGAATATAGATTTTCCCAAGAAAATGTACTGGGAAGACCCTTCTGTTAGATACGCTCGCCCTATTCGATGGATCCTTGCTTTATTTGGAACCCAAGTAATCTCTTTCCATTTAGGTAAGATTCAATCCGGAAATTTTTCTTTTGGTCATTTTCAACTTAGCCCTACTTGGATTGAAATCAAACATCCAAAGTCTTATGTTTCCGATTTAAAACATCATTACGTCTTAGCAGATATAGAAGAACGAAAACAACACATTGAAAAACAAATCAAAATATTAGAACAACAAATAAAAGGATACGCAATAGAACAGGATAAAATTCTTTTAGAGACGTTGCATCTTACAGAATGGCCTACCTTAATGCTCGGATTTTTTGATGCTAAATTTTTAACAATTCCTCAAGAAGTACTTATTTCGCAAATTATAAAACATCACAAATATTTTCCTATCACCAATCTTCATGGTCAATTAATGAATGCTTTTATAATTACAATTGATAGTCAACCCAATCCAATGATTCAACTGGGAAATGAAAAAGAACTTCTTTTCCGCTTATCTAATAGAGCTCTTCTTTATGAAAAAGAAGTACGTATTCCACTTGATTTAAGTTATTATAAACTGCAAGAAATAAGGTATCAGCAAAATTGTAAAAATCTTTGGGATAAAGTAGAAAGGCTAACTCTAATAGCAATCATGCTTCACCGACATCTAAAAATCGCAGAGTACGTACACGTACAAAGAGCTGCTCTTTTAAGCAAATCCGACCTTCGTTCTGCACTTGTTCACGAGTTTCCTAATTTGCAAGGTGTTATTGGCAAACATTATGCTCTAGCACAAAACGAACAACACCAAGTAGCAATAGCTCTTGAAGAACAATGGCTGCCTAGATCAAAACGAGATGCTGTCCCTAAGACTCCGACTGGTATTATCTTAAGTTTATCGGATAAAATAGATGATCTCATTAGTGCCTATAGCCCCTCTAGAGATCTTTATCCCTTACGCCAACAAGCAATAGGTATCGTTCAAATTCTGTTAAAAAATAAAATGAGTTGTAACTTGCAAATTTTATTATTAAAAGCTTGTCAAGTGTTTCCTATTGCAAATAAAAAAAAAGCTACACAAGTAATTATCACTTTCATCAATACTCACAAAAAACTGATCTTTGAAGAATTAGGATTTAGAAAAGACGAGCTTGATGCTATTGCAAAGATAAGCCCCTATGACCCTTTTGATCAATTGTGCAGATTAGAAGCTTTTTGTAACTTTCGTAAATCTAAAAAAAGCTTTTCTTGCTTTATTACAACTTATAAATGCATTAAAAGGTATATTCAATACGATTCACCTGCCTTTCAGCAAAAACTTATGATTGAACCAGAGGAGAGAAAAATTCTTCAAAAATACGTCCAGATTTACAAATGCTGGCCAAAGCTCTTACAACAAAAACAGTACCTAGAAGCATTCAAATTACTAGAGGAATTACAAAATCTTTTAGAAAGGTTTTTCAAAACTGTAATCATTTTTTCGGACAATCCAGCTCTGTGTGGAAATAGGATCTCTCTTTTAAAAAAACTGATTAAATTATTCGAATCCTTAATAGATCTCAGCAAATTCTAAAAATAAAAAAATATTCTTGTACAACTCAAGTTTTTTTCTAGTAAACTGAAAAGCATTAGAAAAAAGACAAATCAAACACTAAAAACATGAAATATTTCACATAGATTGACTTATAACCTCAGATTTGAGATTTCTAGCAAACAACACTTTCCTTATCAGACATTCTAATACGCGGTTTTTTAGGCTGCCTCATATAAGCAGCAATAGCACAAAAATGAGAGTCTCCTAAAAGAATAGCTCCCTTTACATCCACTTGTTTCAATAGAATTGGCCATGTGCTTTTTTCCACTGCTTTATTCGGAACTTTTTCTACAGCAAAGCATAATCGATCATCTGCTGCAAATGATTCTACTACAATTGCATTACCCATGAAAGTAGCTCCTCTAAGCCTTTTGCCATCTATGGTTAACAATTGGCAACCCGTACGTAGAATGCAGACTTCCTGACTTAAAAAACTAATAAACAATTACTTAGATATATAAAAATAACAAATTCGTTAATTAAGTATTTTATTTTGAGCTAATTAATAATAAATAAACATTAATCTTGTAAAATAGATATAAAATAGGAGAATAAAACATGTCAATTTATAGTAATACATCCTATCATACTGCTATTAACACACCCTTAACCTCTGAAGGTCAAACTCCTAGTATCTATAATCGAGTAGAAGGGGTAGCTTTTGATGCTTTATTTTCAAAAAACCCTCTATCAGAGTCAGAACAATTACGTTTTGAGCTAAATGAATGTAAAAAAACAGGTTCTTCTTATTACACAATCGTTACATGGAAAGACAAAAGATACCGCATCACCGTACATAACAAAAAGAGAACACTAGCTTATTCAGAAGGAGATTGGCAAAGAATAGAAGACCGAATTACCCAAGTATTAGATAAAGTTCAAAACAGCAAGCATTTTTTTAAAGGAACTCTACATCTGCACGTTAAAACCAAAAACAAATGGAAAGTGACTTATGAAAATAACGCCCCTCTTGTAGAGCATTTTGTAAATGAAAAAACGATCAGGGAATTTAAAAATTTACTTGAAAAACAGATCAATCCTACAAATAGGTTACCTACTGGAGTTCATACATCTACTGGGATGCTACCTCAAAAACTAAAAAGATCATTACATTCATCCTTAAATTATAACCCGACAAAAAAAGAAAACTCTTTCTTTGAGTTCCCTAAGAAAATTCTTGAAAAAGTTAAACATTATCTTCGCCCTTTAAAATCGAATGCAAATGAAGCTATGGAGAAAACAGAAAGAAAAAAGGAATCTTTTGAACTGACCAAAGAGCGCCTCTTCTTTCCAAATAATCTTGATAATTTTGACGATCTTTCCAGTAGCGATGGATCTAGCATAAGCTTCTTTGAAAAAAGATAAATCACAATTTAAGAAGACGATTAGACGGTATACTCATTCATTTTTAAACTAAGATTTACCAAGAGAAAATTTCCTAGAAAAAAGAAGTTGACGTTCTTCTCGATACTTAGGAACATTTTCAAAAAAAGTACAAATTGCTGTCTTAAAATCTAAAAACTTTATTGGAAAAGACCTGCTGTTGCGGTTTCATCGGCACTGTTGAATCCAGCTTGCATGGCTGCTAGGCCTAATTCCCCACTTTCATTATTTTGGCCATCTTTCCTATGGGAAATTCATTTCTATGCTTTTTCATAAATTCGTATTTTATGCTTTCTGTTTTGAAAAGATGGCTATAGATTTTTTTAAAATATCTAGCTCTATTTTCACGTCGGCTAATTCTTTTTTAAGAAGGTATAATTCCTCATTGCTAGGATGGATATTTCCTTTGCCTCTAAAAAAAAGCCGCCTTCTCCATCTGCTTTGTTATCCTTTACCCATTGATAAAGCGTTTGCTTGGGAATTCCTAATTCCTCAGCTATTTTTCTTGCTGCCTTTCCTTAGCTTTTACAGAGTTGAACCGCATTTAACTTAAATTCTTTTTTATAGCTTCTGTTTTGCCTAGACATATAAAATCTCCTATAAAATAATTTTATTTGTCTGCCTTCTATCTGCCCACTAAAGAGTATCAAGATCAGATCGCAAAAAGAAAGTGATCGTATAAATAAAAAGTATTACGACTCAACGAGTAGCAAAAAATCGGCCCCAAATACTCCAGCCTCTAGAGCTCTTGACAAAAGACTTGTAGAAATAGATAGACAGTACTACCCACCTGTCAAAGCAAGCAAAGAGACAGGCTTTACAAATCGCTTCTCGAGTTGGTTTGGGAAAAAGTAGAACTTTGAAGAAGTGAAACTCTCTCTCCTCCAGGCGAATCGAGAGTGCCTTGTTTTTTTAGCTCATTAGATCCTTGTAGCTGCCCATAAGCTGGGTATTCTATGGCCATTTCTGTTACTAATTTTTCAATTTTTACTTGCTCTTCTGGTTTTTTCTGATCTGACAAGTTTAAATTTGACATTATTTACTTATCAAAAATACACTAACCCTATTTTTAGGATTTCTGCTTTATTTTTTTAAAAAATCCTTTTTAGAAAAGTAAAGACAGAGATGCATCGCCTAACTAGCGGTTAGATACCCAGAGTTCAAAGTTCTTAAAAGTCATCCAAAAGGATCTGCTTAAAGAACGAAAAAATCTGATGTGAAATCTCAAAAGATTCTTTCCTAAAAAAAAATTAAATTTGTCATCTTTAAAAGAACAAGTTTTTTAAAAAGGAGAGAGTTTATGAATCAAAAGGCAAATAAAATCCGAGCACGC
>JAITFW010000007.1 GCA_031281085.1 Chlamydiales bacterium | reverse complement strand
TACAGATATTAAACTTTAAATTTTCATTTTATCCAGTTAAATAGGGTTCACTCTGTTATTCCAAATATTTGGCTTATTTCTTTCTTTGATAATCCTTGTCTTAAAGACTTTTCATCTTAAATCATGTGAATATGCTATCCTATTATGTTACCGTATCTTTATGAAAATTTAAAGTTTAATATCTGTAATTCCAAACTTGAGTCCTGGCCAGGTTTTCATTCTTGATCATGCAAGCTTTCATAAATCAGTGGAAACTAGAAATTGATAGAGTCATGTGGATGCGAAATGCTCTTTCTTCCTCCTTACTCACCAGATCTAAATCCTATCGAAAAATATTGGGCTAATATGAAAACGAACATTCGAGATCTTCTTCCTTCTGTTGCTTCTTTATCCGTTGCTTTGGATCAAGTTATTTTATCAATGTAGATTTAAAACACTATAATATCTGTAACAGTACCGTACAAACTAACAAGAAGTAAATTTAAAGGAATAAAGAAAAGCCAAGCGTAGGGGAAGAAATGTACACTGTAATCTGTATAGATGTTCTTTAGAACTTTTAAGCATTTTTATCTTTTAATTCTGAAGAGTCTATTTTTTTGAATAGATATATAGCTACAGCTATCCAACTGATAAAAACGCAAATGCTAATGGAATGAAGAACAGGTAATAAATACCTAGTCAAAATAACTTGCAGACCTAAGATAATCAAAGAAGCAAATACTTTAGCAAAACGATAGAGAAACACGTCGATAAAGGCTTTTGCTCGAAATTTTTCATCAGAGCTCAAAGGAATATAGAGCGTTTCCTTAATGATGGTAAATAAAGAAAAATCGCAAGCTTTTAAAAGGATAAAAACAAGCGTAGTTATAGCAAAACCTGGAAAAAGAAAAGAAAGCATGTTCATCAAGCCTAAAAGCATAGGGAATCCCATGTGCAAACGTTTTACTCCCATCATTTGAATAAGAAAGTAGGTACCGAAAAACTGCATACAGACGGAAATGCCAAGACCAATACCTAATACTCTTCCTATATATTGGGTTCTTAAATCTTTACCAAAAATTGTCTGTTCTAGATATGTACTAAATTGATAGTCGACTAAAGTAGCGCTAAGCTGCATAAAAAGAACACTGAAAGCAATAAAAGCCAACGTCCTAGAATTTACAATTAATATAACGCCATGTAAAAGCGCTTCTTTAGCCCTTATTTTCTCTTCTAGTTGTAAAAAATGGCCTTCATTGCTCTGTTTTAAGATAAGTATAAAAGCAGCTGTTAAACATAAATAAAGAGGCAATGTCATATATAACAAAGACTCAGAGCCCACTTTTACTGCAAAAAACCCCGGTAGTAAACTACCTAGTAAAGAACCTACTCCCCCTGCTCCTAAAAAAATCCCATAAAGGTACTTAGCGTGCTTTAAAGATATTGTTGAGTGAATAATAGACCACAATTGCTGAAACATCAACATGATGTAAATCTCTTTCCAAATATAGAGAAAAAAGATGAGAAAAGAAAATTGCTTTATCAACAGAGCACAGCTGCAATTTATAACTACAATGCTACTTGCTAGTATCAAATAGGTTTTTAAACAACCAAATTTGGGTAAATATTTATTATAGATCCCAACAAGGAGTAGATTTAAAGGAATGGATATCATCCAAGCATAAGGGAAAAATTGCGTTCCATATTTTGTGATAAACAAAGAATTACTTACAGGTCGAATGATAGAATAATCTGCTGAAATAAAAAACCCACATAACATGGCGCCTATCATAAAAAGATGTTCTGTTATAGAAAACGGATTTTGTCTAAATAGCTTAAGCATTTTCCCCTACTTCTAAAGAAGGAGTCATTTTTTTGAATAAATATACTGCAAAGACTATCCAGGCCACACAGACGCTAATACTCATCCAATTGAGAACAGGCAATAGTAAGGTAGTTAGAACAAACTGCAGACTTAAAATGATCAAAGATGCAAATACTTTGGCAAAGCGGAAGAGAAATACATCGATAAAAGCTTTTGCTCGAAACTTTTGGTCGGGATTTAAAGAAATATAGAGCATCTCCTTGATAATGCTAAATAAAGAGGAGTTATAAGACCTCAAGAGGATCACTGTAAAAGTCACTATCCCAAAACTGGGAAAAAGAAAGCAGAGAACACTCATAACGCATAAAATAAAGGGAAGTGCGATGTGCAAGCGTTTTACGCCAACTCTTTGCACAAGCAAATAGGTTCCAAAAAACTGCATAAATACCGTAAAGCTTAAACCAACAGCTTGCATTCGACCGGTATATTCTGTTCTTAAGTCTTTTCCAAGGATTGTTTTTTCTAAAAAAGTATTAAATTGATAGTCGATTAGAGTAGCGTTAAATTGCATAAAAAGAACGCTTAAAGCAATGAAAACCAATACTCTAGAATTCAGAATGATCCGAACTCCATGCATTAAGGCATCCTTAATATCTTTTTTCTCTTCCAATGGAAGAGGTTTCATCCCTGCATTGCTCTTTTTTAAGGTGAGTGTATACGCGGCTGTTAAACATAAATAAAGCGGCAGCGTCATATATAGTAAAGATTCAGAGCCTACTTTTACTGCAAAAAAACCCGGCAGCAAACTGCCAGATAGCGATCCTATCCCTCCTACGCCAAAAAAAATCCCATAAAGGTACTTAGCGTGTTTTAATAATATGGTTGAATGGATGACAGACCATAGCTGTTGAAACATCAACATGACGTAAACATCTTTCCATACATAGAGAAAAAAAGATAAAAAAGAAGATTCCTTAATGAGGAAAGCACAAGAACTATTTATAATAACAATGCTGCTTGCTAGTATCAAATAGGTTTTTAGACACCCAAGTTTAGGTAAATATTTATTATACAATCCAACAAGCAATAAATTTAAAGGAATAGATACTAGCCAGGCATACGGAAAAAAACAGGTTCCATAAGTAGAAATAAATAAAGAATTACTTACAGGATAAATAATGGAATAATCCGCTAAAATAAAAAATCCACAGAGCATGGCACCCATAATGAATAAGCGCTCTGTTTTAGAAAATCGATGAAACTCTTGTTTTAATTGCATATGTTTCGAAATGTCTTAAGTTTTAAAGCACTTAAGATAATACCAGGTAATGATTTAAAGCGTAGAAGCTTTTTATCTGTAAAAAAACTTCATTCTTAAAAAAATCTTTTCAAGAAAAACAGATGGGTCTAGGACAACTCTCTCCTAGATAATTAGCTGTGACCACCACGAATTCTGCCTTACGCTGCAGTTCTTTAATATTACGAGCTCCTCCATAGGTTAATCCGCTACGTAAGCCTCCCAAAAGAGAGCTTATTAGCTCTTTAGCCGATCTGCTAACAGGGCCCCAAAAATCGATCCCTTCAGCAACCGTTTTATCCTTTAATCCCCCATAAAAATCTGTTTGAAAATCTGCGCTGGCCTGTCCTCTAAATTTAGCCTCTCTTCCATTTTTCGAGTTACGTTTAGGAGCTGCGCTCTCTTCTGTCATGGCAAATAGTTTTCCAATCATAACAGTACTAGCTCCTGCTGCTAAAGCAAGGACCAAATCCCGACTATTGCGAATTCCTCCATCTGCGATTAAAGGAACACGAAGCTTTTCCGCTATTTTTGCACAATCGTAAATCGCTGTAAATTGAGGCACTCCAAAACCGGTTACCATACGAGTTGTGCAAGCAGCTCCTGGACCAACACCTACTTTTACCGCATCAGCACCTGCGTTCACCAGATCGTGATACGCCATAGCAGTACACACATTTCCTGCTATGACTTCTTTATCTGGATGAGAACGTTTAAGCTCTCGAATAAAATAGAACATTCTATCTGAGTGACCATGTGCTACATCAATACATACACCAGATGCTCCTAAATCAAGCAATTGTCTTGTTTGGTCTATATTTTGAATTCCACAAGAGATAAATATTTGATCTGTATATTTTTCGACCCATTCTTTTTGTACTTCAAAGCTGGCAAAGCGATGAAAAATAGGTATAGACCCTTCTTTTAGTAAAATAGGAGCTAGATTTTCTCCTATTGTCGTGTCCATGTTGGAACATAGGATAGGTTGTGACATCTTAAGTTTTTTAGTGAGCCAGGTCTCTAAAGAAGGTTCTGTGCGAGAAGGAACATTATTGAATTGCGGAACAAGAGCTACATCATCAAAAGTATATGCGTTTTTTATAGACATGCTAAAAACCTTTTCTGTTTAAAATTTGCTTTCACAAGAGAAAAACGGTAACATAAGCGCAATGCTTAAATCTAGTAATTTTGATATGATTACAGTCATTGTTCTTACAAAAAATTCTCAAGAAACCTTAAAAGATACACTTTCCTCTGTACAAGGCTTCCCCGAAGTATTAGTCTATGACACAGGTTCAACTGATGCAACATTAGATATAGCTAAACAATTTTCTAATGTCAAAATAATACAATCTGAGTTTATTGGGTTTGGTCCTACCCGAAACCAAGCCGCCAAATTAGCTGCCTATGATTGGGTTCTAGCTTTAGATAGCGATGAAGTCCTCTCTTCTAAGCTATCTCAAGAAATTCTAAACACCTCTTTAAATCCCAATTTTGTTTATCAAATAGATCGGCATAATTTCTTTAATGACAAATGGATCAAAAGCTGTAGTGGCTGGTATCCAGATCTGATCGTTCGCTTGTACCACAGAAAAAAAACCCAATTTACCCATTCTATGGTTCATGAAAAAGTCTCTTCTCAAAAGATGCAAATCCTGCCCTTCTCTCATCCTCTCTTTCACATACCTTATCGAAACATCCATGATTTTCTAAAAAAAATGCAAATCTATTCAGATCTTTTCGCTGCTCAGAAAAAAGACTCTAAGCCAGTATCTTTAGCCCAAGCCATTTTCCACGGCTCCTTTGCTTTTTTTAAAAGTTACTTTTTAAAAAAAGGCATAAAGCAAGGAGTAGAAGGCTTTATTATCTCAGTCTATAATGGACAAACTGCTTTTTATAAATATTTGAAATTACGAGAATCTCAGCAAAAACCGAGATGAACCTATCCGATTGTAAATTCTTAATTCTAAATTTTTCAAGTATATGCTTCTTTCTGATGTGAAACTTAATCTCTGTTAAATTTCAACAGCTTTTGACTTTCTTTCTTAAAGATTTCTCCACCGTTTTTCTAGTAAAGAAATATAGCTTTGCTTTGTCTTGAATAAAAAACTTGCTCATCGAGTGGATTAATCATTTCTTACAACAAAGACAGATGGAAGCTTATCCAATAAAGGCTGATCTCTCTTCCATTGAGCAATTCTATTTGTTTTCACCCATTCTCGATCAGAAGTAAGCCCACAAGCAATTGACAGCCAGCTTTGAGGAGAAAGCGTCGCGCACAGTTGCTTAAAGAGTTTTTGATTGCGATAAGGAGTTTCTATAAACAGATGGGTATACTCTTTTTGAGAGTTCTTACCCATCTGCTTTAGCTTTTCTATAAGCAACTCTTCTTCTCTTGGGAGATACCCATGGAAAATAAATTTCTGCCCTCCAAGCCCAGATAACATTAGGGCTAGAATGATGCTTGAAGGACCAATACATGCCTGTATTTGTACTCCTCTTTTCTTTGCTAGCAGGACTATATCTGCACCAGGGTCCGCAAGACAAGCAAGCCCACAATCTGAAATAAGTCCCCAAGGGGTCTGACTTTTTACAATGATTTGAACAAGCTCTTCTTTCTGCAAAATTGTAGTGTGTTCGTTTAAAAGTAAGATAGGAATATCGCGAAAAGTTTTAGGCTCTGGAAACAAAAATCGTTTTAAATACTGCCTTGCTTCTTTTTCTGTTTCTGCAATAAGTCCTCCAAGACTTGGTACAATGATGTCAACTGAATTCGGGAAAAAAGCATGGTGGTCTTGAGTATGGTCTAGTAAATTAGGCAAAAGATATAAAATAGACATAATTTTAAAGAGTAGATAATTGACAGTTTAACATATGCAATAAAACAGCAGGAGTAGTAACACCATTTTTTGCTAGCATCTCTATTTGAAAGAGATGATGTAAAGCTTGTATAAGCCATTTTTCCTCTTTTTCTTGCGTAAAAGCAAATAACTTTTCCAGTTGATTTTTTTTTATCGCAGGAAATTTCAAGCAAATCTCTGCATGAGGTATTTCTTTTTGCAATAAAGTGCGTATTTCTAAGCTATGTTGTAATTGAAGACGCATCTGTCCGATGAAAGAGAGCAAACATGAGATATCTATTTCAGAGTCAAGCGAGATTTTTTGCTTAGAAAATAGAATCCCATCAGAGAGTTGCCATGCATTTGCCAATTTTTGATCCGTACAAATAGCGGCTAAATCCAGCTCTTCGATGTTTAAGCGTTTTCCTACAAAGGTGATCACCTTTTCAAGGTCCTGCTTTAAAATAGCAAGATCCATTCCTCTTTTTTCCAACAATTGCTCTATTAGGGACAAAGAACATCTTTTTTTCCGAGAGGCCACAAATTGCCTTAGATAATTTTTTAGTCTCTCTTTACGATCCCAGGGTTTTTCTTCTGTAAAGTCACAGGAAATAAGATGCTTTTTCCCTTCCATATATATTTCCTGTGCCACCTTTGCCTGAGAGATCCCTAGTAATAAATAAGTAGAGCTTGCAGGATTTGCAAAGTAACGCGTTAAACTGTTTAAGTCTTCTTTCTTCATCGATTGGATAGAGTCGTAAAAAATAATACGGCTTTTCTCAAAAAGGGAAAGGGTATTAAGCTCATCGAGTAAATGCATGATGGATATACCTTCTTTCACAGTAAATGTGCTATCGGGATAAAAAACACCAATTCGAGCAGCTACTTGTTCTGCCATGCATTTTCTCTCATAAGCGTCTGGAATAGCTAATACGTACACAGGCGCTAAATGTTCTTTTTTCACTTCCAACAAGTGTTTCTCAAAGGCAGTTGCCCGATTGAACTTCATCTGTTATCCCAGTGATAGATCGCTTTTTTTACATTTGTTAGATGCAAGCTATGAGTTATAGTTATGATAGAAAACAGCCTTTGGGCAAAACCATTCGATACCCATGCATCTTTAAGATTTATACCCATCATAGTTAGCTGCTATACTAATTGCCAGTTTTTAACCCATATCTCTCTAAAAATCAAGGGTGTAAATTTTTTATTTGACAAACCTTGGAAATCAAGATACACTCATTTTAAGGGGCCTTTGATCTTCTAAAAAAGAGGTTGATTTATGATCCGCAATTTATTTAGACGCAAAAAGCCCTTAATCAAAAAAAAACCGTCTGCTGCTATTCCTAAAAAAAAACAGCTCCTTAAAGAAAACGTCAAAAAAACACCTGAGAAAATTCTAACAGCTGAAGGATGGAAAAGGCTTATGATGCGTCCTAAAAAGACAAAAAAATCTTAAAAGAAGGATCCTTAAGCCTTAAGAGTTTTTAAGTTAAACCTCTGAGTCTATGGATCGTTTCCCGATTTTTCTGTAATCGCTCCTGAGAAGGTGGATGTGAAGATAGGGCATCTTTAACTTTTCGAAACCACTTTTCCCCCCGATCTTTCCCTTGCCCCTTCATCTCTAAAAACATTTCCTGCAGGCTTACAGAAGCATCTATATTATAGCCAGCTTCATGAGCCATTTGTATTCCAAACTCATCTGCTTCAAATTCATGGGACTGACTATAACCTGTTCGTAGAAAAAAGAGAGGGATGGAACAGATGCTCGCCACGTCTTTGCAAAAACGAACTCTATGCTTTGCGAGCTTTTTAGCAGCTGCCTCTTCCGATTTTTTCTTCTCATCTCCTTTTAGGTTTTCATCTATTTTTGGTTTAGGAACAAATAAAAAAGAGAGCCCATAAGAAGCATATTGTACAATCGCATTGGAAAGGATAGAGATTTGCATGCTCCTGGCACCATGTTCTGCTATAGCATGTGTAATTTCATGGCCTAACACAGCAGCAATGAGATCTTTTCGTTGGATGTGCTTTGTTTTTTTACCTTCCATCATTTTAAGAATGCCTGTCGTAATCACTATCTTTC
Source organism: Chlamydiales bacterium (assembly GCA_031281085.1). Taxonomy (GTDB): domain Bacteria; phylum Chlamydiota; class Chlamydiia; order Chlamydiales; family Rhabdochlamydiaceae; genus Rhabdochlamydia. The sequence continues at coordinate 31,869 of JAITFW010000007.1, read as the reverse complement.
CTCCAGGACAACAAAAAGCATTCACCGTGCTCTCTTTCTTTACACGCACTTCCCATGACAGATCTCTTGCCGAAGGACATTGTTCTTTTACTTTTACGAGTAATGTATCAAAAACTTCATGAACGTCTTTGACTAGAGCTTTAAGATTAGGATCTGATTCTGTGACTTTTAGCGTTTGATAAGAGGGACATTCTGAACAATATGTTAGATATCCTAAAGCATGAACGATAAAACTCGGAATGAATGTAAAGCTTCTGCGTTTCGTGTATGCATTTTCAGGATATACAACATTCATAACCTTATTTGCTAAAGATTCAAATGCCTGATAAGGCCTTGTGGACTTGGTATACTCCCAAGAAGTAGAAATACAAGAAGGAAGAATGATACTCATAAAAATCCTTAAATTATTCTTTTAAAGAAAAACTACAATAACAACTTAACAGTTATATCAATTAATATAAACAAAAAAATATTGAAACTAAAGACTGTTTTAAATTAAAATTTAATAAAAAATGATTAAGTCTACTAAATTACCTCCTTCATTGAAAAATATATTTACAAATGTTTTTAAAAGCTAAAACCCTCTTCTTATAGCATTTTGAACAATTTTTCCTCTTTAAAAGATTGAGTAATTTTTCTTGCTTTGTTACACTTTTTTTATGTTAGTTAAAAAATTAACCGTAAAAGGAACTTCCTTATGCTTCCGATCAACCTAAAAGGCAAGAAGGCGTTTATTGCAGGAATTGGAGATGACCAAGGCTTTGGCTGGGCAATTGCTAAAGCACTTGCCGAAGCAGGTGCTGAAATTATCATCGGTACCTGGACTCCTCTTTTAAAGATTTTCACCTCTGCTTGGAATGCAGGAAAATTTAATGCTTCCCGTACGCTCTCCGATGGGAGCCTTATGCAATATCTAAAAGTATATCCTTTAGATGCCTCTTTTGATAAACCAGAAGATGTACCTGAAGAAATTCGTCTAAATAAACGCTATCAGGACGCTTCTGGATATACCATTTCTGAAGTGGCTTCTAGCATAGCAGATGATTTTGGTACCATTGATATTTTAGTGCATGCTTTAGCTAATGCACCTGAAGTGAAAAAGCCTCTTTTAGAGACATCTAGAAAAGGGTATCTAGCAGCTCTGAGCGCTTCTAGTTACTCTTTTATTAGTTTGCTCGCGTATTTTGGACCCATTATGAGCGCAAATAGCGCAGCTTTAACCCTAACCTATTTAGCATCTGAGCGTGTTGTACCAGGGTATGGAGGTGGGATGAGTTCTGCTAAAGCAGCTCTTGAGAGCGATACACGCACACTAGCATGGGAAGCAGGAAGAAAGTGGGGAATCCGCGTTAATGCAATTTCTGCAGGGCCTTTAGCTAGCAGAGCTGCCCGAGCTATTGGGTTTATCGATGATATGATTGCTTATTCTCAAGCTAATGCCCCTTTAGTTAAAGATTTATTCGCAGAAGAAATAGGCAATAGTTCTGCTTTTCTTCTGTCTCCTCTAGCCTCTGGTATTACAGGTGTCACTCTTTATGTGGACAACGGAATGCACGTTATGGGAATAGCTGTTGATAGTCAAGCACTGCATCCTACGGGTGCAGTTCACTAAGCGCTTTTTGCAAAGCTTCAACAATTCCATACTGATAAGAGGGCTTAGCAACAATATCTGCTAAGGCATGCATCTCTAAAGGCGCTGAGCACATGACAATTTTGGTGTCAGCTCTTTCTAGCATACTTATGTCATTTAAATCATCTCCTGCTGCAATAATCTTTCCCGCTTTACCTGTTTGCTTCATTACATTTTTCAAAGCATTTCCTTTCGTCGCTTCTGGATGTGTGATTAAATTTAAATAGATCCCTTCAGCAAGAGGATCGCGGATGAAAGTAATAGATACATGTTTATCGTTTTTTAAACCTTCATATATAAGAACCATCTCTTTTTTAGCTCCCAAACATTTAATCAAAGGGAAACGTAAGTGATCAGCAAAAGAAAAGCTCTCAACAGCTTGCCAGGGCTCTAAAGAAAGCTGTTTCATCATATCTACATGTGCTTGGATTTTCTGAGAAAATAGATGAGGGCGATAATAACAAAAATCTCCTTTTTCCCAGCCTGCATAAATGAGAAAATCTTCCACACATTTAGAATATAAAAACTCCAAAGCAGGAATGATATTTGGGCTTAAATAATGACGAATGACTAATTCTCGGTTAGGAAGGTAAAGAACATCTGCTCCATTTTGAACAGCTAAGTAAAAAGGAAAATCAAAGAGGTTTAACGCTAGAGCAGCAAAAGACAATGTACGTCCTGTAATAATAAATATCTCCCATCCTTTAGTATGTAATTCTTTTAAGTAACAAGTCACTTTCTTTGGCACAATATGCGTTTGATCAGTTAGGGTTCCATCAATATCTAAAGCTAACCAACCACGATGCTCTGTCATAAAAGAACCTCTTAAATAAAAACAAAATTATACCCGGAAATGAAGAAAACCCCTAGACTAAACCTTCAACACAAAAGGAGTCACATGCTTCACATAATCAAATATCTATTCCCTATTTTTAGTGTATCTAGTGCTTCTCTTTTTACTCAAATAGAAAATACACCTTCTCAAGCCCCCCATACAAACGATTTCCCCTACTCGATTTCTAAAGAATTAATGCCTTTTCCAGATAGCGCTTCGTTTACGCGCATGTGGATGACCATTGCGGCAGCCCTTGTATTGCTTTTTGTGACTCTATGGCTATTGCGTCGTTTTAAAACAGGACATTTTAAAAAAATAGGAGGAAACTCTTCCTCGCTTGCTATCATAGAAAGAAAAACATTAAGTCCAAAAACCATGCTTTACATAGTAGAGATAAGTAATAAACGCTTGCTGATCTCTGAATCACAAGTAGAAGTGAGAACCTTAGCAAGTGAAGATATAAACAACTTAGAGAAAAATTAGTATTTCCTATTTAAAATCTCACTTGTGAGAATGGATTGCCTTAAACAAGATCGATTCAATTCCCTTTTACTCCGACTGCTAGAATTCTTAGGCAACAAAGAATCCTCCTTTTTCCAATCCATAACCGCTTGCCGAGGTTTAATTGGAGTTGTCTTTATATGTCTATTAAGAACCTTAGGATCTGGTTGTGTAGATTTAATTTCATACTTATGAGATTTACGTATCCCATAAACTGCATATGCTACTGCAACAAGCAGAAGTATCAAAATTATATCTTGACTCATTGCACTTCCTCTTTAGCTAAGGATTTGCGCATAAGCGTATCTGCTTGCATATTGTTTAACCGATAATAATCCATAACCCCTAAGCGCCCTTCGCGAAATGCCTGAGCAATCGCCAGAGGGATTTGAGCTTCTGCTTCTACTAATTTAACCCTCATTTCGCCTTCCATAGCAACTGCCATAGCACGACGTTTTTCTGCTTCTGCTTGTGCAATCTTCGTGTCTGCTTTTGCTGTATCTGTACGTAAAATAGCACCGATGTTCTCTCCAACGCTAATATCTGCAATGTCGATTGACAAAATTTCAAAAGCGGTTTGCGCATCCAATCCTCTGTCCAGTACAAGACGAGATATGAGTTGAGGTGAGCCTAAAACATCTGCATGCGTGGAGGCTTCACCAATTGCACTTACAATTCCCTCTCCTACTCTTGCGATAATTGTTTCCTCCGTAGCTCCACCCACTAATTGCAGGATATTGGTACGCACTGTAACTCTTGCTCTACATTTCAACTGGATTCCATCCTTAGCTACAGCTGTAATGTACTCTCCATGCTCGCGTTCTGGACAATCGATTACTTTGGGATTCACCGAAGTCTTTACTGCTTCTAATAAATCTCTTCCCGCTAAATCAATAGCTGTTGCTTGTCTCCAAGTTAAGGGGATATTTGCTTTATCTGCTGCAATCATGGCTCTAACGATATTAAATACATTACCACCAGCTAAATAATGAGTTTCTAAGTCAGAGACAGTAATCGATTTGAGTCCAGCTTTATAAGAAGTAATACGAGCACTGACCATGATGCGTAGAGGAATTTTACGTAAACTCATTCCAACAATGTTAAATAAAGAAATAGGAGCTCCTGACACAAAAGCCTGAAACCATAACCCTACGTAACGAAAGATCATTAAAAAAACAATCAATCCAGCAATCCCTATTCCTAGACAGAAAACAAATAAAAATCCACCTAAATCAAAACTATCCACTAGTTACCTCCTTTACAATCAAATATGCACCTCTTCCACCCAAAACTACAATAGGGGTATCTTTTGTGATAAATCCACCCTCTGATACAGCCTGATAACGTTTTTGTTCAATCAATACATGACCTGCGGTTTTTAATTCAGTAAGAACCACACCTTCTTTGCTCACTAAATTTTGATCAAAAAAAGAAATGCTATACCCTTCCTGATCGTTTTGTAAATAAAATTCTCCTTGTCTTCTAGAGCTTTTGATCCACCAAAGGGCTCCTTTGCACATTCCTATTACAGCAAAGAGAGTTACTACTAAATAGATCAGAGATAAAGTAATAGGATTACTTAAAAAAAATAAAATGAGACTTAACACAATAAATAAAGAACCCAATACAGCAAATACAGCACCAATGAAGAAAAATTCAAAGAAAATAAAAATCAGTCCCAATATCGCAAATAAGCTAATTAACATAATTTATTCTTTTAAAAAAGTTCAGGATAATTATTTAGTAGTAAATTTATAACATAAGATGAGATTTTATACTAAACAGAATAAAAAAAGTTCCTTCTTAGAATCTCCTCCTCCAGAGAGGAGGCCTTTTCTTGCTAATGGGTTTCAATACAACAAGATTTAAGAGCTCTGCAATTCTAACATGCCTCCTCATATAAGAGATACGTAACGCTCTTTCCGTATCCTCAGCAGGAATATGTTTACATCTAGAACAATAGATCAATGCTTTTACAATTTCAAGATACCCATTTGCTGCAGAGTACCATAAACCTTTTCCTAAATCTTTAGCAGAAATCTCTGTAAATCTAGGATAACGGATCCATGCTTCTACAACTTCAAGACGCCCATTTGCTGCAGAGTACCATAAACTCTTTCCTAAACTCTTAACAGAAATCTCTGTAAACCTAGAGGAATGCACAAACACTTCTACAACTTCAAGATACCCATTTGCTGCAGAGTACCATAACCCTTTTCCTAAATCTTTAGTAGGAATCTGTTTAAATCTAGAGCAACGCATCAATGCTTCTACAACTTCAAGATGTCCATTTGCTGCAGAGTACCACAAACCTTTTCCTAAATCTTTAGTAGGAATCTGTTTAAATCTAGGGCAACGCATCAATGCTTCTACCATTTCAAGACGCCCTTTTGCTGCAGAGTGCCATAATCCCCTTCCTAGATCTTTAGTAGGAATCTGTTTAAATCTAGAACAACGCATCAACGCTTCTACTATTCCAAGGTGCCCATTTTTAATAGAGACATACAACCCTATCCCTAGATTCTTAGTAGGAATCTGTTTAAATCTAGGACAATCGATCAACGCTTCTACTATTCCAAGGTGCCCTTTTGCTGCAGAAACGTGTAACTCCGTTCCTAGATCTTCAATAGGAATCTGTTTAAATCTAGGGCAACGTATCAATGCTTCTACAATTCCAAGGTGTCCTTTTGCTATAGAGGCCCTTAAGCCTGCTCTTAGATCCTGAAGTAAAATATCTGCAAACCTAGGACAATCGATCAATGCTTTCATAACTTCAAGATGCCCTTTTGCTGCAGAGGCATGTAACCCTGCTCCTAGACGCTGAGCAGGAATATCTGTAAACCTAGGACAATCGATCAACGCTTTGATAACTTCAAGATGCCCATTTGTAGCAGATTTCATAAAAAATGCAATCACAACATTTAAATCGATTTCCTTAAATTTTTTAGATTGGATTAAGCAGGTCAGTTCGCATATCTTATGGGTTTTAAGTAAAAAAGCCAGCCTGTCTGTGATTGCTTCTGGAGTTTTTACAAATAAAAAATCAAGCAACTTCAACGTCATCTTTTGATAACTTTTTGGATAAACGTCTCGGTTATAGAATTCCTTGAAGATGCTATGGATCGTTTGGTTTACCCGCATAAAATTTTTTATGTCTCTTCCAGATAAATAGCTCATGATCCGATTTGTTAATTCAGGTGTAGCAAAGACATGCTGTGGAAAAGGACTATTTATAGCAACTTTTTCTATAGTCATGTGTTTATTTATTTTTTAAATTATAAATTTCATTATTTATAGGAGCTGCACATTTAAGGTAACCCATACGCAAGTCAAATGAATACAAGTCTAAATGAGGCCATCTAATGCTAGCTAATTTTTGCGCCGGTAGCGGCTAAAGACACTTCTAAAGGCTCAAACCCTTGCTCTGTATCTGCAGCAAATAACATACCTTGACTTTCAATTCCCATAATCTTAGTGGGCTTTAGATTGGTAATGACCACTATTTTTTTACCAATTAAAGAAGCTAAATCAGTTATTTTTTCACCAATTCCAGAAACAATTTGCCGTTTTTCCATTCCTAAATCTAAGGAAAGCTTTAGCAATTTTTTAGATTTAGGAACCCTTTGCACATCTATGATCTGCGCTACTCGCAGATCCAATTTGCGCACATCATCAATAGAAACCTCTATATTTTTCTGTGGTTTTTCTAAAACATGAACATAAAGTTTCTTCTGTTGCTCTATAATCACTTCGTCCTCTACTTTACTAAATAAAACCTGAGGTTCGGGTAAATCTGTCCCTACAGAAATAGTTGATTCTAAAACCTGATACCAATTCGCTTTTTCTAAGGAACCTTCAAATCCAAGCATGGAGAAAACCTTTTGTGCGCTTTGGGGAATAATGGGACAAGAAATCAGCGCTAAGGCTTTGAGGCATTCCAGACAACAGGAAATCGTCGTCTGCACTTGTGAAAAAGTAGATTGGCTACGAACTAAAATCCAAGGTTTTTTCAAATCAAAGTACACGTTGCCCGCTTGTGCTAACTCCATGACAAGTTGCGAGGCTTTTCTTAAATGAAAAGAGGCATAAGCTGTCTCTGTTTGCTTAACTATGTTTCTAATTCTATCTAAAAACAACCGATCTTCTTCAAGAAGCTTTAACCTAGGAGGAACTTTAGCAGAGAGCCGTTCTTTAGTAAATACAAGCACTCTATTTACTAGATTTCCATATTTACCTAAAAGCTCTGTATTGCAGCGCATTTGAAAATCTTTCCAGGTAAATTCACTATCTTGGGTTTCTGGTGCATTTGCAGCAATTGCATAACGAATTTGATCTACTGAAAACATTTTAAAGAAAGACTCAAGCTCAATGTACCAACCATCTGACTTACTAAATTGCCTTCCTTCTAAATTATAAAACTCATTGGCAGGCAACTCATCAACAAGTTTGTAAGGTTGATTCTGTCCCATAATCATTGCAGGAAAAAATAAAGCATGAAAAGGGATGTTATCTTTGCCTATGAATTGCACATATTTTGTCTTAGGATCAAACCAATATTTTTTCCATTCTTCAGGTTCTCCTTGATTCTCCGCCCATTCTTTAGTAGCTGAAATATAACCAATGGGAGCATCAAACCAAACATAGAGTATCTTCCCTTGAGCATTAGGTAAAGGGACAGGTATCCCCCAATCCATATCACGAGTGATAGAACGCATCTTTAATTCTTCTACATAAGAGTTTGCAAAATGCAAAATATTAGGCTTCCAATCTTTGGAAATAAGCCAATCGGATAATTTTTGTTTAAAAAGATCAAAACGCAAAAACCAATGAGTTGTAGGTTTTAATACAAGAGGTGAACCTGAAATCTTAGAAACCGGGTGTATAAGATCTATTGCTTCATAATTTGCACCACATCTCTGACACTCATCTCCTCTTGCCTGAGAAAACTGGCATTTAGGGCAAGTTCCCAGTACATAGCGATCTGCTAGAAATTTTTCCTCTTTTTCTGAATAAAGCTGACTTGTTATTTTTTCTTCAATATAACCATTATGTAACAAATCCAAGAAAAACTGCTGAGTAGTTTCTTTGTGTTTTGGCCAAGTCGTACGAGAGTAATGATCAAAGGAAAAATTCAATTGAGCAAATAAACGTTGATTGATCGCATGAAATAAGTCCACATGTTCTTGAGGACTATGCTTAGCTAACTCTGCACTTAAAGTGATTGCAATGCCATGCTCATCTGATCCGCAAATATAGAGAACATCATGACCACAAAGGCGCATAAATCTAGCATAACAATCAGCAGGAAGATAAGCCCCTGCAATATGACCAAAATGCAATGGTCCATTTGCATAGGGAAGCGCAGAAGTAATCAAAACTTTTTGAGACATGGAATTGCCATTATTCTTCAGAATCTAGTTGTCTTAACACTTCAATATAATCCTTTTGAGGATTGCTTTTAATTTCATCAAGTAACTTTATTAAGTGTACTTCTCTACCAGAACGAATATAAAAACGCGCCAATTCAATAACTTGATTAGCTAACTCAAAATTACTTTTAAATAATCCTCGTAAATGCTCATTGGTAAGAGGATGTTTAGATAGTGGCGGCATAAAAACCCTTAAGTTGAAAGTTGGCGTACACGATGTTCCTCAGCAACGATAATACTGCGTAAAATAGTATAAGCATGCTCTAAGGAATCATTTACAATATGATAGTCATAATAATTAATTTTTTTTAATTCTTTCTCTGCCCAAGACAATCTTCGAGCTAAAGTTTTTTTATTTTCTGTCTTGCGGCTTAAGAGCCTAGACTCAAGTACTTCAAGTGAAGGAGGGCTTAAAAAAATATAAATTGCAACAAAATTCTTTTCTTTTAACTGTATTGCTCCTTGTGTATCAATCACTAAGAAGACGTGCTTACCTCTTTCCTGCTGAGAATGTACATATTCACAAGAAGTACCGTAATTATACCCGAAGACTTTTGCATATTCAAGGAAATCTCCTTTTTTTATTTTAGATTCAAATTTTTTCTCAGAAATAAAAAAATAGTCCTTTCCATCTATTTCATTAGAGCGAGGAGGACGTGTCGTATAAGAAATACTCTCTACAACAGAGTCAAACTCATTAGATAGCATCCGTACAAGAGTCGTTTTTCCCGTTCCAGCTGGAGCACTTAAAACAAACACAAACCCTTTTAAACAATTTGATAACACAGGTTGTGACATGTTATTCAATATTTTGAATTTGTTCTTTCATTTTTTCTAATTCGCTTTTGACATAAATGACTAAAGGTATGATTTCGCTATCGCTTGCTTTACTAGCTAAAGTAGTAATTTCTCTTTGCATTTCCTGCATTAAAAACTCTAGTACCTTACCAACTGCTTTTTCCGAAGAGAATAAATAATTACGAAAATGAATCATATGAGTCTGCAAACGCATAAGCTCTTCTGCAATATCCATTTTTTCAGCAAAAATAGCCACTTCTCTACCCGCTTTTTCTACTAAATCATGAGAATTTGCCTGATAAGCTTTTAAAACTTCCAAAATTCTCTTACGGTATCTCTCTATCGGAAGCTCTTTTTTTTGATGAACTTTTTGCAAAGCCTCTTCTATATTTTTAAGTCGATTTTGCAAATCAACTTCAATAGCTTTGCCTTCTTCGCGCTTCATTTTTACTAATTGCTTCAAACCTTCTTGGGTCAGTTCCCATAAAAATGCTCTAATCTTTTCTTCTTCTGCTTGGTTAAAGTAAATAGGCGGAGAAAAATGAGAAAGCACAAAAGAAAAATCAATAGTTTTATCCGGGTTATATCCCAATTCACGAGAAATATTTTCCCAATTTTCCTTACACTTTCTTAATTGCAAAATATAATTACTATCTGAATAGATATTCTCGTGTTGCACTAAAAGACGTACGGTAATTTGCCCTCGCTCTAACTCTTGAGCCAACCATTTACGTAAATCTACATCAAATCGCAAAAGCTCCTTAGGCAAGTATATGGAAAAATCCATTATTTTGCGATTGACAGAATGAAGTTCTAAGGTATAGCGCCCATCGGGAGCGATTCTACTGCATCGGCTATAAGCCGTCATACTCTTAATCATGAGAACGTTATTATGTAAAATCCTTTGATAGAAAGCAACTATGTTTAGGTTTTTAGCGGAGCAAAACTCAGACGATGAATGGGGCAAGGTCCGAAATACTCAAGAGCCTCTAAGTGTTTTTTTGTTGGATATCCTTTATGTTGTGAAAATCCATATTCAGGCCATCGCTTATGATAATCTTGCATAAGGTCATCCCGTGTTTTTTTCGCCAAAATAGAAGCTGCTGCAATGGACTGTGAATGAGTATCTCCTTTAACGATAGCTTTGCCTGGTATTATCACATTGGGAATAAACCGATTTCCATCAACCAAAAGATAATCAGCAGAATTCTTTAAACCAGAAAGTGCAATTCTCATTGCTTCAAATGTAGCCTGCAAAATATTTATACGATCAATGACTTCTGCTGAAACCATCCCTATTGCATAATCAATCCCATTGAGTTTGATAAGCGTTGCAAAAATAGCAGCTCTTTTAGTAGCTGTTAATTTTTTACTATCATCGACTCCACAAATAAGAATATTTTTGGGTAAAACGCAAGCAGCAGCCACAACAGGCCCTGCTAGAGGACCTCTTCCTGCTTCATCGATCCCTGCTAGCCGAACGTACCCTTGTTTATATAAAGCACGTTCATGCTCTAGCATTCCCCCAAGTCGGTTATATTCGTTTTGAGGAAACATAAAAAAATAAACCTTTAGTCTTTAGACGAAGTTTTATATATCCGCTCTTTTACTTTTATCGCCTTACCTGATTTACCAAGGAAGTTATATAGCTTTGCTCTACGTACGTTACCTTCTTTCATCACTTCAATTTTATTGATTCGCGGACTATGCAAGAAAAATACCCTTTTCATTCCACTTGAAGAGTATCGATAAAGAGTAAATGTTTCTGAAATACCAGCTCCCTTACGAGCTATGACAATCCCCTCAAAAACTTGGATTCTTTCTTTTTCTCCTTCTATAATGCGTTGGTGCACGCGAACTGCATCCCCTACACGAAACAAAGGAAGATCGGTTTTTAGCTGATCTTCGTTCATTGACTGTATTAATGTATCTTGAATCATTGCATTTCCTTTTCAACTAAATAATTATTGCTTACTTCGCCCAAGGCATATCCTTTTGTTTCTTTCTTACCTTTTCTTTCCACTTTTGAGTTTCAGCATGGTTCCCGCTCAAAAGAACTTTAGGCACACATTTCCCTTCAAATATCTCAGGTCTTGTATAACACGGGCCTTCACAAACTCCATCTTCTTGAAATGACTCATCTAACAAAGAATCTTCATTTCCTAAAATGCCAGGAATAAATCGCGCAACTGCATCTACAACAACAATAGACGCTAAGCAACCATTGGTAAGAATATAATTTCCAATGCTAATTTCCTCATCTACTTGCTCAACTACTCTCTGATCAATCCCTTTATAATGCCCACAAATCAATACTAAGTGAGGATATACAGCTAATCTTCGACACGTTTCCACATCTAACAGTTTCCCTTGAGGAGACAGGTAAATTACATGAGTACTTTCTTTTCTTACACTACGAATCGCTTTAGTTATAGGACCTGGCATCAAAATCATTCCAGGACCACCTCCATAAGGACGATCATCTACTTTTTTTCGTCTACCTTCAGCAAAATCGCGAATATTTATGAGATCGATATTTATAACCCCTTTTTCTTGAGCTTTTTTCAAAATGCTTACTTTAAAAGGGCCTTCAAAATACTCAGGAAAAAGAGAGAGAATATCAATCTGCATAATATAAAAATATTAAGCAGATGGTGCAGGTTGTTGTTTTTTAGCTCTTCTTTTCTTGGCTTGTTTGACAAAACGAGCTTGTTCTTTTAAACGAATCTCTTTCATGAGTTCAGGAAGAGCACGCGCAACTAAAGCTTCTGCATTGGGGGTAAACTGAGCTCCTTGATCGATCCAATGCTTAATTCTCGTCTCATTCAATAGACAGTCATTCGTTACTTTAGAAGGATTATACCAACCAAAATTCTCGATATATTTACCATCGCGTCTTTCTCGTCCATCTGTCAATACTAAACGATACGTTCGCTTATTTGCAGACCCTTGCTGTCTAAAACGAATTTTTAATGCCATAAGATTCCTTTCTATTTCTTAAAATTTCCACCCTTTAAAAGAAAATGGGATTTTGTTTTTTGCCATTTTTTGTTGTAAGCTTGGCATGTCTTTAAAGATCTGTTTTAATCTTTTATGCTCTTTAATCATGCGATTCACTTGATCGATAGAACTTCCACTTCCATCTGCAATTCTCCTTCTACGACTAGGCACCAATTCCACTTTTTCCAAGCGTTCTTTTTTTGTCATAGAAGAAATCATCGCAGATCGACGAGTGAATTCTTTTTCATCAAAATCTATACTTGCAAGCTCTGCCCCCCCTGGAAGCATCTTTAATAAACCTTTAAGAGGCCCCATATTTTTGAGCAGTCTCATTTGTTTTAAAAGATCATCATAGGTAAAAGAACCTTTTAAGATCTTTTTTTCTAGAACCTCTGCTTCTTCTTTACTTGCGATCTCTTCTGCCTTACGCACAAGATTAATAACATCTCCCATTCCTAAGATTCGATCTGCCATGGAATGAGGATTAAATAGCTGCAGATCGCTAACCTTTTCCCCTATCCCTTCAAATTTTAAAGGTTTTTTTGTCACCTCTTGAATGGAAATAGCAGCCCCTGCTCGTGAACTACCGTCTAACATAGTTAAGATAGTCCCTGTAATCTGCACGTGCTTATCAAACTCTAAAGCTGTTTTTACAGCATCTTGTCCAGTAGCTGCGCTTGCTACAAAAAGCGTTTCCTGTGGCTGAACAGCCTGCTTAATTTCTACAAGCTGATGCATTAACTCTTCGTCGATATGTAATCGTCCTGCTGTATCGATAATGAGAATATCAAACCCTTCCAAAATAGCTTTTTCTTTTGCAGCTTTTGCTACTTTAATAGGATGTATTTCTTGATTCAAGGCAACAAGCGGAACTTCTATCTCAATCGCAAGTTTTCTAAGTTGTTCTATTGCAGCAGGCCTTTGTAAATCACAAGCAGCTAAAAGAACTTTCTTATTGAGGTGTTTTTTTTTCAGGTAATGAGCTAATTTTGCACACTGTGTCGTTTTGCCTGAACCCTGGAGTCCGCATAGCATAATAACCGTTAGTTTTTCTTGGAATACAAGAGGATTTTCTTGCTGCCCCATAAACAAAACAAGCTCATCGTGTACAAGCTTAATGAATTGTTCACTAGCAGAGACTTTTTTAAGCCTGTCTTTTCCAAGAGCTTTTTCTTGGATCCTTTTAACCAAGCTTCCTGCAACAGAGTAATTTACATCTGCGTCTAAAAGAGCCATCCTTACCTGCCTTACGGCATCGACTATATGATCTTCTGTTAAGGTTTTTTTTCCTTTTAGAGAAGCGATAATCCCTTGAAACTTTTGAGTTAGCAAATCAAACACGTTCTATACCATAAGTACAACAAAAAAAATACTGCTCTTTAGAATAAGCGGATTAAGATTCAAATTCAAGAAAAAAGAAACGGTCATGACCACTCAAATCTTTTTCTATAAAAATCTGTGTCCAAGATGGACCAGAAAATAATTCCTTTATTTTTTGCCCCTGGGTAGCTCCTATTTCTAAATAAACCTTAGCTCCCTTATTTAAAAACAGGGGTAATTGTTGACTCAAAAGACGATAAAAAATCAACCCATTCTCTTCTGCTACAAGGGCTCCTTTTGGCTCAAACCCCTTCACGTTAAGATCTAATGTTTCATACTCAGATAAAGAGATGTAAGGAGGATTACAAATGACAAGATCTGCTTTTTTTCCTTCAAATGGCTTTAGTAGATCCCCTAGCAAAACCTCTACTTCTACTTGATTTTGCTTGGCATTTAAAAAAGCTACATGTAAAGCATCAGGACAAAGATCTGAAAGAGATACATTTATAAATGGAAATCTTTTTTTTAATCCAATACCTAAACAACCAGATCCTGTGCAAATATCCCAGGCGATTCGTGGCTTTTTTTCTCCCTGCTCGATTTCCCGACAAATGCGATCTAATAAGATTTCTGTTTCTGGACGAGGAATCAAAACAAAAGAATTCAAGAAAAAAAGACAGTTATAAAATTCAACTTGACCTAAAATATATTCTACAGGTTCATGTAAAGATAAACGCCTAATCAAAGACTGAAAATGCCTAAGCTCTTTTTCTTCTAGAGGTAAGTCAAATTGTAGATAAAGATCCAATCGGGATTTTTTTAAAACAAAGGCTAGAAGATCTTCCGCAGATCGCCTGGGTTGTACAATCTCTTTTTGTTTCAAGAATTGCGTTGTTGTTTGCAAAACTTCGCCTAAAGATCTCATGAAAATTGATTTCCAACACTCTCGAGTTTCTTCTGATAAAAATAAGCAACTAAGGCATTGATCATTTCATCCAAGTCCCCTTCCATAATTAAATGAAGCTTATAAAGGGTTAAATCAATGCGATGATCAGTTACGCGATTTTGAGGAAAATTGTATGTGCGAATCCTTCCTGAACGATCTCCTGTTCCTACTTGAGAGGCTCTAAGGGAAGCCATTTCTGACTCCGATTTCATTTTTTTTCTTTCTGCAAGCTTAGCAACTAAAAGACGTTTTGCTTTATCTTTATTTTTATGCTGACTGCGCTCTTCCTGACAAGAAGTTACAAGCCCAGTTGGAACATGAGTAATGCGCACAGCTGAATCCGTAGTATTTACGTGCTGACCACCAGCTCCTGAAGCTCGATAGGTATCGATTTTGAGATCCTTCTCATCCAAAATAATTTTTTCATTTTCATCTGGCTCAACTAAAATCGCAACCGTAACCGCTGATGTATGTACTCGTCCCTGCGCTTCGGTTTTAGGGACTCTCTGAACACGATGAGTTCCTGCCTCATACTGCAAACATCTATACACATTATGACCAGAAAGGAGCATGAAATATTCTTTAAACCCCCCCATCTCAGATGGAGTACAAGACAAAAGTTCGTGTTTCCAGCCTTTAGAATCTGCGTACAACTTATACATTCTAACACAGTCTCCGACAAAAATAGCTGCTTCATCGCCTCCCGTACCAGCTCTCATTTCTAAAATAACATTACGACTATCAAGAGGATCAGGAGGGATCAACAAATGATTTAAATCGGAAATAGAAATGGAAATCTTTTTTTCTAATTCCTCTATTTCTTGTCGAACAAAATCTGCAAAAAGAAGATCTTTCTCTTCTTTTAACAAATTTTGATTTTCTTCTAATTGCTTTTGCAGATCTTCACAAAGAAACCATTGATCTTTTATCTCTGATAGATAAGAATGCTCTTGAGCTAGTTCTTGATAGCGTTTTTGGTCACAAAGCACATCTGCTCGAGCCAGTAACTCTTCTACTTGTTCAAATCGAAAAAGAAGCTTACGTATCTGCTCTTGCATGCGCTACCTAGGTTCTCTTCATTTACGTTTTCTTTATTTTTTTACGGCTAGTTTTTTTACCGATCTTAGCCTCAACCATCTCTATGCTCTCTTCTTGCTTTTGCTTTACTTTTTTAGCGTATCGATTCACAAATCGACCTACTCTTCCCTCAGAATCAACTAATTTTTTGTCTTTTGTAAAGAATGGATGAGATGCAGAAGTGATAGGAGCTCTATATACAGGATATTCCTTTCCTTCATAAATTTGTTTTTCTTTA
Organism: Chlamydiales bacterium; assembly: GCA_031281085.1. Lineage (GTDB taxonomy): Bacteria > Chlamydiota > Chlamydiia > Chlamydiales > Rhabdochlamydiaceae > Rhabdochlamydia. The sequence goes on along the minus strand of JAITFW010000007.1, from coordinate 16,095 downwards.
GTCTGTAGAGTACTACCGCAAACAAAGGAAAATCCAGTTGCAGAATCAACAAATAAAACCTCTTGATAGAGAGGGTGCCCTTTCTTTTTCATAACAGCTCCTTAAGAGAAAATAGGTTTTTCAACACGTAATTTAATCGCTTTTTCATTTAAAAACAAGAATTTAAGAGCTCTGCACTAAAGATAAGTAAGCCATACGAGCTGTTAACAGTCCCTCAAGCACACCTTCTTCATATCGAAAATGAGGATGAAGCTCGAGATTAGGAAAATCGTTCGACTGTAACAGGTCATCTTCGACAATTCCAGGAACAATTCTTTGAGCGCAGGCAAGCAATCTTTTTTTTTGAAGCTTAATTAAATCGTCAAAAACAGTTTCCATGTATTTCCTTATCTTCTCTGTTTAAAAAAATGAATCATGATTTCTGAGCATTCTCGCTCTAGAATACCAGAAGTGATCCTAATTTGATGGAAAGGATGCTTTAAAGAAAACACATTCACAAAACTCCCATTTGCTCCACAGCGTTTATCAGGTGCTCCCCACACAAGACGAGAGACACGAGCTTGTAATAACGCTCCAGCACACATACAGCAAGGCTCTAAAGTGGAATAAAGAGTGGTTTGCAAAAGGCGCCAATTTTTCAACTTTCTCGAAGCTTTTTGTAAACAAATGATTTCCGCATGCTGCGTTGGGTCTGATGTACTTTCTGTCTGATTATAGCCTCGAGCAATAATTTGATCATTTAATACAAGCACAGCCCCTATAGGAACTTCTTGTTTTTTATAGGCTTTTTTCGCTTCTATAAGGGCTTTTTGCATAAATTGAATATCGTTTTCCACAAAAACCTACAAACTCTAAGCAACGATGAAAATCGTCTTTTAAAAAACTCAAATATCAAGGTTTTACTATAAAAGTTCCAGATACAAAAATTTCTTAAATCAATATAAGCAAAGGAATACTCCCTCTTAAAATAAGAGAATCAATTTTTAAAATAAGGTGAAAATCATCTATAAAAAGGCTTTTCTATTGCTCTCATTAAAGGTTTGCGTTATAATGGAGCCCATACTTTACAATTTAAAGTTTGCCTATTTGTTTAACTCTCAATCTTTACGGGAGATTTTTTATAATGTCTTTAGATAAAGGTACCAAAGAAGAGATCACGAAGAAATTTCAATTGCATGAAAAAGACACTGGATCGGCAGATGTTCAAATTGCTATCCTTTCAGAAAGAATTGCAGAAATTAACGAGCATCTTACACGTGAGTCCAAGGATGATGGCTCCAGGATTGCCTTAATAAAACTCGTTGGACAGAGGCGTAAGCTTCTCGACTATCTCAATTCTACTGATACTCAGCGATACCAAAGTTTAGTGAAACGACTAAATTTGCGTCAAAAATCTTAAATCGCAAATTCTTGAGTGCTTATACCTAACCGCTAGGACTCTTCGCTTAGCGGTTTTTTCTCCTTAACCTCTTTAAAGCTCTATATTTGACTTGTTGCATATCTTTCTTCTTGCTATAGTTTTACTTAAGCTTTTGTATTTTCAGGGTAATATTTTAATTGACGAATCGATGAAATGCCCATTTTTTAGGAAGAGCTTTCTTCTTAAAAAATGGTCAATTTATCCTCCAACTAAAGTAGCCCTACTAAAAACTATTTAAGGAGATAACATCTCATGCAGTTTGACCATCAGAAAATCACTGTCTCTATTGGAGAAGGAAAAACCATAACATTTGAAACAGGTATAGTGGCTCGCCAAGCAAACGGCGCCGTTGTTTTAACTTGCGGAGATACCGTTTTGTTAAGCACTGTTTGCCAAGGAAATATACCTTCTGCAGAAACAGATTTTCTTCCTCTACGCATAGATTATCAGGAAAAATTTTCTTCTTCAGGAAAAACTTTAGGTGGCTTTATTAAACGCGAAGGGCGTCCTACAGAGAAAGAAACCCTTGTATGTCGATTGATTGACAGACCTTTAAGACCCATGTTTGAAAAAGGATACTTTAACGAAGTTCAGATCCTCTCTTATGTATTGTCTTACGATGGAACAAATGCGCCTGAACCTTTAGCTATTTGTGCGGCTTCAGCAGCGCTTGTCATTTCCGATATCCCTTTAATTAAACCCATTGGAGCTGTACGAGTTGGAATGATCGATGGGAAATGTATCATTAATCCAACTGTAGAAGAACAGAAATCCTCTACATTGGATTTAATATTAGCTGGAACAGAAGAGGCGATCTTAATGATTGAAGGATATGCTGACTTTCTTACAGAAGAACAGATTTTAGTAGCTATAGAAAAAGGACATGCTGCAATCAAAACGATTTGCCAAACCTTAAGTCAGTGGCAAATACAGATTGGTAAGCTTAAAAACCTCGGAGAATTAAAATTTTTACCTACAGATTTGATCGACGATATGCGTGAAAAAGTCAATATTCACCTGAATACTGCACTAAGAATCAAAGAAAAATCAGATCGAGAATCTACTATTAAAGCACTATTTACAGAAATGCTCACCCAATATACTTCTGATAAAGACATTGTATACACTGAAGTAGAGATTAAAAGCGCATTTAAAAAAATCCAAGCAGAACTTTTGCGTAAAATGATTTTAGATGAAAATATACGTGCTGATGGCAGAAGACCTGATCAAGTTCGCACGATTGACATTAAACCTTCTTTTTTACCTCGTACACACGGCAGCGCTCTATTTACAAGAGGAGAGACTCAATCTTTATCCGTTTGTACGCTTGGCGGAGAAAATATGGCTCAACGCTCTGAAAATTTAGACGGAGAGCTTTCAAGTCGCTTTTATTTACAATACTTCTTCCCTCCTTTTTCAGTTGGTGAAGTAGGACGATTGGGAGCCCCTGGAAGACGAGAAATTGGTCATGGTAAATTAGCAGAACGCTCGTTAGCAAAAACCATTCCTTCCATAGATGTATTTCCCTATGTAATTCGCTTAGAATCAAACATCACAGAATCCAACGGGTCTTCTTCTATGGCATCTGTTTGTGGGTGTTGTCTAGCTTTAATGGACGCGGGTGTGCCGATTAAAAGACCTATCGCAGGAATTGCTATGGGGTTAATTTTAGAGGAAAAAAGATTTGCCATTCTCTCCGATATTCTTGGATTAGAAGATGCTTTAGGAGATATGGATTTTAAAATTGCAGGAGATATGGAAGGAATCACCGCTTTTCAGCTCGACATTAAAGTAGAAGGAGGGATCACGATTGAGGTGATGCAAGCAGCGCTAGCTCAAGCCAAGCAAGGAAGACTTCACATTTTACACAAAATGCTTGAAGCATGTCCTAAATCTAAAGAAAACCTTTCCTCTTATGCTCCGCGTATTGAAACCGTGATGATTAAGCCTTCAAAAATAGGAACATTAATTGGACCAGCAGGTAAGCAAATTCGTGCCATCATTGAAGAAACAGGTGCACAAATCGATATCGACGATAGTGGCCGTGTTAGCATTGCATCTACTAATAGCGAATCGATGAACAGGGCAAAAGAGATGATTCGTAATCTCACGACCGATGTAGAGATTGGAAAAACTTATAAAGGAAAAGTAATATCTATTGTGAATTTTGGTGCTTTTATAGAAATCTGCGGTAAAGAATGTCTATGCCACATTTCCGAGCTCTCTTACAGTAGGATTCAGCATGTAGAAGATGTAGTAAAACTAGGCGATACCATTGAAGTGAAAGTCTTAGACATTAACGATCGTGGCCAAGTTAAGCTTAGCCATAAAGCAACCCTTCCCACTGCCTGTTGTCACAAAGAGGCAACTCGCGGCGGAGGCTAAAGTTTATAGCTTTTTAATAATTAAAATCGGAATAATCGGTTTCACAAAACCGTTGATTCCGGTTTAACTCATCGATTTTTTGCATATCTTCAGAATGTAAAAAGAAATCAAATACATGAAAATTTTCTTGTAAATGCTGTTTAGAGGAAGCTTTAACCACCACTGCTATCTCTTTTTGAATCAGCCATTTCAAGATGATTTGTGCAGATGTTTTTCCGTACTTATCCCCTATTTGTTTAAATATCTCCTCTTGAACAAGCTCTCCTTTGCCTAAAGGTCGATAAGCAATTAAACCGATTTGACGATTTTGACAAAATTGCCACAGCTTTTTTTGATAAAGGTAAGGATGAAACTCTACCTGGTTGTAATCAATCTGAAGACCCTGATCTATCGTATCTTGCAGATGATGTATAGTAAAATTACTCACTCCAATACAATGAACCTTGCCCTGTTTTTTTAATTTTTCCATCTCCCTTAGAACCTTTATCATGGGTTTTTCTCGATCAGGCCAGTGAATTAAAAATAAATCCAAATAGTCTAAATGTAACTCTTGTAAGGCTAAATCACAGCTTTCTTCAGCACTTTTTTGATCGAGAAAAAATTTAGAAGTAATGAATAATTCTTTCCGATTAAAGCCACGAATTGCCATTGCAATATCTCGATGATTTTCATAAATTAGCGCTGTATCAATATGATGATAACCCAATTCTAAAGCTATTTTTACTGTAGAAATACAAAGCTTGCCCGATAGTTCCCAAGTACCTAAGCCGATTAAAGGAACCCCTTCCTTTTTATCCATTAAAAATCCTTAAGTTGCATTTCCAACCAAAAAATATACTTTTTTAATTTTAAAAGGTAGAGATTTTCTTTTAGGAAATCTTCATTTAGAAAAAAGATTACGATATGCCAATAAAGTTATTTCATAGCCTGTTTCATTTTCTCTACCACCTCATGCATTTCCATAGAACTAATAGGCCCTCGAAGATTTGCTAAATACATCTTTAGGATAAATTTCAAACTCGAACGATCTCCTGCTTTACGCGGAATATAATGAAAATGCACGTGAGGAACCGTTTGGCCAACCTCGTGACCATTTTTTTGAAGAAGAAGATAAGCAGAAGTTCCAAATACGTTCATCACTGCTCGATTTACTTTTTTAATAAGCTCACTCATTTGAGACTCTTCTTCTTTAGATAATCCTTCAAACCTCTCTACATGTCTTCTAGGAATAATCAGGCAATGGCCAGGAAAAATCGGTTTATGTGTATATAACGCAAGAACGAGATCGTCTTGGTAAAAGAGCTGTCTATCTAAAACTGCAGGATTACAGAAAGCACAGTGAGGATTAAACAAAGCAGTAGAGGCTTTTAGTGAAAAAATAGACCCTGCTACTAAGCCAATTAAAATAAGAAAATAAGTGATTCTACGCATTTTTCATTTTCTTTAAAGTAAAAATTTTAAAACAGATAAAAGGAGCTCCTAGACTAACCCATAATCCCGATAAAAAATTCCCCAGGAAAAAACAGATCTTCGAGCAAGAGATAGAGAAAATTAAAACTGGTCCATAGGAGAACAAAGCTCCAAGTATTCCTATACCTGCGCTTAACATACGTTCCTTATAGCCTAAAGGAGGACGCCAAGGCAATTTATAATAATAGCTAATGAAAAGACCCATTGCTATCCCTATGTTACAGATATAAATAGGAGATATAAAATGCTGTAAAATAAAAACTGGGATAATCACAAGCTGACTCATGAGAAAAAGAATGACTGGTCGCAAATTTTCAAGTAAGGGATAGACATGTTTATAAAGTGTCCAAAGAGCAAAGCCCACTAGCCACCCCCCTAGGATATCGCTGGGAAAATGAATTCCTAAATAAACACGAGAAAAGGAAACCAGGAAAACATAGCTAAAAGCTAAAAAATACCTCCCATTACTCTTACTTGAGCTTAAGAATAGCATCGATAAAAGAATGACGGTTTGAGCAGCACCGCTTGGAAACCCATAACCACCTACATGAATTATTCCAACACTTGGATCTAGAGTAAAAGGTCTAGGAGATAAAAATAACTGTTTTAGAGTATGATTTATAAAAGCGCTAGACATCAAAAGATAAAATAGCCTAGCCCCTGTTTTAGAGCCGTATATAAGCCATATAGTAGGGATAAGTATAAAAAAAAATGCAGGCCTGTCAAAGAAATCTAACCATATAAAAACCTCATCAAACACAGGATTTCTAAATCTTTGAATAAAATGAATAAGGTCTAGTTCTAAAAGGTGCAGCATAGGATTTTTACTTGTGTTTTTTAAGAATTGTATAGAATGATGTAATTATATCCTCGAAAAATTTAGAATTAAGAATTTGCAATAGGAAATTTTTTAGAGAAAAGACTCTTTAATTCCTTTTGATAACTAGAGATGTTTTCAAAAAAACCGAGAACTGCTTTCTTAGATTCTACGAATGTTTCATCATATTGATGATTTCTCATTTTAGTATTCATGAATGGCCAAAGCCGTTCGATTACATTGAGATTTGGAGAATGGGGTAAGAATTTGAGGTATGCGAAAACCAATCTCGATCTACAATAACCCGCATGATCGCATATCGCTATTTGCTAGAAATATATCCTTAGTTATCATCAAATCCCTTGGGTTCATTTATTCACAGTGCTATAAAAGCAAAAAACAAATACTCCATCTGAAACAGAATTACAAAAAAAAACAAAATCAGTTATTATTGCATTTAAAAGCGATTACTGGTTTTTTCTATAAGAAAATGTTTAGGTTTCCTACTACTATTATTTTGCGACACCGCAAAGAAAATGTAAAAAAATGTAGTTTACGTGGTATAGAAATAAGAGAAGACTGCAAGTTTTTTACATATCCTACTCAGAGCCTACCTGATTTGTCCTCCTATGTTTTGCTCACTCTAGATGCTCCTTGCCTTTCTTTAAAAGATGCAAGCTATGGTTTATTTTTAATAGATGCAACTTGGAGATATGCGCAAACCATTTTTAAAAATCTACCAAAGCCTCACCGTTTCATCTCACGCAGCCTTCCTTCTCATTTTCAAACCGCTTATCCACGCAAACAAAATGGTTGCTTAGATCCTCAAAGAGGATTAGCTTCTATTGAAGCCCTATTTTTGGCTTATTATATATTGGGAAGAGATCTCCAAGGGATCCTTGATTTCTATTATTGGAAAAATTTGTTTATGAAAAAAAACCAGTTATATGGCCTAAGTATTTAACAACCAAGGCAATCTTGACTTTTTAAACCGCTTTGAATTAAAGTGTTTTTCAATGCAAATTTATTTATTTTTAGGGCTTTAGTGTCTCAACGTATTTATTCTTTTGAAGAACATCGGCTTTGCATGAAAAAAGTGGATTCTGATGCGTTGTGTGTTATGCAAAAACTTCGTACTGCAGGTTATATAGCCTATCTAGTTGGAGGAAGTGTTCGAGATCTACTACTACACAAGAATCCTAAAGATTTCGATATTTGCACATCTGCACAACCAGAAGAAATAAAAAAAATATTCAGAAATTGTATTTTAGTAGGAAAGCGTTTTCGTCTTGCTCATATTCGATTTGGGAAAAAAATATTAGAGGTTTCCACCTTTCGCTCCGGAGATAATGAGCTCGATGAGTTGATTGTACGCGACAATAAATGGGGAACGGCAAAAGAAGATGCTTTAAGACGCGACTTTACCATTAATGCGCTATTTTACGATTCAGACTCTCAGTCAATTATCGATTACACTGGAGGTTTTGAAGATATAAAAAAACAAACTCTGCGCACTATTGGGCAACCTTTTATTCGTTTTCGTCAAGATCCTGTTCGCATGCTAAGAATGCTTAAATTTCAAGCAAGGTTTGGTTTTACTATTGACGATCCGTCTCATATTGCTCTTCTTGAATGTCGTCAAGAAATTATGAAAAGCTCTCCTGTACGCATACTAGAAGAATTACTGCGTATGTTGGAGTCTAAAGCTTCAGAGCCTTTTTTTCGCCTTCTTGCGGAACATGGGTTTATGCATTTATTAATGCCTTCACTAGGAGATTTTTTAGATTCTAAAGATGCAGAAGAGGTCTTCTCTTTTCTAAAAGAAATCGACCATTATTTCATGGAATCTAATCGTATAAACCTCTCACGCGCTGTTTTGTTAGCTGCTTTGGTATTTCCTTTCTTAGAAAAAAAGATCTACACACGTTATGTGAATCGAAATATCACCTTGCATTTAGGACAAATAAATAAAGAGGTGCATGAGCTACTTAATGAAATGTTTTGCCCTTTTATTCATCTTTCTCGTAGATTACGTACAAGCTTACAATCGATTTTGGTTTCGCAATATCGTATCACTCCCCTTGATTCTAAAAAGCTTCGACGCATTCGAATTCCTCAAGATCCAGATTTTATACAAGCTATGCAATTTTTTGAAATTCGTTGTGCATTAGAACCGACTCTTAAAATTGTATGGGAACAATGGAACTACGCCCTTACAAACCCTGCATTTAATAAAAGACGACGACGTAAAAAGAAAATAAAAACAGATGAAGCCCCTTCCTCCTCAGCAACTTAATCTAACTTCTCATATTCAGTTAGAATACTTAGGACCATCTGTTGATTTAGGCCCTCTTCCAGCTGTACTTTATTTTGCTCTATCTGCTAAAGACTCCCTAGCTTTAGATCCCTTTAATCAACCAGCCGTGTATCTTTCCCAGTTTCCTTTAAGGATTTTTTCGATGACTTTGCCTTATCATGAAGAAGGAAGACCTGCTACAAAAGGACTTATAGAATGGGCAACAGCTATACAAAAAGGCGAAGATCTATTAGGAAATTATCTGAAAAAGATCCAAAGTGCAATCACTCTTCTACTCAGACAGAAACTCCTTTTACCAAATAAGATTGCAACAATGGGATTATCTAGAGGAGCTTTCATTGCCGCGCATGTAGCAGCAAAAAATCCTGAAATTTCTCATTGGCTGGGATTTGCTCCTTTAACTAAATTATCTGATCTTCCAAATTTTTCAGATTTAGTTAGCTGGGACCTTATCCATATAATTGACCTGCTGTCTGATAAAAAAATCCGCTGTTACATAGGAAATAGAGATATGAGAGTAGGAACACGTAATTGTTTTAATTTGATAGAAGCTCTTACCGAAACAGCCTACCAGAAAAGATGTCTTTCTCCTCCCATCGAACTGAGAATTTTACCTTCAATTGGGCATCATGGTCATGGCACAGCAAAAGAAACGTTCCATCATGGTGCAAAATGGATTGCTAAGCAACTTAAGGTCTTTCATGTCGTATGATCTTTTTATATTTTGTGGGGAGCCAAGCGGCGATCTCCACGCTGAATCTCTTTTAGCTGAACTCAAAATAAAAAAGCCCACTCTTAGCATATTTGGTGTTGCTGGACCGCGCATGAGACATCAAGGAGTAAATCCTATTCTTGCCATGGAAGAGCTACAAGTGATGGGGTTTATCGACGTATTTTGCGCATTTCCTAAACTAGTGCGTATGTTTTACAAAATAGCAAACGCTATTTTAGAACTACAACCAAAAATAGTATTTACCATTGATTACCCGGGTTTTAGTTTACGATTACATCGACATTTAAAAAAAAAAGGGTTTAAAGGACTGATTGTACATTTCATCTGCCCTTCAGTATGGGCATGGGGGAAACATCGGATTGCTTTTATGGAAAAGCATTTAGATCATTTATTCACTATCCTGCCCTTTGAATCGCAAATTTTTCGAAGGCTTCCTACGCAGTACGTAGGTCACCCTCTTAGCTTTCGCATTCAATCTCATAACTATCAAGATCTCGATTTGCCAAAGAATAAACAAATTATTGCACTGTTTCCCGGAAGCAGACCTAAGGAAATCGAGCGTAATTTACCTCTTTATCTCGACGCTTGTAGACACCTGTGCACAAATCATGCTCATTTGCATATCGCTCTTTCCGTAGCACAACCTAAATTCCATGCTCAAATCCGTTTCATCCTACAAAAAAAAAACTGGGGTTATCCGACTACTTTTGTTCCCCACACTCATAGCTATGAGCTCATGCAAAAAACTCATCTTGCCATCGCTAAGTCAGGAACGGTAACCCTTGAATTAGCTCTTCACTTTGTTCCTACAGTGGTTACCTATGGATTATCCAAACTCGATCTTATGATAGCAAGAGACTTATTGCGCATCCGACTCCCATTTTATTGTTTAGTCAACATCCTTGCAAATGAAGAGATCTTTCCTGAACTCATTGGGCCTTATTTTACTAATACCTCTCTTTTATCTCACGTCTATCATGTACTTAAAAACCACTCAAGTTATCAAGATAAATGTAAGCATATATCAGCTCTACTTGGCACAGCAAATACGGCAGAAGAAGTGAGCAAACAGATTTGTCTCTTGCTTAGCAAGTAAAATCTGATTTTATCTAGAAAAAAATACAGATTTTGACTAAACTTGACCTAAATTATGAAAGAATTACATATTTATATAAACCGCCTAAAAACAGGTCAAATAGAAAAGATTTCTGGGAGCTTTTCTTCTGATTTTTTGGAAATTGATGAACAAGAACTTTTCTTTGATAAAAGCTTCAAAATAGAAGCTGAAGCCTATCTAGCAAATGATCATTTAATGATACGATTTAGATTGAGTATTAGCACTTTTATCCCCTGCTCTATTTGCAACAAAATGACAGAAAACGTTTTAAAATTAGATAACGTCTGCTTTTCTATAGCATTATCTGAGATTAAAAACGCTGTTTTTGACTTCACTGATGAAATACGCTCTACAATTCTCAGTCTGGTTCCCTCTTTTTCTGAGTGTAACCAAGGTAATTGTCCAGATAGATTTGAATTGAAAAAATATTTATCAAACCCTCCTACAAAAAATGGGTTTAGCAAAACAAAAGACGTCTACTTCCCTTTTTCAGAAGGCAATTTTTTCATTGAACTTTAAATAAAGTCTTAAATGAGTTATAAGTAATCCAAATGATTTTTTAAGGAGTATTCAATCATGGCAGTCCCTCGTAATCGTATCTCTAACGCTCGAAAAAATTCCCGTCGCTCTCACCACGCTAAAAAACTAAAAAACCTAAGTAGCTGCACAAATTGTGCTGAAAGCTGCTTATCTCATCGTATTTGCTCTCATTGTGGATTTTATGCAGGACGCTTGGTAGTCAGTGAGAGGAAAGATTAAGGCTCACTTATCCATTGGCATTGACTTAATGGGAAGTGATGCCCCTGCAAGAGAATTGCTTGAAACCGTTCTCTTGCATTACAGCTCACTTGAAGGTCCTATTTATTTGACCCTATTTGGCACTTCAGAGATATTTGAAGGTATTTCTTCCCCTTCTGCTTTTATTTCTTTCTTTCCTGTACAGGAAGTCATTTATATGCATGAGTTACCGCTAATTGCTATTAAACGCAAACCCCGTTCTTCTTTATGCATGGGGATTCAAATGTTAAAAAAAGGACACTTACATGCCTTTATTTCAGCGGGAAATACAGGTGCTTTAATGAGCTGCGCAAAAATACACCTATCCTCACTATCTGGTTTAAAAAGGCCTGCCTTACTAACCCTATTCCCTGGACATCATTCGGAGATTTCTCTGCTTGACGTAGGAGCGAGCATCTCTTATAAAGCAGTCCACCTTGTGCATTTCGCAGCTATGGGAATTGCCTATCAAAAAAGTCGAGGTATTTCTTGCCCTAAGTTGGCACTTTTAAATATCGGTTCTGAAGCAAAAAAAGGTACTCCTGAGTTAAGAGATGCTTATCAAATGCTAGAGCATTTATCTAATAAAAATAATTTTACATTCATAGGAAATGTGGAAGCTAGAAATGTATTTCAAACGCAACTAGATGTATTAATCACCGATGGATTTACGGGTAATATATTTTTAAAAACCTCTGAAGGAATTGCTTTTAATATTCTAAAAATGATTGATGACATTGATCAAGAAAATCATTCTTTACCATTACAAAGAGTTCTTCATGAGTTACGCCAAAAACTCGATTATTCTAAACATCCAGGAGCTCTTCTTGCTGGAATTGATAAAATTGTCATTAAGTGTCATGGAGAAGGCTCTTCTTCGAGCATTCTAAGCAGTATTCATAATGCTTGTCAGTTAATTAAGTATAATTTTATTGATAAGGTTAAAGAACAGTTGCAATCATTGCTTTTTTCTGGAAAAAGAACATAAAATCTTATAGGATTATTTCTTTTAAGTCCTATATTCACTAAAATCTGCTTCTCTTATAAGGATCTGATGCAAGAAATTTTATTAAATATTGAGTCAAAAGAGATTCGCTATGCTGTGCTTAAACACGGAACTCTCTATGACTTGATTGTAGAAAGAAAAAAAAGTCGACAAATAGCCGGTAATATTTATCGCGGATATGTAACAAATATTTTACATAACATCCAATCTGCTTTCATTGATATTAACGAAGGGGAAAATGGATTTATCCATATTTCTGATATTTTGGAAAACACGCAGAAATTTCAAGAAATATTTGATATGGATTTTGACTGGGATCATCTGATCTCTTCTAAACAAAAGCAACGCAAAGAAACCGATATTTCTAAGCTCTTAAAACCGGAACAATCTGTACTAGTACAGGTAGTAAAAGAACCAATAGGCACTAAAGGAGCGCGATTAACCTCTAACATCTCTATTCCAGGTAGATATCTTGTCTTGTTGCCCAATACTCCTCATAGAGGAGTTTCGCGCAAGATAGAAGACCTTGCTTCAAGAGATCGTTTAAAAAAGCTCATTCGCGCTTTTGAAATGCCCCAAGACATGGGACTTATTTGCCGAACAGCAAGCATGAATGCTTCTGCTGCAATGCTTATCAACGAAGCAAGTGAGCTGCTTAAAACATGGCAATACATTATAGATCAATTCCACAAATCTAATAAACCCACGTGTCTGTATGAAGAATCTGATCTAATCAAACGTGCCATTTTAAATGCAATTGATAAGAAATTTGAGCGTTTATTAGTTGATGATCACTCTGTTTACCAAAGATGTAAACGCATATATACAAAATATGCATCAGAGCACCCCCTAAAAATTGAGCTATATAGAGATAAAGTGCCTATGTTTGAAAGATTTGGTGCAGAAAGAGAGATTGAAAGAGCTCTACGGCGTAAAATTTGGCTTCCAAGCGGTGGTTATTTGTTCTTTGATCGAACAGAGGCAATGTATACAATTGATGTAAATTCAGGGCGCTCTCAAAGCCCAACATCTGATGTAGAAGAAGCATTGGTACATATTAATATGGAAGCTGCAGAAGAAATCGCTCGTCAACTTCGCTTACGCAATATTGGCGGCTTGATCATTTGTGATTTCATCGATATGCGTTCCCGCAAAAATCAACGCCGCGTCCTGGAACGCTTAAAAGAAGCAATGAAAGATGACTCTGCTAAATGCACACTTTCAGGTATGAGCGAATTTGGGTTGGTTGAAATGACTAGGCAGCGCAGCCGAGAATCTCTTACTCAAACCATGTTTGTAAGCTGTCCTTACTGTCACGGAAGTGGAATGATAAAAAACCATGAAAGTGTCTCTATTGAAATTAAACGAACGCTTAAAAAACTGGTTTGCCAACAACAACACTTTGGCCTCAAATTAGTTACTCATCCAGAACTAGAAGTCTATTTGAATCAATACGATAAGAAAAATCTGATAAAATTAGCAGAAAGTTGGCATGCACAGCTTTCTTTTGATAGTAATGACAATCTACATCTAAATGAATTTCAATTTTATTCAACAATTAATGAAAAAAAACTCGAAATCTAATTCCTTTTTAGAGAAGTTGCAGTTTGCTGTTAACCAGAATCGTCTTCCTAAAAAATCTGCTGATATTTTACATGAGTTTTATATAGGATATAAGGCAGCAGCTCTACAGGCAAGCGAGAAAACAGAGCAAATTTTTCTTACCTTTCTAGAACTTGTGATTCTACAATGCACTTCTCCTTTTTCTTTTTCTCATTATCACCAAAGATTACATAAAGGTTTTGATTATCATAAATTTGCCCTTGATTTTGTAAAACCTCTTATTGATCTATCTTCTTCCTCTTTACAAGGAGAACTCTACTTAGAAGAAATGGATTCTTACTTAAAGAACAAAGAAAATGTTGTTCTTCTTGCTAACCATCAATCGGAAGGAGATCCTCAAATGATTAGCATTTTATTAGAGAAAAAATTTCCAAAAATTGCAGAAAAACTCATTTTTGTTGCTGGCGATCGTGTAATCAGTGATCCATTAGCGGTCCCTTTAAGCTTAGGCTGTAATTTATTGTGTATCTATTCAAAGCGTCATATCAATAATCCACCTGAGCTGAAAATGAAAAAGCAACTACACAATAAAAAAACCATGGATATCATGAGCTACCTTTTAAAAAAAGGAAAGAATATTATCTATGTAGCTCCTAGTGGTGGTCGAGATAGAAGTAACAACGAAGGAATGATTGAAGTAGCAGACTTTGATCCTCCTAGCATTGAACTGTTTTATCTCATAGCTAAACGCTCTTTACGTCCTACCCATTTTTATCCTCTAGCTCTAAAAACCTATGCTATCCTACCTCCTCCTAAAACCGTCCAAGTGGAATTAGGAGAACCTCGAACAGTAGGCTATGGACCGATTCAAATAGCGTTTGGTCCTGAAATTGATATGGAAAACTACTCCTTGAAAAAGTCATCTGATAAACATGCGCGTCGCAAAGAACGTGCAGAATTCATCTGTAACTTGGTACGTAAGATGTACAAGGACTTTTTCTAAATTTGGAAACCTTAGGTCATGTGCATAATGACTATTGATTTGTAATACGTATAGAGGCTTCACCTACAATTTCCTTTTTCTTTACTCTTTAAATTGCTCATATATTTTCTTCTGAAACTGCATTTCAATTGCCATCTCCAAATTTTCTTTATAAACTGGCGCTTCTTCTGAGGAAAATTGAGGAACAATTTCCAGACAAAATGGATAAAGTGTCTCTCCTTGTTTTTTTTGCCTATCTGGCAAATTTCGTAAATGAGAATAAACGCCAGTTCCTTGAACTCCAAGCATTCCAAAAGGAGTACGATTCTTTCCTGAAAAAGAGCCTCTAGCGATTACCTCATCGCAACGAAGATCGTCATCGTCGGAACTACCTTCACAAGCCATTCTAAACCAGGATGATTGCATAAATTCTGATGGCTCAATGAGTATACCTATTATGGTAACCTTCGAAGTCATAAAATAAGCAGATGCTCCAGCCCTTTCTTCTATTTCTTTCAAGTGATCTTGAGATAGAGCCACTCCGCAAAAAGCCTCTTGATCATCAAGTAAAATATCACATATTTTTTCTCGAAACCCTTTTGCTACCTGAGAACCAGAAGAGTCCCATGCTATATAGGCAATCTTTCCTCCTTCTGATTTTATTTGAGGAAAGAAATTCCCCTTATCTTCCTGATTTAAAGGAATAGGAGAAGAAACGACAAATCTTGGTATTTTTGTTTCTCTATTAAAAAAGGGTGATGAAGTTAGCTCTGGAAAGTTTGTTTTAAGAAGATCTAAAATAGCAGTACATCCCTTCGACTCTTGCAATATAAATGGAAGAGGTTCTGATAAGCTCATCGTATCTGTTATGTCTTCTCTAAAAAAAATAGGCAAGTCACTGCTTACCTCTGGAGCTTTAATACGAAGATCTATCTCTTGATAATTTACCTGATCTGAGTCGTATAGTTTAAAGCTGATCTCCCTGCTCAGAGAAGGTATCAACCTCTCTTGTAAACCTTGCAAATTTCTTTCAACTACTAATGAGCTCTGGAGAGGTGGAGTATAAACAGTAGCATTAGTTAAGTTACAGACAAGAGCTTTCCTTTGATCTTCGGGAACGCTTGAAATGGAATTTTCTCTTGGGGTTGACTGATTTGCTCGTAGATTAAGCTTATCTACATTACCTAGGGGCATAATAGACTCCTTTTCATTTGGATGTAACAAAGCAAATCAATATTAGTAAATTCTTTAAATTAATGATAGCTTTATTAGACCTCTTTCGAAATTCATTTCGCCAGCTCCAGGTTGTAGATTCCCGCAATGAGATTGAAGCGTAAGGAGAATCTTTTACGCCTATTTCTATACCGGTCGGATATGATTTTAAACCGCTTCAGACTACCGATCACGTTTTCATTGAGAACCCGATCGCTTGAAAGTTGTCGGTTATTTTTCTTATCTTCCGCTGTCAGAGGATTCTTCTTGCTTCTTTTTTTTGGCATTTGTGTTTT
>JAITFW010000085.1 GCA_031281085.1 Chlamydiales bacterium | reverse complement strand
TTTTTTTAAAAAAATCGAAGGGCTTACGAATGATTACGAAAAAAGGAAAAGATAGAGCGGTTAGAAAAGTTGAAACTATTGACTGAGTAGCTTTACAAGAGTTTGTGAAAACTTTTTGTGTAAATATGCTAATTGAATTTATTTCCATTATATGACCATGATTGAAATCATTAACATTTTTGAAGTGCACAAAATAAATAAAAAAAAGAATAGTCAAGGAGATATTATGCCTAAAGGCTGTCATTACCAAACCTATGACCAAAAAGATACCAGATTTATATTTTAAAAGATAGAGGAGACACAGTTAGTGTAAGAAGCTGTACTAAAACCTAAAAATGGAAAATACTATCCTCTTGATCATCAGTCGAATCATGGAAAGATAGCACCCATTTTGACAGGTTGGCAATATTCTTTTGTAGTCTTTACTTAAGTCGTCTATATCTGTTCATCCAACCCAGAGTTCTCTCAACAATCCATCGCTTTGGCAGGACCTTAAATCCTTTCTCTTTTCTTTTGACTACCTCCAAATCAATTCTTTGATCTTTGCAGAAGGCATAGAGCGGCAACCATATCCTTGATCAACCCATATGCACGCACGGCAAATAGAATGAGTCTAACATTTCTCTGGCACCTTGCTTATCAGATAAGTTCGCTGTAGTTTATATGACAGCCAAGCAACAAGCCTAGCGTATCAACAAGGATATGTCTTTTCCGGCCTTTTATTTTTTTTCCGCTATCGAATCCTCGAGGGCCTTTTTCTGCCGTTTTTATGGACTGGCTGTCCATGATTGCTGCTCTTAGTTCTTCGTCGGAGTAAATGATATTTTAATAGCTTATATTGTTAGAGCCTGTTTAAAAACTATTGGATGAGGAATAAAAGTAACCTTTCCCAAGATTTTATATAGGCAATTAAGACTCATTCTTATCCCAGTGATATCTCCCGCGAGCAATTTCATAAAATTCGACCGATGCTAGAATCCATATGCAAAAAAACCCCTCCAAGAGCAGTTGATCTATTTGATGTATTTTGCGGAGTTTTATATCTTTTAAAAAGAGGCTGTCAATGGCGTATGTTGCCAATAGAGTACCCTAAATGGGAGCTCTGTGATTACTATTTCCGTCTTTGGAATAAAAAATAGGAAACTACGGATCATAAGTATTCTAGAGATAGTTTTAAAAAAAATGGGTTGGAGAGGAATGATTGATGCACAAAGTGTAAAAAATACAGACACTACAGAAAATAAAGGCTATGATGCAGGGAAAAAAAAGATCAGGAATTAAAAGACACATGGCAATTGATACGCAAGGACTACCTCACGCCATTCATATTACTACCGCAAATGTCACTGATAGAAAAGCAGCCATAGCAGCTCTTTCACTACATAGAAATGATTTGCTTGCAGTAAAAAATGTTTTAGCAGAAGGAGGCTATTCTGGAGGGAAATTTGCAAAAAGTGTTCAAACAATATTAGGTTCTAGAGTAGAAATAGCTAAACGAAAGGAACTTCACACTTTTAAAGTAATTCCTAAAAGATGGGTTGTAGAGCGTTCTTTTGCATGGCTAGAAAAATATCGTAGATTATGGAAAAATTGTGAAAGAAAATGGAATTCAAGCCTAAATATGGTGGTTCTAGCTTTTGTTGCTTTACTCTTGAAAAGATTTTAAACAGGCTCTTAGCAAAAACGGGCATGGATTAAAAGGACGTCTAGATACGATAAGGATGGTGTTTCCTAAAGTAGAAATTCAACTTTGTATACTTTTTTAAATTAAGAATTGAGTTAATCAAGAGTCTTTAAAAAAAAGAATGTAATACCATTTATCAAAATGAATCTGCGATTAAAGACCATGATTTAGAGCATCATTTTTTTATAGCGCCTAGCTTACTTGTAAATATATTCCACGCCTGATAACAACATTCTACAATATGTTCATAACTATGAAACGAGCGATTTGCTAAATAGCGATCTCTTAAACATTGCCATATTTGTTCTACTGGATTTAATTTAGGAGAAGCTGATGGAAGAGGAAGCAAAGAAATATTATAGGGCAATTTCATTTTCTTTGTTGTATGCCAAATAGCTCTATCTAATACAATCAGACCATGTTTTTCTGGATCCATACATTTTGAAATTTCATCAAGACATAAGGTACCAACAGATGGCATAACAAGAGCTACTCCAAGATCTTTTTGTGGACATACAGCACCAAAAATATATGCATATTGATAAATGGTATAACTTCCTGTGAAAGAAGAAGTTTTTTTTTAAATACTGAAATACAATTCTTAATTTTAAATGAAATCAGTATATCTTTTTGATTGCGTGTTAAAAAGTGGGCTTTTGGTTGCATATGGATTTAAGTCTTATCACTCTATCTTCGTTAACATTTCAATGGGTTCTTCTCTTGGAATGTCTTTTTTCTCATTCTCTTGAGCTGAGGATATGTAGAATTACTCAACACTACTGAAAATGGGTATGTTAAAGTTGTAGAAGTATGTATCAATTCTGAAATAATTTTATTTTGTGGGTTTTCTGCAAATTGCGTATTACAAGAAATACATTTTTTCTTATGGTATAGGAACAGCAGCTGAGGTAAGAAATATGCATTTATAGCTCCCATGAGGTGATGAAAACTTAAAATAGGCTAAAAAAAAGTAGACACAGGATCTACGTCAATAGAAAGTTTGACCGTGTTGTGTTGTGGTATCTGATGCAGTTGGGGAAGTATAAGAGTCAATTTTTTCGCTTTAATGAGAAACTGGTAGCGGAATAGATCTTTAATTTTGGCATGACCGCAGGCGATAAGTGGTAGAATTTCACAGTTATTGATCAATTTTTTTATTAGGTCTTTTCGTATCTTTTCTGCGTATTCTAAAACCTGGGATTCTATTTTTCCGCTAAAAATCAGTTTTACAAGTCTGGTAAAGGGAGGATAGCAAAATAGCTTACGCGTTTGTATTTCTTGAGCAAAGAAACCTTCAAAATTTTGCTGTTGTGCTAAGGAGAGAGTAGTGTGTTCTGGGAGAAGGGTTTGGATGATCACTTCTCCTAATAGAGATCCTCTCCCGGATCTGCCT
Source organism: Chlamydiales bacterium (assembly GCA_031281085.1). Classification (GTDB taxonomy): domain Bacteria; phylum Chlamydiota; class Chlamydiia; order Chlamydiales; family Rhabdochlamydiaceae; genus Rhabdochlamydia. The sequence continues at coordinate 4,332 of JAITFW010000085.1, read as the reverse complement.
GCTACTTGAGTGAGCAATTGAAAGGTGGTTTCACTAGATCGAAAGTCGGGAATTTGTAAGTTGCTATCAGCCATGAGAATGCCTACTAACGTCACCAGAGGAAAATGCAGACCCTTTGCGATCATTTGTGTTCCAATCAATACATCGGCTTTGCCTGTGCGAAACCGCTTTAATAAGAGTTCATGGCTTCCTTTATGACGAGTTGTATCTTTATCAATACGTAGGGTACGTGCTTCTGGTAGAAGAGCGTTTAAAGAACGTTCTACTAATTCCGTGCCGACTCCTTTAAATTTTAATTGACCTTCCACATAGCATTTAGGGCAAGATTTAGGTGGAAGGAGACGAAAGTCGCATAGATGGCAACTAAATTGATTTTCTTTTAAATAAAATGTTAAAGAGATATTACAATGGGGACAACTTACGATATATGAGCAATGTAAACACAGTTGTGAAGTGTGATAACCTCTTCGGTTTAAAAAGAGCAATACCTGTTCACCAAGAGCTATCTTCTGCTTCATTTTCTCGATCAGTATTTCAGAAAATAGTGTGAATCCCTTAGCTTTTTGATATTGAGGACGCATATCAACGATTTGTATTTGTGGCAAATGAGCTGTATCCGCTCGTTTAGACAGTGTATTTAAATGATATTTGTTTAAAAGGGTGTTTTGATAGCTTTCTAAGCTAGGGGTTGCACTGCCTAGGATGACTGTTGCTTGGTTTAATTTAGCGCGCATAACAGCTATATCGCGTGCGTGGTATCTAGGAGATTCTTCTGTTTGTTTATAAGAACCCTCATGTTCTTCATCAACAATGATTAAGCCTAAGCGGCGAGTAGGACTAAATACGGCAGATCTAGCTCCAATGACGATAGGAGTGGCATGAGTGGCAATATTATGCCAAGCATCTCTTTTTTCCCCATTAGAAAGTCGATAGTGCAAAATGGCTAGTTTTTGCAAAAATCTACTTCTTAACCGTTCAATGGCTTGAGAGGTTAAAGCAATTTCTGGAACAAGAAAGATGATGCTTTTCCCTTGTTCTAGTGCATGTTGAATAGCTTGTAAATACACTTCTGTTTTTCCACTTCCCGTTACTCCATATAACAGATGTGTCTGAAACCGGTTTGTATTTAAGCTTTGTTTTATGGATGCAAGTGCTTTTATCTGCTCAGGATTTAATGTTTTTGGTTTTGTTCTAAAGAATTCCCATTCCAGTAGTTTAGAGCGATCAATAGCAATCGAGGAGAGACTTAATATATTTTTTTTAATCAGTGTATCGATAGGACTACGAGAGACATGTGCTTTTTCCATCAGTTCACTAAGCAATAATCCTTTAGGAGCTTGTAGAAGAGTTGATATGACTTCAGCTTGTATATGAGAAGTTAAACGCAGTTTTTCGCATAGCTCTTTTAACTTCGATTTGTCGAGAAGCGGTTTTATAAATAACTGTTGCTTAGTCCCTGTGTCTTTACGTACGCTCGGTGGCAGGATTACTTGTAAGGCTTTGCGCAAAGGACAGCAATAATAATGAGCCATCCACTTAGCAAGAGAGATTAGATCTTCGGGTAAAATAGGTGTATCTAAAAGCTTTATAATTTCACGCAAGTTTTTTACTCGAGTGGTTTGTTTAATCTCGATAACAGTAGCTAATTTAGTAGATCTTTGTAGAGGAACCTTTACTCGAGATCCGATATAAATACGATTTACAAGATCTGGGCAGATCTTATAATCAAGGATCATATTAATAGCTTGATCTAAAATTACAGAGACGATGCTGCCGGAATTAGAATCTGACATAGAGATTTCCAAAGAGCGGTTTTTTGATCAGGCTGTGTATATGTTTCTAATTTCTCAAGAACAAGAAGAGCAACAGTTGCGAAAAAGCGTTGATTTTTTTTCTGTTTATTATAATACAGCATGAACTCGGTGTATTGCTGCGCTGCCTGCGTAAGAATGATCAATTTAAGACTGTTTTTTTTGAAAAAGGATTCCCAGTTTTTTTCTTTTTCTAATTTTATACCAGAAATTAATTTGGTAGCGGATAGACGATCATGAATAGCTCTTGCGAGATCTTTTAAAAAAAGAAGTTCTTCGTTTGAAGCAGGACCAGTAATGATGACAACTTCTATTTGTTTACTCCAGGCATTGGCTGCTTTTTGGGCTTTGAGATCATCGAGTACGGTATCGTGTAATTTCATATTAGGAGCAATTTTCTGGAGGACAGATCGGATAGAAGGCCAACGATCAAGAGGTGCTTGTTTTTTTACAATAGGCTTCTGTTTTACTTCTTGCGGTTTTAGTAAGGGCTTTATTTCAACAAGAGGGTGAAAAAATCTGTAAGCCTCTGGTGCAATGCGTAAGGAGCGAGGACTTTCTTTGAGCAAACTCGTTATTTGCTTAATGAGATCCAGTAATTCTTTCTGAAGTAGATTCTGTGTAAACATAAGAGTACGTGCTTTTTTATTCTATCTGTATGTTACGTGAAATCTTAGATTGTTTACAGATTTAGTTATTAGGAGCAAAAAGCAATAGTCTATTTTCCTAAACTTAAACAAGTTCTATTTTTTTGAAATTTTATTTATCCTTAAAAAGAAGATTCATGTATAAACTTACATGGATATATTTTTGCTTGGTAAAATTATGACTATTCAGCAGCAGGCTTCTTCCATGTTTATTTCCCGTTCGGAAAACATTTTTCATGAGGGAGCTGTGAATGTTTTTCAAGTTAACCTTAATCAACTAAAAACCCATTCTTCAAAATTCGAATTGATCAATTTAGCAATACAGAGGGTTTCAAAAGGCGATCTTAAGACACAAGTTGCATGGAAAATCTTTAACGATAAAATAGCTGATTATAAAACAGTGATAGGCCCCTTTCCGGTCATATCTTGTCTACGAGATCTACAAGAGCTAGAGATACGACTAGAGAATCATTTTCTAGAACAACTTTGGGATGTTTTAATAGAAAGAGGCGTTTCTCAGCTAAACTCTGTGGACGAAAAAAGAAAGTGGTTTGAAGATGAAAAGAATCGATCTTTATTAGATGCAGTAACCACTTTAGAATTGCAAAGTTCTGAACTTGTTTTTTTACCTAGAGAAATTTATCACTTACGTAACTTAATAAAGTTAGATCTTAGTCTAAATCGCATTGAATTTTTACATAGAGCGATCAAAGTTTGGACGCAGCTTGAGGAACTAAACCTTAGTTGTAATGAACTGACAGATTTACCTCATGATGGAATTAAGCATTTAATAAACCTAAAAAATCTAAATATATGCGGTAATAAACTTAAGTGTTTACCTAGATCCATTGGATATCTTAAAAACTTGAAAGTACTCGATGTTGAGGAAAATTATTTACAAGAGCTCCCAGCAGAAATTGGGCAATGCAGCTCTTTAGAAGTGCTTAAAGCATCAAGCAATAAACTATCCCAATTGCCTAAAGAACTTAAAGAGTTAATTTCTCTTGTGGAATTTTCTGTTGCTGATAATGAATTAAAGTATTCATCCGAAGAGTTACAAGCACTTGGAGTAAATAGCTGGAAACGGATAGAAAAAGCAGACCTTTCGCAAAATTATCTAAATACAACGGTAGAATTTCTTCAAACTTTATGGCCAAGTGCAAGTACCATTATGCATAGTCACTATGAAAAAGCGTAAATCTTAAAAGAGGATTTCGTTTTTTTGGCTTGTCAGATAAACTGGTTTATTCAAAGTGTATATACTCAAGAGAATGAGAAAAAAGACATAACAGATAACCAAACCCTTGAATTTTTCTTGAAACTTCAGCTAAGATCCCTGTTATATGCAACCAAAAGCTTTTCTGGTACTCGAGAAATCCATTTGATCTGCTGAGAAATTTCTTGAATTGTGTCGTTCGTATACAGTTCACTATCGGCTACAATATATACTCGAAAAATTTAGAATTAAGAATGTATAATAGGAAATTTTTTAGAAAGAAGACTCTTTAACCCTTTTTGATAACTAGAGATATTTTCAAAAAAACCAAGAATTGCTTTCTTACATTCTACGAATTTTTCGTAATATTGATTATTGATATTGCAACATTTTTCGAATATAGAGCTCTTTCGAAACCCATTTGCCATAAATTCACAGATTCATGAAAAAGATATAAATTGTCAATTAGATCAAAACCTGTTAATATAATAAATAAGAAGTAATCGATATAAAAGTTACTTCATCTATCAAAAAACACCATTACTATTAGATCCTATTCTAAACTAGTAAAACAAAAGCTGATCAAGCAACGCTTATCAAGCTTAGATTTCCAGAAAACGAGGAACCTAAATCCTGATCACAAGGAGGAAACCATGGA
>JAITFW010000045.1 GCA_031281085.1 Chlamydiales bacterium | reverse complement strand
CTTGGATAAGCTCCTCTGTAGATCTTACGAGTTCAAGAACGAGTACAGAATCTTCTGGATACGCTTCGCAATATTCTTTTGAAAGGCTGTATTTTTCTTTTAAAAATTCGTCACTTATTTCTATTGCATTACAGTGATTGATGAGGGTCATATGAACGATCTCCTGCTACTACTGGTTTAGATTTTTTGATGATTCAGTTTTTTTAAAAGCCTCTTCTTTTGTCTTAAAAGTGTGTATTTGTTGAATGACTGCTTTATGCGTTTTTTCATGAAGAACAGGCGCAACAAGGTACCCACCAGTAACTCCTCCAGTAAGAGCAGCTGCCGCCATCGATCCTGTTCTTCCTCCTAAAGCAATAGGAACCCCAGCAGGCGGAAACGTCAATATCAATCCACCACCTAGTAGTGCCCCAGCAATGGCACAAACGTATTGAAGTACTCTTTTAGACGATTGTAAATCCTCATCGACAAGTTGAACGAACAGATCTTTTTTGTTTTTTTCGACCTTAAGCGTATTGTTCTCATCTTTAAGAGTTGTGTTTTCGACTTCCAAAACATTAAAAGCTAGATCTCGAACGATTTTTTCTTGCTCTTTTATTTTCACCTCTTCCTTTAACCTACTGTTACTATCTAGTAGATCCTTAAGAGTAATGGAAGGCAGAGTAACTGTTGGAACCGGTGAACTTTGTATAGACATATTATCTCCTAGAAGCTTTAGTTTTAAAAATGAAAAATCTTTATTTTAAGGAATCTGAAATTGCATAAGCCTTGTTTAACATCACTTTAAGAAATAGGTTTTTATCTTGGCTTAACAGCCATTCCAACTCTTGTTTCTTCCATTTATTACCGAGCTGTCTTTTTGTTTCGAAAAAACTAAAAACAGCAAAATTTTTATCTTTTATCGATTCTAGCTCCTCTTGGGTCCATTCTATACTTTGATCGATTCCTTCTTCTGGGATGAAAAAACGCTCATTTGTCTGGCAATGCGCTTTCCTTGGCGTAAGCATTCCTAAAGCGAGGAAACTCACTGCCATCGTCGTAGCCATCATGCTTTTTAAGGGAGCTGTACAAAGCATAGAGTCTGGATCCCGATCACAACTGGAATTTTGAAGATACGTCATAGCTGCTGCTAATGCGGATGCCGTCAAAGAAAAGCAAGTCACCCTGAAGCAACGACTTGTCTGATGAATCTCTTCAGAGAGGTAAGAGAGAAAATCGGCTGTGCTATGAGTCATGTGATCAAAATTTCGATGGGCTTGGTTGACTGCACTGGATATTTCTGCTGCCACATGATCAAAGGTTTGCCCCATTTTATGAGCATCTTCGGTGAATTGGCCAACAGAGGATGTTAAGTCACTACTGGTATTTTCTAGAACTTCAACCAGTTTATCCTCTGTTTTGGTTGTGTGATCTGCTAGTTTTTCTAAAGTGTTTCTCGCACCCTTAGCGATTCCGGTCAGTTAACAGCCCTATACCATGAAGCACTCATATCGGAAACAAATTTGAATCCAGCAATTCCAATTCCTATTTTGGTAATAGCTCCAACTTCTTTGGCCCTTTCAGTCAAACTCCCAGGAATTCCTTTGAAATCACTCATTAATTCATTCGCGTTCCTTAGGGTTTGGTTCGCGTTTTCCAAGGTTTGATCGGAATTCTCCAACGTTTGATTCGCTCTTGGAAGCGTTCTTCTTAAAACGCTGTCCATTGTGCTAAAGGCTTTATCTAATGCTTTTTGGCCAGCTGCGCGCACCCCACCCATTTACACAATCCTCTGTAATTCTATATTTTTAACATGGGATATTACGAAAATAGTCTTATTAAACGCCAGCATATACTTGTTCATTTTTAAATTAAGATTTAACAAGAGAAGATTTCTTGAACAAAACGAGCTGTAGTTCTTCTCGAGAAATTCAAAAGTATTAGAAAAAAGACTTTTCAATGCCAATATAATTTAAGAACATGCCATAATTGCACACAAAGAAAGGGGTTGCTCCTTAAACGGAGTAGTATAGACTCTCCAATGTAAAGAGATTATTTTCAAATCTCAAAAAACGCTCGTTAAAGAGCAAAAAAATTAGGAGCAACCCATGAAGCATTATATTGGATTAGATGTATCAATGAAAAGAACTTTTATCTGTGTATTGAATGAGCAAGGAAAAATTGTCCATGAAGGTTCAGAAAAAACAGATCCTCATCTACTAGCAGATTATTTTTCCAAAAAAAATTTTCAAGAAATTGTTGTTGGTTTCGAAAGTGGATCCTTATCTCATTATTTAGTTACTGGATTCAGACAAAGAGCAATAGATCCGATCTGCATGGATGCAAGAAGCTTAAGCCCGATTCTTGCTTTGAAAATAAATAAGACGGATAAAAATGATGCAAGAGGAATAGCAGAAGCCCTTCGATCAGATATGTACACCAGAGTGAACTGTAAGCCTCAAGAGGCTGTAGAAAAAACATTTTATTGGTCTCAAGAAGAGGTTTAATCAATCAGCAAACTCAGTTAAAAAATACGATAAGAGGATTACTTAAAAGTTACGGAATTCGATTGGGATCTGTAGGAGCCAAAAGATTTTCTTCTACGGTTATGCAGCAGATAGAAAAGCAAGAAAAAATAGTTGTTCTCAGCATAACCTCTCTATTAAACACATTTGATAAGATGTTCGAGGAAATAGAAAAACTCGATAAAGAGATACTTAAATTAGTCGTCCAGGATAAAGAGGTTCAAAGGCTCATGACAATTCCTGGGATAGGACCTATAACAGCACTGACCTATACAACAGAAATTTTTGATCCAGCTCGTTTTAAAGATTCTAAATCAGTAGGAGCCTATCTTGGTATGACTCCAAAGCAGTATGCATCTGGAGAGGTTCAAAGGTAGGGAAGAATTTCGAAATGTGGATCCAATGAACTTAGATCCTTATTAGTGGAAGCTGGAATAGTACTACTTACTCGGAGCAAGAAGTGGAGTAAAGTGAAAGCTTGGGGCTTAAAAATCATGCGAAAAAAAGGGCTAAAGAAAGCTGCTCTAGCAGTGGGTAGAAAATAGAGCTCTTGCATAACCTCAATTTCAAAGTTCCCAATTATAGATCCCTGCTATAAGATTAAATCTTAGACAAAAGCGTTTGCGGCGATTTCTATATCGTTCTGCTAGGATTTTAAA
>JAITFW010000042.1 GCA_031281085.1 Chlamydiales bacterium | reverse complement strand
ATTGCGTGTTAAAAAGTGGGCTTTTGGTTGCATATAACAGGGTTCTTAGCTGAAGTTTCAAGAAACATTCAAGGGTTTGGTTATCTGTTATGTCTTTTTTCTCATTCTCTTGAGTATATAGGATGATTCGGAATAGGGACTCCTACTATTTATTTAGCAAAAAATGCCATTGGTGCTGGAGCTAATATGTACTATGGCACTGTTTCTCTCTTTAAGTTCCTGTTGATCATATCATGACTCTCATCTTGTGCATGTTCAGAAAAATAGGTTAGAGTATCATTTGTCTGTGTAAGAAATAGAAATTTGCAATAGTCCTTTCGTGTGTGTTTTTTTTACCTTTCTTCTTTTCCTCATCAAAAATATCCTTATTTTAATGGGTTTTCTTTTTTTGCGTAAGTCCAGTAAGTATTTATAAAAAGGCTTATGGCTTTTTAAGCAATTGCATTTTTTAACAATGACTCTAACAAAAAACCATTTTAGTATTGTAATCTTTATATCGATTACCTGTTATTTATTATATTAACATGATTTTATATAATTCACAATTTGGATTTTCTTAAATTAATATAACAACCTTTCCATGTATTCTTAGTTTTCATGTTAAGAATGTACAATATGAAATTTTTTAGGAAGAAGTCCAGGGCTTTTTGATTAAAAAGATTTGATAGCTATTCCTGAATAACGGTAGCATCTTCAAAAGATTTTGGAGGTGTTATGAGGTAAAAGAAGACTGTCCATTTTTTTGTGTAAATAGCTTTAATCACATATCCAAGCCTAATCTATCGCCATAAGCTATTTACACAAAAAAAATGGACAGTCTCTAAAATCTTCCTTTCCGATGTTTTCTCGACAAAAAAAGGGTTTTAAACCAGAATGCAAACCATAGCACTTTTAAGACAAGGGTTGGATCATGAAGTATTTTTTACCTTTCATTTGCTTGAGTATTCCTTTATGTGCAGAAGACCCATCTCTTCCTGCCTATACGACTATTCAGGATCAATATAGAGTCCCTATTCTTACTCCATCTCTTGCTGAAAGAAAAACAGAAAAAATCATTCTAGAAAATGGATTAAAAGTTCTTCTCATTTCCGATAAAGAGACCCCTCAATCCGGTGCAGGTGTGTGCGTAGAAGCTGGATTTTGGAATGATGACCACCCAGGAACAGCTCATTTTTTAGAGCATATGTTATTTATGGGAACAGAAGCTTATCCTGATGAATCTGAGTATATGCAATTTATTAAAGATCATGGAGGCAAGGTAAATGCCTATACCGCTTCAGATCGAACGGTTTATATGTTTTCTATTCAAAATGATGCTTATTCTCAAGCAATTGACCGTCTCTCTCATTTTTTTATCGATCCTCTATTCTCTACGAGTTGCATCCAAAGAGAGCTTAACGCTGTTGATCATGAGCATGCAAAGAATATAGAGAACGATAGGTGGCGTCAATATATGGTTTTAAAAGAGACAGGAAATCCAAATCATCCAAACTATAAATTTTCTACTGGGAATAAGGACACTCTTTGTGAAATCCCTCAATCCGATTTAAAAGATTGGTACTTAAGCCATTACAATGCAAACTGTATGTATTTAGTCATGATCTCTCCTCTACCTATTGCTGAAATGAGAGATTTAGCAGTTACAAAATTTTCGCCTATTACTAATGCACCTCATCAGAAAAAACTCTCTCAAGATTCTTTATTGTCCGAGCAACAAAAAGGAAGCATGATTTTTATTAAACCGGTTAAAGATTTAAAAACTCTTTCTTTATACTGGGAAATTCCAAGTATATTTGCTGTTAATATAGAAGAAAAAATCCCGGAATTTATCGCTTATCTTCTGAATAAAAAAGTAAAAGGAACTTTATTTGCTAAATTAAAGAAGGAAAACATTGCGGAAAATTTTCATGTCAGCTGTGATCGTTTCAGCAAAGATAGCCTACTTTTTTGTATCGATGTTTCTTTAACCGATGCTGATCTTTTACAAATCAATAGCGCTATATCGTATATATTTGCAGCACTTGAGCGCTTGAAAATAGAAAAATTACCCGACTATCTATTTCAAGAATTTAAAACCATGGCGACTATAGACTACCAATACCAATCCAGAGAAGATGTCTTTGAAATGGCTTCAACAATAGCTTCTGATCTGCTTTATGAAGATCTTAGCTCTTATCCCATTAAAACAAAGATTCCGACTGTTTTTTCCCTTCAAAGAATCCAGAATTTTTTAAATATACTAAAACCTTCCGAGTGCGCTTACTTTGTCGTCGCAGATCCAGGTAAGACAGGAGTGATCCCTAACCGAAAAGAAAAGTGGATGAAAGCAGAGTACGCAGTGATTCCGATCGATCAAAAGCGACTACAAGCCTGGCAGAAATCTGTAGTTCATCCTGAAATTAATTTACCAGGGCAAAATCCTTATCTACCTACTCAATTAACTCTACAAAATACACCTTTGCAAGAAATTCCGACTTTGGTTTATCAAGATGAAGGCTCAGAAGTATACTTTTTATCAGACAACTATTATCGCACCCCAGAAACCATATTTACCTTTCAACTCAAGTCGCCTCTTTTAGATCAAACTCCAAAGGCTCGAGTACTAGCTGATTTATGGTATTGTGCTTTCCAAGATCTGCTTACTGATGATTTATCCTTTGCTGAAAATGCGGGAATTCAAGTAAAGCTAAAACTACAGCCTTTAGAAATGATCCTCTACATTGAAGGATTTAGTGAAAAAATGCCTTTACTTACTAAGAAAATTTTTCAGGCACTTAAACATGTTGTTTGTTCGCAAGAAAAATTTCAAATTTATGTTAGCTTCTTAGCTGCTAACTATGAAAATGCTTCTAAAGAACTCCCTTTGTATCAAGCTTTAGAACAAATGAACGAAGTTATTTTTGACCAATCCACTAGTCAACAAAAGCTATTAGCTTTGCAAAAAATTAGTTTAAAAGATTTATGTGATTTTTCGGAAAAATTGAATCAATGCCTTTATACACAAGCTCTTTTGTATGGGAATCTCAATCAAGAGCTAGCAATAGAACTTTATAAAGAAATACAGACCATCTTAGCAGCAAAACCCTATTCTCTTCAGAACCAAGCTAAAGCTAAAGTTCTCCTTTTATCTGATCTACATGGACCTTATGAGCTTATTTCTGAAACAAATAGACAAGGAGCAGCTACTGTGCTGCTTCTACAAGAAGGACCATTTAGTTTTGAGTCATGGGCTACTCAACAAGTCTTAGGTCAAGCTTTAAAAAGCGCTTTTTTTGAAACATTGCGCACTAAACAACAAACAGCTTATATAGCTCAAGCCTGGGATGATGAAAAAGAAAAACAGCTTCTGCAGTATTTTGCAGTGCAATCTAGTACACACACACCCACTGATTTATTAGCCCGTTTTGAATTGTTTTTAGAAGATTTTGGTAAAAATCTGCCTATGGAAATTTCTTTAGAACGTTTTGAAAAGATCCGTGCTAGCTTGATTACCTCTCTTGCTATGAGACCAGAAAATATGTCTAATAAGGCAATAGAAACCGCTAGATTAGCTTTTTATTATCAAGACTTTGCATGGATAAATAAACAAATAGATAGCTTGAAATCTCTATCCTATAACAACTTTTGTACAGCAGCTGAAAAGTTGATTTCTCGAAAGAATTCTCGTAGATTGGCTATTTTGGTAAAAGGAGTCATAGCTAATGATAAAAACTTCTGCTATGAGCTTACTTCTAAAGAAGACGTACAAGCTTTAGGCCAATTTACGTCTACTAATTAAAGGTTTTCAGTGATTAGAAAATGGCTGCCTTTTTTACCTATTTTATTCATCTTGTCTTTTGTCTTATATTTTTTCTTAACAGGAAAATACAAGGTATTGGACTTTAATCTCATCAGATCCCAGCATATCATTTGGGAGCAATATGTACAAAACTATCCTATTCTATCTGGGTTTTGTTTCATTTTGATTCACACAATTTCAGTAATCCTGATTATTCCAGCTTCTACCTTATTAACACTCATTGCTGGATTCTTATTCCCTCTGCCATTAGCAATCGTTTACACTTGCTTTTCTGAAACGTTGGGAGCTATAATCTTTTTTTTTATTATGCGTACTGCATTTTTCCAATTTCTTTCCCATAGAAAAAAGGCTTATTTTATCCATTTGCGAGAGTCTTTTTATCGCTATGAAATCAGCTATCTGCTTTTCTTACGCTTCAGTCATATCCTACCTTTTTGGCTGATTAATCTACTCTCTGCTGTTTTTCGAGTAAATATTTACACCTTTATTTGGACAACTTGCATTGGGGTTTTGCCTTTAACCATTGTTCTTGCACAGGCAGGAGGAGGCCTTTCTACTTTTTTTAGAAATGAAGCTGATTTCTCTTTTACAGCCATTTTTAATACACAAATTAAATTAAGTTTACTCATCTTAGCTCTTCTTGCTCTTTTACCTATCTTATTAAAAAAGTATTTTCCTCATAAGAAAGTGTTAAAATAATTAAACACTACTATTCTATTCAATAAAACCACTTTTAAAACTTAATTTTTAAGTTCAAAATTGTACAACCAGCAAAAAGACCAAAGTACAATCCAAATCTTTTCCTCCTATTCCAAATTTCTTGCAACATAAAAAAACTCGCCCTTCGAGTGTAAGCAAAATAAGAAGTGAACTTTATTAAAGAATATTTTGCAAAAAACCATACGCCATTTTGGCGATTCATGAACTCCTATTCGTAGAATTTAGGAATGTAAAAATTAAATTCATAATTTTAATAAAAAATTTTTACAAAAAAATTTATTTATATTATTAATAAAATTAAATTTAAATTCTTGAGAAAATTATGAAACGATATACTCATTTAATGTTCGATTTAGGGTTAAGCATAGTTGCTTTAGTCTATCTTTTAGGATGTAAAACGCATGAATCTAGCTTTTCTACCTCAAATGTATTCAACAGATGGGATAATAAAGGCCTATCTCTATTTAATAAAAAAGAATTTGAAGACATTTTTCTCTACCAGGAATCAAATACATCTTCTCCATACAAAGAACCTGTATACATCGATTTCTGTGAACCTGATTGCTGTGATGAAAAAAGAATAAAAAGCTTTGATCCTTGTATAGATGTTACTCCTTCTGCTAAAGGCTGCATAGAAACAACTGAATCTTATTACTTAGAAGCGGCTTATCTATACTGGCATAGTTCTATTGAAGGCTTGAGCGTTACTTCCAACATACAACGACAAGGTGCTTTTCAAATTAAAGAAACCATCGAGCAAATTGATTATAAATATGAAAGTGGCTTTAAGCTAGGTCTTGGTTATAATCTATCCTATGACTATTGGGATGTTTTTGCCAATTGGACTCGTTTACGTACTCAGCCTCATTCCTCTTGGAGTTCCAAAAGTCAAACTTTAAACGCTTCCTTATTAGATCCTTTTGAAAGATTTAATATATTAGGATCTAGTTCTATTCGTTCACATTGGAATCTGCATTTCGATTCCGTCGATTTAGAGTTAGGTAGGCGTCTATTTCTTGGGCGCAATCTAGCAATTCGCCCTTATGCAGGGTTAAAAGGGGCTTGGGTAACATCTAAATTAAATACTTCTTACTTCGGGATCAATAGATCCAGTTTTAATTCAGCTAACGTATTTCTAAAGAATAGAAACCAAGGTATAGGACTTCGATTTGGAATGCAAAGTAGATGGGATTTAAGCTGTTCTAATTTTGCTATTTTAACCAAAATTGCAGGAACTGTGCTTTGGAATAGTATGAAAACTAGAAACGATACTAATGAATTTAATTCATCTGGTAGTTTAGTTTTAGGAGGCGGCAGTAAATATGACCATTACCGCACTTTAAAACCTCTAGTAGAGTGCTTTATAGGATTAGACTGGGGTTCTTGTTTCTGCAAAAAATACTACTTAGGGGTTTCAGCTGGTTATGAAATGCAATTCTGGTGGAATTATAATACATTTTTCGTTGCCCCTAAAAATACCACTATGTACGATTTAAATCTTCATGGTTTAACAAGTACAATCACAATGGACTTCTAAAACAACTTCATATTGTGATAAACAGCATCTACGTCATCTATCGCTTCTAGATACTCGATCAAATCAAGATTTAATCTTTGATTTGCCTGATCGCATTCTATATATGTTTTAGGAACCATTTGAAGTTGTGCTTCTTCACAGATGAATCCTTGATTTTCCAAGGCCTCTTTTACTTGAAATAATCGTTCAGAGGCTGTTGTGATTATACAAAAGCCTTCTTCTAAATCGAAATCTTCAGCTCCTGCTTCTGTCACAAGGTCAAAAAGCTCTTCCTCACTGACATTTTTTTTGCCTTGAATCATTCCTTTACGCTCAAAATTAAAAGCTACAGAGCCAGGATTTGCAATACTGCCTCCTTTCTTATTAGTGGCAATTCTCATTTCAGAAGCACTTCGATTTTTATTATCTGTCATAATTTCTACAATCATACCTACACCTGCATATCCATATAACTCATAAGATATTTCACTATAGTCCGCCTGAGCAACATTTGTAGCTTTTTTAATGTTGCGTTCAATGCTTTCATTAGGCAGATTGGCGCTGCGCGCTTTATGTAAAACCATTCGCAGTTTAGTATTCGCTTTAGGATCAGCTCCCCCTTGTTTTACAGCGCTAATGATCTCTTTAGTTAAACGAGAAAAAAGCTTTCCTTTAATAGCGTCTGCCTTTCCCTTACGATGTTTGATATTTGCCCACTTGCTATGCCCTGCCATAATTCTCCTTTAGATCAGCTTTTTTTGCATAAAAACTTTAGCAAGATATGTATTTTTTTCCTTAATGAACCTTTCTTGACGTCCAAATTCTATAAATCCCAATTTTGCATACATTTTGCGGGCGGGATTACCTTCGTAGACCTCTAGATGCAAAATGCTAATTTTAAATTTCTCTTGGGCCAACTTCATTAACTTTTCCATTAACAAACATCCTACACCACACCCTCTCTTATCTTTTTGTATAATAATAGAAAAAAGGCAGGTATGTTTTAGCTTTTCATAAGCTTGTATATAAAGCGTTGCCATTCCACAAGGCACGTTATTATGCTCTACTGTTATCCCTGAACCCAAGCGAGAATAGCCAATCCAAATTCTGACAGCGTCAGCTACCTCTGGCTGCGTAAGCATCGGGAACCATCGTAAAACCTCAGAATCAGAAAACCATTTGGTTAAATAAGGAGCATCCGAGCGATCCGTTAAACGAAAGCTCAAATTAGAAAGAGTTTTTTTTTGCCCGTTCATATCAATGAAATTCCAAATAAAAGGCGTGCATAGTATCGATCGTTTTCTCTAATATAGTCTTCTTGCTCAGCAAATTGATAAAAATCGTATTTACGAAGGAGATGAATCAAAGGATTGTCTTCCACTACTTCTGTGTAAATCTCTTCCAATTTAAAATACACTTTTGCTAAATGTATGATGTTTTTTAATAAGCTATTACCTACTCCTTTATTTTGATGAATAGGATCCACGATGATTTTAAATAAACAGCAGTGAGAAACCTTTTGGTAAGGCATTAAAAATAAAGTAGCTATTCCACAAGGCGTCCCATTTAGGATAGCGGTAAGACTTGCACTATAACGACAAAATCCTAGCCAACACTGCAGCATGTTATGTACTTCTTGTTCATTGCTCACAGGAAGAAAATGTTGCAATTTAGCATTCATAAGCCAATTGCGTAAATAGGTCTCATCCGTAATACGAGTGTATCTAATATCTAATTCTTCTTCTATCTCTGCCATCGACTACCCAAATTCTTGAAGATATGCATTAATAAAGCCATCTATCTCTCCATCGAGCACAGCTTGCACATTACCCACTTCATACTTTGTTCGAGTATCCTTTACTAGAGTATAAGGTTGAAATATGTAATTACGAATTTGACTTCCAAAACCAATTTCTTTTTTTTCTCCTGAAATCTGTTCTAACTTTGCTTTTCTTTCTAAATATTCTTTTTCGTATAATTTAGCCTTAAGCATCTTCAAACACGTTTCGCGGTTTTGCACTTGACTTCTCTCTTTTTGACAACTCACTGTGATCCCTGCATATCGCATACGCACAGCCGAATCGGTTTTATTTACATGCTGCCCCCCTGCTCCTGAAGCGCGATAAGTCTCTATCTGTAATTGATCTTCTTTGATTTCTATCTCCATTTTCTCATCAATTTCAGGAGTAATATCAACGGAAGCAAAACTGGTATGACGACGTGCATTACTATCAAAAGGAGAAATGCGTACTAGTCGATGAACACCACGTTCTGCCTTAGCATAACCATAAGCAAATGAACCGATCAACCGAATAGTAATACTTTTTAATCCAGCAACATCTCCATCTACAAAATCGAAAATCTCTGTTTTCCAACCCCTTTTACTCGCCCAACGCTGATACATGCGAGAGAGCATGCCTACCCAGTCGCAAGATTCTGTGCCTCCTGCTCCAGCGTTAATTGTCAAAAAACAGTTTTTTTTATCTAACTCTCCAGACAACATTTTACGAATTTCTAAATCAGAGAGCTGCTTGTCAACTTCTTTAAGCTCTTGCTCTAACTCGTAAAAAAATTCTGGCTCAGCTTCTTGATCTACCTCAAGGATCAACTCATACACATTTTCAAAACGTTGCTTCACTTGCCAAGAAGGAATCGTCCAAGCTTTTAAATCATGAATTTCAGAAAGAATTTTTTGCGCTAGGTTCTGGTCCTCCCAAAAACCTAAATCTCCCATTTTCTCTTCTAGAAGAAGAATTTTCTTTTCCTTTTCTTCCAAGTCAAAGATACCTCCACATATGTGCCAAACGATTTTGAATTCCTTTAATCATATTTTGTACAGACTCCCGCATACATCCACTCCGTTTCAGGTTTGATCCTTAAAGATGCCATAATCATACAATTCGATCCCAGAGCATTTTTTTTAAAGAACAACTCATCTACCATTTTTTCAAATAAGCGGCTTGCTCTAAGATTTGATCAGTTAGCTCATACTTTTTTTTCTTTTTCGCATTAGCTATCATCAAATTTCTTGGATTCCTTTGTTAACAGTGCCATATCAGTACCTTTGCGCATAATTTTCAAAACTTACTATAATTTTTTTTTACTTTCCGTTTAAAATTCTTATTTCTTATGCTACAGGATCTTTTAATCGTATTAAATCTAATGCTTTGGAGTTTTGTACCATTAAAAAATCAGGACAGATGGTAAGAAATAGATGATTAAAAAAACATGTATGAGAAGCGAGCAAATAAGTTTGCTGTCAAACAGCTTGGCTCCAGTTAAAGCTGCTTTAAAAGTCCAAACAGACTCTCGTATTGACCAAGGTCTTTCTTTTAACAATAAAATCAAAGAGATTAGTAAAAAAAATTAATATCTACACGCTCTAGAATCAATAACCAAAAAATTTGCCTTTCTCACTTTTCTAATCCATCTGAATCTTGCACTTTTTACGAGAGAAATAAATAAGATAGGAATCTTTCCCTATGCGTACAGCAATCAGAGATCGAGTTTAAGATAGATTTATATTCTTAAGATGCCTTATAACCATTTTATGAATTGCAAGAAATAATGTTATAAACTAATTGTTTTAATTAAATACTAAGGAGATTAAAGATGAATATACAAGGTTTCTTCAGTGCTGTCCGTACTGCTACTACAAATGCAGCATCAAACGTTTATGGTTTTAGTAAAGATCTACTTGGAAAGAGCTATAATAAGGTGAGTGAAAAGGTGAGTGAAATTGCAAGAAGAGTTATTCCTACTGCTGTTTCTAATACAGTACAAGCACATCCAAAACTCTCTGGTTTTGCTTTTGGTATTACTGCTACTGTTGGTATTGGCTTGGCTATTTATCAGATTTTTTTCAAAAATAAAGGGCAAAACCACCCTTAAAGAAGTCCATAGAAATATATCTATGAGCCTTAAGGCTAGAGATATTGTACTCTAGCCTTCTTTCATTTTTTATAAGCTTTCACTAAATGCACCTGTTTCTTCCAGGACAATTCTATCTTTCTCTATCTTATAATCCCATACGCCTTCAGAGGGAAGAATCAGTCTTTTTTGGAAGATCACTCGATCTTTTTCTTGAAAGGCTTGTAGGCAAACACCATCTTCTACTTCAATGTGCATCTCTTCCATGAGTTCGACATTTTCAGCGATAAAATAAGAATTCCCTTTTAGAGTGATTGTGCATTTTTGATGGTAAGAGATTTGATCCTTCCAATAGATATTAGAAGAGCTACGGTCAATCCCTCGGTTTTTTATTCGAACGTTACTTAAACGACATCTACCGACTTGTTGGGAATAAACTAGGCGATCTTCCAGATAATGTCCGATTACATGCTCAGCAATAATATGAAGTGCTCCATCTAAATAGAGATTTTCTAATTTTATCTCCGCTATTTCTAAACGCAGTTCACTTCCCCAACTTATGTGACCAGATTGGATCTTCTGAGCAATAATCGTGTACAGAGGACCTAGGGCAGGATGGTATTGAAATAGAATAGAAGGCCCCTTAATCATGTACTCTTGATGAGAAGAGAATGCAGGTAGTGAAAAATCACATCGATTTTTTAACAGATCATATCCATTATATAAGATATCGTAAAAACATCCCTCTGGTGTCTCCAATAAAGAACTTGTTTTTGTAGATTTTTTTTTCACTGTGGAAATGGTTTTATGTCTTAAATTATAGCTTAAAAAAGAGCCTAATTCTTCTACTTGATAAGCAGAAAAGCATTCAGCGATATTCTGCATCATTGACTCCAGTCTAGCGATTTCGCATTCTTCTAGATACCCTTTTTCATTGACAAAACAGGTTTTTTTCTGATTAACAAGCATTCCAGGAATAGGACATTTTTTAGCAACTTCTTCAATGGCTTTTACATCAGCGAATAAAATATTTGTATTGGAAAAAAAACGTGAATAAGAACTCCCCTCTTTCAAAGGAAAATCTTTCATTTGGTATTTTTCAAGATCGCAATATTCAATGTTTGTTAGACAATATTGTTTTTTTTCATTTATACAGAGCACATTAATCCCCTCTGCAGCCTCTAATAAACGCAAACAAGAAGCAAAGCCAAATTGTTTATTTTTTTGATAGCCAATCCCACAAAATGCAAGTAACCCATAATCCACAGAAGCTACTGGATTGTTAATCTGCCGAATTAAAATCTTAGTATATCCTTGAGAGGTAAGCCAAGCAAAGATCTTTTGCTCAATGGCTGTTTTCCACAGCATTCCGTGTCCGCCTGGTTTTCTTAAAATGCGACTATTTTGCGTTTGTAACCACTTCCCCTGGGCGTTTAATGCAGGCACAAGAGGTTGTTGAAAAAACCGAAAACAAGCCTTAGAACGTCCAAACCACTTATTTTGTTCACAGATGGATACAATATGAAGATGATTGTTTTTTTCTTCAGAGGTCATCATAGCAATAGGTGTTGTGAGCTGTTTACCAAATAGTTTAAAGTAGAGATACTCTTTTGCTTGAAGATCGCGAATTAACCCTTCTAATAAGCTTCTACCACAAAGCTCAAGTTTTGCAGCAGGAAGAGAAGAATGCGTTGTTGCGTCCATTAACTGCAATCGATCAGCAGACCCTCCTACAGGATAAATCTCTGCCAAATAAGGAAGTGCATAAAGACCTTCTAAAATATACTTACAAGTTGAAGGATCCTCTAGTGCTATATTAATTCCTTCTGGTTGCTCATAGCTCTTACATTCATGAGATAAAGTATGATTTGCAAATAACGATAACATCATGGCATGATAGCCAACTATTCCCCCAATGGACTGGTAAAAAGATTCAACAGGATAGAGGTCATTTAAAATATTTTTTATGTGATTTTTGTCAAATGGATAAAGAAGATGATCTTGATGAATCACGACAATGGACTTCAAGATCAGCTGATCCTTTATACTTAAGGGTAAATCGATTGCTTTCGGAAGAGGATTTTCTAATAACCTTAAGCGCTCTTGGTCGCTTTTACAAGAGCTAAGTTTATTTGCTAGAACAAAAAAAATCTCTCGGTCTGCTATCATTGCTATAATAAAATGAGCCATAAATTAAGGGACAAGATCAAATTGCCATGATCTAGTTCTAATTGCAAGCGATCTTTTAAAGGCAAAAATGATTTTACAGAGAAATTTTCAACTCATTTACTCACAATTAGTTGAAAAAAAAGAAACGAGAATCTTATCCTTGTGGAGTTTTCATAAAGCGATTTTTTTTGACTATAAATTCCCTCTAGAGATACAACATGTCCTTCTAGGGGGAATAGAAAACCCTCGAATTAGCTATCCAAAGTTCTCGTTCTTTGGTTTTTCCATAGGGGTTTATAGAAAAATCGTGATACGATGTGGTTTTCATAAGGTTATATAGGATAGAAAAATTAAACACAGTTTTTCCTAAAAAAAGCAATTGTGGGTAATTACAATCATTTCGATTAAGGAGAAGGAAATGGCAAAAAAGAAAGAATCTAAATTTATGCAAGAACTGCAGATTAGCGATGAATTAACTGCAGTTGTCGGCAAAGGTCCAATGGCTCGGACTGAAGTGACAAAAAAATTGTGGGAATACATTAAAAAACACAAATGCCAAGATACTAAAAATAAACGTAATATTAATCCAGATGAAAAACTCGCCAAAGTTTTTGGTAGTAAAAAATCCATTGACATGTTTGAAATGCCAAAAGTTGTAAGCAAACATCTTAAAAGTTAACTAAATAAGCTCAAAAAAGTGCATGCATTTGCACTTTTTTTGGGCTTAACTTCAAAAATATGTCTTCTACTCCTCTTATTTCGGCTATTTTGCTCGCCGGTGGAAAAGGTACTCGCTTTAAAACTGCCATACCCAAACAATTTTTGCCTCTAGGCTCAAAACCACTGGTCTTACATAGCTTTGAGCTTTTAGCAAAATCCGATCTCATTAAAGAGATCATTGTGGTTTGTGAGGAATTTTATCGATGCTTATTTACCTCTAAAACTCACTTGAAAATTGGTTTTGCTAACCCAGGGTTTAGAAGACAAGATTCTGTAGCTAATGGCTTAGCACAAATCACAAAAGGTTCTTTTGTCTGCATTCATGATGCTGCTCGTCCTTTTCTACAATTAGAAGATTTAAAAAAAGTGATCGAACAAGCGCTGATTCATAAAGCTGCAGCTTTGGCCATGCCTGCTAAAAATACCGTTAAAGAAATAGATCCTACTGGTTTTGTCAGACAAACTCTAAATCGGGACATGCTTAGAGAAACCCTAACACCACAAGTGATTGCACTAGATCTACTGAAGAAAGGGCTTCTTGAAGCAGAAAAAAAGAAAATAGACATTACAGATGATGTTTCTGCCATAGAATTAATAGGTCATATGGTTAAGCTCGTTTCAGGCAAATCCTCAAATATAAAAATTACTCATCCCGAAGACCTGCAATTAGCACAAAGCTTTCTAAAATAATGCTTAACTATAAACTATGCATTGCTTACGAGGGAACGTGTTACTCAGGCTGGCAAATACAAAAAAACGGTATATCTATTCAGGTGCTGTTAGAAAAATATTTATCCATTATTCTACGTGACTCCATTCAAGTTATAGGATCTGGGCGTACAGACGCAGGTGTGCATGCAATAGGGCAAATTGCGCATTTTAAAACAACAACTTCTTTTGAATTTTCTCGTTTACTTAAATCATTGAATGGCTTGCTTCCACCAGACATTAGAGTATTGAATATCGAAAAAGCCCCTCTTCACTTCCATGCACGCTATAGCGCAATAGGCAAAGTGTACCATTACTATTTATATGTAAGCCCTGTTAAGGATCCTTTTAATTGCTTCTATGCCTACAGAGTTCCTCATCCTGTGTCCTTAAATACATTAACACAAGCAGCAAAATTTTTTATAGGTACTCATGATTTTACTTCTTTTGCAAATGAAGCTACTACAGGGTCTGCTGCAAAAAATGCAGTGCGAAGTCTTAGACGCTTATCCATCTTGCAACAAGAAGAGTATATCCGCTTAGAGTTGGAAGCAAATGGTTTTTTATACAAAATGGTTCGTAATATCGTTGGTACATTGCTTGATATCTGTGCAGGAAAAATAGAGTTAGAAAGGCTCCCCACTATTTTTCAAGCAAAAGATCGAAGACAAGCAGGACGCACTGCACCTGCACACGGACTTATATTAGCTAAAGTAGACTATGAGGCAGAATCTCTTAACTTGAACGCCAGTATCATTTAAGAAAAAGACAAGCCTAGGAGTTACGCAGTTATAACCTGAATGTTAGGTTTCTAGTTAACAGCTAACGCCAGATATTCCTTATCAGACATCTTGATGCAAGGTTTTTTAGGCTGTCTCGTATAAGCAGCGAGGACATAAAAGAGGATTCTCTAAAAAGTTGCTTACTGACCTATGCCTAGTGTGTTCTAGTTGAGAGATATTTTTCCATTGATCGTTAACTGTTTCGATCATAGCTCTTTTACGAAGGTATTTTTCATCTTGGAACGTAAATTGGTGGATAATTGTAAGCCTTTATCCATTGTACAAATCAAGATTTAATCTGACAGACATCTATTTTAAAATAGTATTTAATAACTCTAAAACCTAAAAATGGAAAATTCTATCCTCTTGATTATCACACGAGGAGGCTGAAGCAATAAATTGCAAATAATAGAAGATATGCAGCTTATGACTCTAGAATACCTAAGAGAATATCGCGAACCTATTTTCCTATAAGCCAAGCTATAATGTGAGCGAAAGCACAGCATACAAAACAATAAGGTGGGTAGAAGATCCATGAATTAAACATCCTTTATTAGCCTTACCAAGACGTAAAGAGTTGTTAAAAAGCGATATGAAATATGAAGTCATTTTAATTGATGCTACAAAAACACCCATACAGCGCCCTAAAAAAACAAAAATATTTTTACTCAGGAAAGAAAAATTCGATTTAATCTAATTGCTGCAATTTATCATCTGGAGTTATGTTAATTGGTTTCAAAAGAACTCTATTGAAGAACCCGTTTCCGCAGATCCATTGAATATGATTTTGGCATCTCTATTGTTCTCCGCTATCAATAAAAATTTAAAGAACTATAGTACAGCTTCTTAGGACGTTTCTTCGAGGGTATATGTAAAGCTGAAAGATTCTAAGCATGAATCTTCTTGCTCTGGAAATGCACTTGAGCTTAAAAAGAAAAACGAACATCGATGCGGAGAACGATATGCAGAACTCTTTTAATACACTCATGCCTTTAGAAGGCACAGAATACAAGTATTACTCTTTGCCTAAATTAGCAAAGCTGTTAGGGGTTAATTTATCTAGATTGCCGATCTGTATTCGGATTATGTTGGAATCTATCTTACGCAATTGTGATGGTAAACGGATTAGAAAAGAAGATGTTGAGCATCTGGCACACTGGAACAAAGAACCGTTGGAATACGATATTCCTTTTGTGGTAGCGCGTGTTTTATTACAAGATTTTACTGGTGTTCCTTTGCTCGTTGACTTAGCTGCTATGCGCGATGCAATGGCTAAACAAGGGCTAGATCCTAAAAAAATCGAACCTATTGTTCCTGTAGAGTTAGTCATCGATCATTCTGTGCAAGTAGATAGATCAGGAACACCAGATGCATTTTTATTTAACTTGGAAATTGAATTTCAACGGAATCGAGAAAGATATGAATTCTTAAGCTGGGGAGAGCAGGCTTTTAAAACGGTTAAAATCATTCCTCCTGGAATTGGTATTGTTCATCAAATTAATTTAGAACATTTAGCTACTATCGTAACCGAAAAAGACAAGCTATTGTATTTTGACACGGTTGTAGGAACGGATTCCCATACCACAATGGTGAATGGATTAGGAGTGCTTGGTTGGGGAGTAGGAGGGATTGAAGCAGAAGCTGCTATGTTGGGGCAACCTTATTTCTTACAAGCTCCTGAGGTAATTGGAGTGTATTTATCCGGCAAATTATTAGATCGAGTAACAGCGACTGATTTGACTTTGAGAATTACAGAGCTATTGCGTAGTGAAAAGGTAGTGGGTAAGTTTATTGAATTTTTTGGAGAAGGGGCTGCTAGCTTAACTCTTGCAGATCGCGCCACGATTGGAAATATGGCGCCTGAATATGGAGCAACTGTTGGGTTTTTCCCCATAGACGACCAAACGATGAGCTATCTACAAATGACAGGACGTACTCAACAAGAGATAGAAAGAATCAAGCAGTATCTACAAGCCCAAGAAATGTATGGAATGCCTCTTTCTGATCAAATTGATTATACACGTATCATTAAACTGGATTTATCTAGTATTAAACCCTGTGTTGCAGGTCCTAAGCGCCCTCAAGATCGAATCGATTTGGAACGAGTAAAAGAGAGGTTTAATCATTTGTTTTTAGCTCCTATCTCAGAGGGAGGCTATGGTAGAAAAGAAGAAGATAGAAAGATGGTTATTGCGACCTATTCAGATGGAAATTTTCATTTATATGAACCGCATGTCATGGGAGGAACTTCTTGTTTAGTCAAAGAGAGCTCTACTACTTGGAGTGAAACCGAGATGGTAACGAACCGTCCTTTGAATTATGGCGTCATTAACCCAGGGTACATGCAACATTCTTTGAGAGATATCCATCTAAAACATGGGTCAGTCGTGATTGCTGCTATTACTAGTTGCACAAATACCAGCAATCCTTCTGTCATGATTGGAGCAGGACTCATAGCTAAAAAAGCCGTAGAAAAAGGACTGCAGGTAAATCGCTCTATTAAAACGAGTTTAGCTCCTGGATCACGTGTGGTTACTGATTATTTGCAAAAAGCAGGATTGCAAAAGTATTTAGATGCGTTGGGTTTTAATTTAGTTGCTTATGGGTGCACAACCTGTATTGGTAATAGCGGTCCATTGGATGAAAAGATTGAAAATGTGATTAAGCAATACGGTTTAATAGTAGCTAGTGTGTTAAGCGGTAATCGTAATTTTGAAGCGCGGATTCACGGGTCTGTCAAAGCTAACTTCCTAATGTCACCTCCTCTTGTAATAGCATATGCTCTAGCGGGAAGTGTGGATGTTGATTTTGAAAAAGATCCATTAGGTTATGATTTAGCAGGGAATCCTATTTTTTTAGCTGATCTTTGGCCTTCTGCAAAAGAGATTGAAGAAACCATTTTTCAAACTATGCAGCCTGAGATGTTTAAAGAACGTTATGAGCATATTCTAGAAGATAATCCTCTTTGGAAAAAAATAGAAAAAAAAATAGGAACCCAGTACGCATGGGATGAAAAAAGTACATATATCCAGTGTCCTCCTTTCTTTGAGCATTTTTCCAAAAAATTACCTATTAGACCAAAGCTTATTGGTATGAGGCCCCTTGCTTTGTTTGGTGATTCTATTACTACAGACCACATCTCTCCAGCTGGGGCTTTTAGAGCAAGTTCTGCTGCTGGTACGTATTTGATTGAGCATGGTATTAATGAAACAGATTTTAATAGTTATGGTAGTAGAAGAGGAAACCACCATGTTATGATGAGAGGTACATTTGCGAATGTGCGTATTCGTAATCAGATGGTAGCAGGAAAAGAGGGTGGTTACACTAAGCTCATGCCAGAAGGAAAAGAGATGCAAATCTTTGAAGCGTGTCAAATATATGCAGAGCGTAAAGTTCCTTTGATTCTTTTTGCTGGGAGTGATTATGGAATGGGTAGCTCTCGTGACTGGGCAGCTAAAGGAACAGCGTTGCTTGGTGTGCGTGCTGTGGTAGCGCGTAGTTTTGAGCGTATACATCGCAGTAACTTAGTAGGTATGGGAGTACTCCCTCTACAGTTTCAAGAACATGATAGTTGGGAGAGCCTTCAGATTAATGGTACAGAAACATTTGATCTCATTGGTTTAGAAAAGGATTGTAAACCACATCAAAAGGTAATTTTAAAGGTCTACCGAGAAGATGGTTTCATTCAAGAAGTATCTTTGTTAGTTAGGATTGATTCTGCAGTTGAGGTAGACTATTATTTGCAAGGAGGGATTTTGCCCTATGTGCTTAGGCAGATTTTATCCTAAGAAGTCTTGTATTTATCTGCAATTTTCCTTACACTGTTACCTATATGCCGATGTGGCGGAATGGTAGACGCGGTAGACTCAAAATCTACTTTTAGCAATAAAGTGCTGGTTCGAGTCCAGTCGTCGGTATTCATAAATATGTTTAAAAAATTCCTTTCTTCCTATGATATTATTTTCTTTGACTTTGATGGCCTACTTGTAGACACAGAGCCCTTACATTTTCTTGCCTACAAGGAAATGTGTTCTAAAAATCGGATTCATCTGAATTGGGATTTTGTTCGTTTCTGCGAGGAGGCACATGCAAGCGCCTTTGGGATTTGGAAAGCGTTTCAAAAAGAGTTTCCCTCTTTATTTAAAAAAAAGTCAAAAGAGGTGCTATATCAAGAAAAAAAAGAGATTTACCAAGAGCTGCTAAAGACCTCTATTTTACAGCTTATGCCAGGAGTTCATGCTCTTTTACAGGCATTAGCTATGAGTAATGTGCTGTCTGCAGTTGTAACAAATTCTGTACGCTCTCAAGTGGAGCTTATTTGCAAAACCCTTCCTATTTTAAATGTCATCCCTCTTTGGGTAACCCGCGAGGATTATCCATTAGCTAAGCCAGCTCCTGATGGGTATTTGCAAGCGATAGAACAACTAGGTAGAAAAGAGAGGATCATTGGGTTTGAAGATACGTTAAAGGGTATTCGTGCATTACAGGCAGCTAAAGTAGAAGCGGTTCTTGTAACTCCTACACGCCCAGGAGAAATTAAGGGGTTTATTCATATAGATAGAATCGATCATATTTGTTTAAACGCATGTGGTGAAAGCGAAGAGTATTTGAGAAGAAGCATGATAAAGCGAAGGAGACAAAGCGAGAATTTCTCGGAAAGAAAGCTTGAGCAAGAGGAGCAATCATAAACGGTCAGAGCGTGAAAACAGAAGAAAAAGGGAGCTCTATGGATATGACGGTGGAAAGAAAATCAAAGGCAGAAAAAAGCATATCGCAGAGGACACGGAAGAGCTCTTTCTGCAGGCGCAAGTTACAAGAGCAGCAGTTAAGAGACACAGAAGGAGCAAAAGATTACTCAAGAGAAAAAAGCTAAAGACGGTTAAGAAAGAGTGGGCAGATTGTGTACAAATCAAGATTTGGGAGTGATCTTAATACCCTTTAGAGAACAAATAGAAGGCAGACAAATAAAATTATTTTATAGGAGATTTTATATATCTAGGCAAAACAGAAGCTATAATAAAGAATTTAAGTTACATGTGGTTCAACACAGTAAAAGCTCAGGACATGATTTACAACAGCACTTTGATCTTGTGAGTCTACCACTTTTTTGATACAACATCCTTCAAAGCTACTATGTCAAGTTGCGCCTCTGATAATAATTGTTTTAATTTTCTATTTTCTTCTTCTAGTCTCTTTAACCGCTTAATTTCAGGTAATTCTAAACCTGAATATTTTGGACGCCATGCATAGTATGTTCCTTTTGCTATATTATAACGCCTTAAAACATCTGCTATAGATCCTCCTTCTCCTTCTTTTAGTATAAGGAGTTAAAGGGTCTTCTTTCTTAAAAATTTCCTATTGTACATTCTTAATTCTAAATTTTTCGAGTATATTCCTCCTATTGAAATTAATAACGCCTAAACCCCTTAAAAGCCCTAGGCCAACTGTAAATCACTCTTTCCTTTGCTTCTTCATCATAACGAACTTGGATACAGATATAAGGATATTCGTGTTGGTTATCATAATCACGCCCTTCTTTTCTCTGGTAGAGTTGAATCAAAATCTCTTTATTATACCATGCAGGTACAGATACATCTAAATGATGATAAGATCTTTCAAACTCTAGATATTCTTGACTATAGGAATTTTCCTGATAATATTGCTGCAAAATAGCAATGATCTGCTCCGGGTGCTCTTGCATCCCTTCCACATAAAAGTCTACTTCTGCACCAATCATGTGTTTGGAAGTAGCATTCAAGCTATCGGCATAGGCATTGTGAGCAGGGCAGCGATGCCCACAGGTAATGACTACTTTAGAACGGGTTTTTTCTTGCACAAAGTTCAAAAGATCTACCAAAATAGGATAGATAAATTCTTTGCCTCGATGTATTGGAAGAGAGTGTGTGTGACACCCATCACAATCAAAGTAGATTTGATCCCCTTTGCTTCGTGGAGGGTTGAATCCTGAACCTTTACAGCGAAAATATTCTTTCGTGATCTTAGCCTGCTGCCCTACGTATCCATTTTCCCATGGATACGGCTCTCTTATTCTATGTTTGGGAGTATCGATCTGATAATGATATTCATCGTGATTGCGGTGAATAAATTCACCCTTAGCATTTAACCTGCGTAGTTTTTTCTGCTCTGATTGCTCCATGCCAGAGCATCCTATCAAAAGTAGTAAGAGGATCCCTTGTTTCATCCTTACCCTATCAGATTTTGCTCAACCACATATTCTAAAACTTCTTTCCAACTGGTATACTTTTTTAAAAAATGTTTAAGCATTTCTTTATCACTTTTCTTTCGTTTCCCACAAGGATCTAATAGATGGTCAAGCGTTAAATCTAAAAAAGGAAATAAAGCATTTAAAGCAAGTTCTTCTTGAAAATCAAATTCCAATAAAATCATGTTAGCAGTGGGGACACTTACTTCCTGTGTAAAAGCTTCGGCAATGATTCTTAACATGTGTAACGTCATCTCTTGCAAGCGCAAAACACTTAAACGAAGTTTTTTCTTTTCAGACGCAATGGTTTTCCTAAGATTGGGGTCTAATTGATAGAGTTGCATTTTTTGATGAATAGCAGCGTATAAATCGATGTGTTTCCAATCCATAGCAATCTTTTCTAATGAAGAGTTTTCTACACCTTCAAACCCAAGCCCACTCGTTGCATTGATAAATCGGCAATTTGTATGTTTTTTAACAAAAGCAGCTATGCATTCTGACTCCATGATCCACTTTACCGTAGTATAAACAAGCTCTCCTTGAATATTCTTTCGACGCAAAAGCTTTTCTGAGGCTTGCGTATTCTTTTCTAGTGTTTTAGGATCAATAACCGAATAAGAGATCACTTTTTCTGCATATCTTTGCATACCGGTATAAGATAGATCTACCCCAACAAAAACAATAGGATGACAACCCATTTCTACAGCCAGGGCTAGGCTAAGGGTAGTTACAGATAAGGCCTCTATCCCTAGATCAGGTCCCACTGCTTGATGATCTATTCCAAGCAGATTTTCAAAATACTTTTCGCAAGCACCTCCTGTATCAGAAACAAGATACCCCATCTGCCCATTACACGTATTCCAAATATCTGGATGCACTCTGGTTGCATAAATAAGCGGTGCTTCATATGCAGATGCTGTTTTTAGTCTTTCAAATTCTTCAAAATTAGGATCAGCTACTACATTTAAATGTGGAATCACACCTTGATTGCTCAAAGCAGCAATGGCTGATCCTCCTGCTAGAATCAGCGCCCGATCGCTTAGACTCTTCAAAGAGCCTATTGCGTCTAATAAAGAAGGACCTGCTCCACAAATAATTGCAGGGACATTTACAAACTGCCCTTGAAATCGATTAGCTAAAAAGGAATAAGGCCATCTAGACACATTCCTCATGAGATTTGCTAATATGTGATGAGACTTTAAAATCTCTGTTGTGCTTGCATGTACAACAGTTGTAATCCTTAAGAGTTGTAAGCACAACTGTTCAAATTGAGGTTTTTTACGATAAGAGTGAGTTGCTTGGATAAAAATATGTTCTACTGGATAATGAGATACGATCTCTTCTAATTTTTTCGCATAAGGCTCTTCTAGATAGGATAGAGACATTTGACTATCTTGAAGGATTTGCTTACTGTAAATAAAAGATAAAAAGCTCTCTATTGCATGAAGCGAATCCTCTAAGAAGACCACTCTTCTCGTTTTTTTTTCTAAAACCCACTTTTTTAAACTAGGATAAGCACTAGACCCAGTAATCCCATAAATATATAAAACCTCAACATCTCTAAACTCTGGAATGAATTCCTCTTCAGATAAAGGTTCACAAGGGCTGGAGAAGTTCAATAAAAAAACAAGCTCTGGATACCTTTCACTTAAAAGATCTAAAGAACTATTTCCAACAAAGCTTTTTCCCATCCCATCTCCCCTCTTTTGAAGCAGTCATTTGCGCATTATGGTAGGTTTTTTCTATATAATTGCTATCAGATATATAAACCCCTTCTAGTATTAACTGCCCTTTCTGATCCCAACGTTTACAATCGTAACGCTTTGGCGTATGAAAAACTTTTTCCTCGCGCAAAACCTGATTACAGAAAAAATGGCGATGCACTCCTATAGGTTCTCCCTTTTCATAACAACCTTCGTCTATAAGAACCTGCTCCTCATTCCAAAGTCGATCCCAGCCATGTTTTTGTCCCTGTTGATAATCGATGGATCTCTTCAGCAACCCTGATCCCCAAAAGAGACGCACCTGCCCATCTAATTGATGCAAGCGGTAAGGAATGTGGCTTTTAATACCACCTGTTTCGTAGAAGTACTCCTGCAACCCTTCAGGTTTCCCATCTATAAATCGCTGTATACTCGCTGGTTTCTGAGAAGAGTAAAAATAGCGCGTTTTCCCTATTTTTTTACCCAAGTAGTACCAGCTCTTTGTTAAAATTTGCCCTTGAGGATGAAAAAAAGTAGAAGGTCCGTGTAAAAGACCTTGATCGTAAAACAAAATTGCTTGACAGGTTCTATCTTCAAAAAACCAACGACACTCTCCTTGTTGTTTACCTTCATGGATCAAGTAAGCCTGAGTATTTGTGAGAACTAGATTCGGTGATTCAAGAGATGGAGGAAGATAAGGACAGAAATGCTCATATTGAATATCCAATCCCAGTTCTTCATCGTATATCATTAACTTCTCTTGAGTGAACACATAATTTTCTTTTAACATATTTTTAAACTCTTGAAAGTAGACAAATGGATTTCAACTGCTTTTTTAAAAAATATATGCCGATGCAAAGTTCTTGTTGGAATATGCTCTTCTCGTCTCAAAATAGGCCATTTCCAAATTTCCCAAAGCGGCAATAAAAGCTTCTGTACGCAAATGTTTTGTGCTAAATCAAATTCTAATAGAGCAAGTTCTCCTGTTTCCAAAATAGAACGCGGATAATGCTTCTCCCATAGTTTTAGTAATTGATTGCACAGATCAAGCGCTTCTATAAAACTATTACCCAATCTATGCAAAACCGCTCTTACGCTTTCTTGGGTAATTCCAGACCTAGCTGCCTGAGCTGTTAACACATAACTAAAAGAGAGGGTATCAAAAGCACTTGGCCATGAAATTTGCTCCAAAGGAAGGTATTTGACATGTTCTAAAGTCATGGATTCTCGGTCCGTATAGATCCATTCGATCCCTTGATTTTTTTCAGCAAATTGATCTAACCAAGAAGCACTTGCTAGCCAATCTGGTTTTGAGATTCTCTTTTCCTTTTTTGCATTCATACACTCCACCCAATTCCCTTGATCTGCTTGCATACTTGCTGCATAGGCTCGATTGCTTGAAGAACAAAAGTCCATCCCTACACAGATAATGGGGTTACATCCTAAATGCGCCGCAATCAATGCACAAAAATTAGCTGATGTAAACCCACTATCCATGAATGGGTAATTCAAACCTAGCTCTTGATAAATCCATTTTTCTAAAGGGTAATTATCTGAATCAGGCATCCATAGTTTTTGGCCATGTAAAGAAGCAAGCTGTCTAGATGAGATCCTAGACTGATAAAAATAAGGCGTTTCATAGCCTATTTGGGTTAAATATCGATGAGGAGGAGGATCTGGATCAAAAGCGACCCCAAAATGGGGGTAAACTCCTTGGGTCTCCAAAGCACACATAGCAGAACCTGCGCCAAATAACAAAGCCTTCTCTTGTGCTTGAACAAGCATGGGTATTTGTCCATCTAAGGATGGTCCTGCTCCACAAATAATTGCAGGTATATTACGACAGCAATTTTTTAAAGATTCCCCAAGAAGAGATATTGGCATTTGGTTTGTATTTTGTAATAAGTTAGCTAGGATAAGTTCTCCTAAGTCGCGAAAATCAGAAATCAAGAGGTGTACTTGAACATGCATTTCTTCAAGAATTTTGGAGAAAATACGCTCTTCTTCATCTATAGCTACTTGAGTCAAACGCAAAAGACAAAACTCCCAAACCATTCTATGACATAAATTCACATTGGAATCCCAATGATACAATCTAATCTGTGGATTTTGCAAATGAGCTTGAGCTTGTAAAAAAGTCTGCAGATCCTTTTCAATACAAACTAGGAATCTTTTGGGATTTTCTAAAAGCCATTTATCTAAACGAGAAAGTAGAGATAATCCAAATACAGATAAAACATCCGTATCATCAGATTCTAAATGATCCAGATTATTTACTATTTGCAACATGCGACTAAATCCTGGTACGAAGGTAAACCTTCTTTTACAACCATTTCATTTGAAGCTATATCCAAATATTTAAATAAAATACATTCTTGATTTGCTACAGCGACAAAGGGAGCTCCTACCCAATAATTATATCCACTTACCTGGTTTAAAGCTTGTTTTATCCCTCCACTTCTTTTACATTCAATCAGCAATAAAGGTAGAAGCTGGTCGTGCATAGGAAAATAGCATAAAACATCAAGACGCCTTTTTGGTACACGCTTTCCTTGAAGGTGGGGTAGCTCACTAAGCGCCTTTTCCACAACGACATATTCCTTAGGGAAAAAGAGTTCTTCGATTAGAAGATTCAATAGTTTTTGTCTGATTTTTTCTTCAGGCGTTGCTTGAATAGCAACGCCACGCATTTTGTCAATAAGCAAAAGCTTATCTCTATTCGGGTCGAATGAGGCCATAATGACCATCCTTACGACGATAGAGAACTTTTAATTTCTGGTCTTCTTCTGAGCGAAAAATCAAAAACCGATCTTGAGAGAGATCTATTTTCATAAGAGCCTCTTCTATATTAAGTGTCTTCAGAGGTTTCACTTTTGTATCAATAATCATAGGAGGCAAAAGAGCTTGTATTTCTCTTTCTCGGTTTTCCTCTTCTATTTCTGTATTAATTTGATCTATTTCAGATCTTTTAAAGATATCTACCTCCATGTCTACGGTTGAGGATACCTTTTGGTAATGATCCCGAATCTTATCTTTATACCGACAGATTAAAGTATGTAGCCGATTCATTGCTTGATCAATGGAAAAGTACATATCTGTACTTGTAGCTTTTGCTTTAATCTTAAGATGATCGAGTTTGACCATTAATACACAGATATGCTCAACCTTATGAACTTCTAACGTAACATGTAGATGTAAGATGTGATTATGTAATCGTTCAATTTTGAAAAGTTTATTCCAAATGTAGTTCTTTATCGAATCGGTTACTTGAACTTGGCGCCCGATAATGTCAACACGGTAACCAAGATCTTGTTCAAATTTATTTTTGTCGTTCATAATACCTCTTATGCTGTTAAACCGATTACATTTCGATTATATCTCTATCAAGTTAAAATGATCAATATTCGTGAAGGTGGTTGTTCAAAAGATCTTTGTTTAGAAATGAGCAAGCACATAAAGATTTCTTCTTTTAGCAAAAATACATCTTGAGAATAGGTATAAATCAAGATTGAATACGCATTTATGGAGTCTACAATAATAGTGGTTACTGCAAAACAATTGGCATTTATACTTTACATAAGCTTAAGAGAGCATCACGTTAGATTGATTTCTTCTGTGATATTTTGTGCCCTTTTATCGCATAAATTTTCTAAAGTTGTAACATGTAATCTTTTAAAAAAGATTGCACCGAACAGGACTTGAACCTGTAACCACCCGGTTCGAAGCCGGGTACTCTATCCGATTGAGCTATCGGTGCTAAATTATGAAGATCAAAGCAAGATACTCTCTTAAAAGGAAAAAAACAATCTCCATCTTCTTTTCAAAGAAACAATAAACTATGCTTACATTCTATGGAATATGAAAAGACCGAAGGCATTGTTTTACGTTCTCTACCTTATCAAGATAAGAATCGAATCGTCACCATTTTTACCCATTGTTACGGGGTTTTACAGTTTATCATGAAAGGTATCTCAGCTAAAAGAATGGATAAATTAGCGTTAAGCTCCCTTCTTTGTCAGGGTGAATATCTTTTTTATCGTGGCAAAAGCAATCTTATGCATTTTGTAGATGGATCGGTTTTAAACGAGCACCTACAATTGCGCACAAAAATGCAACATATCCAAGCAGCAGCAAACTTAGTGCAAATCATATTAACTTCTCAACTGCCTCATAAACCAGCTCCCAAAGTCTATCAATTTTTCTATAAATGCTTGAGAGCTATCCCCTATTTTGAAGATACCACTATCTTAACCAATAGCTTTTGTATAAAATTGCTCAAGCAGGAGGGGTTGCTTGCCCTGCAACCTTTTTGTAGCCAATGTGAAATAGAAGCAATGGCACTTCATCAAGGAGAGTGTTTTTGTAATTTTCATGCACCAAAACTTTCTTTTAGATTTTCACAAGATCAATGGAATACCTTATTGACATTGGCTTATGCAACTACCTTTTCTCAGCTTCAAAACCTTAGTTTATCAGAAGATTTGCACGAAAAAATCAATCAGATCTTTCAAGAAAATATTTGAAATGTTTATTTTAAAAGTATGAAAGCTTCCTTCCCCATTTTTTTACTCTATTTTATCGATAATTTTAGCCTAGCACTTGTTATTCCTATTTTGTCTACTGTTATCCTTGGTTCTCAATCTCATTTCATCGCCTCTAGTTTATTTTGGAGAAACATAAGTCTTGCTATCTTAGGAACAGCGTTTCCTTTAGCTTTGCTCTTTGGTGCGCCTTTAATAGGAGCCATTTCAGATGCAATCGGAAGAAAGAAATCGTTTTATATCACTATTACTGGAATGATCATAGGGAATTTGCTCGTTGCTTTTGCATTTTACATTTCCCATTTTACTGTATTAGTTCTAGCGCGTTTAATATCTGGTTTTTTTTCAGGCAATACCGGCTTATGTTTAACTGCAATTTCCGATTTAAATCCAGATCGTACTAAGCGCTCCAAATATTTTGGTTATCTAACTGGTATAGGGGGATTTAGTTGGTTATGCGCTATGTTTGCCGGAGGAGTTCTAGCCAATCGTAAATTCGATCCTTATTTCTCCCCTTCATTGCCTTTTATGATAGCAGCTTTTATAGGGATCGTTAATTTGATAGCCTTAATTTATTTATTTAAAGAAACACACCATCCGAAAAAGAAGAAGATCAAATGGGAATTTACTAAAGGCCCAAAAAAACTGATCCGGGCCTTCCGCATTTCTAAATTGCGTTTTCTACTCCTTATCCAATCCTTGTTTTTATTAAGTTGGATGTTGGTTTTTCAATCTTTTTCTTCTTATTCTTTTTTAGAATTTAGCTCCTCCCCAACTTGGATCACTCTATGTCTTTTAGGATTTAGCTGGATTCTAGGAAGCTCTTTAATCAATCGTCTTTTAGTCAAATGGGTTGCTTTAGCTAACATTCCCTGCTACGGTTTGTTAGCTTTAAGCCTACTATTTTGCATAGCTTCTTTTACTCAAAAGTTTGTATCTTTATCTGTCTTTGATTGCACAGCAGCTTTTATCGCTTCTTTCACAGCAGCGAATATATTCAACTTAATCTCCTTTTGCGCTTCACCACGTATCCAAGGAGAAATTATGGGATTGAGCCAATCTGTGATTGCAATGGTTCAAATCGCAACTCCGATAGTCATCGGGCTTTTCTTTCTGCATTATACTCTTATCTATTTGACTGCCTCAGGCATTGCTTTAGGGGCCTTTTTACTTTTCCTGTTCTATAAACCTTCTTTGCAATCTAAAATCGATGAGACCCAAGTTGAAAAAACTTAAGTTATACTGACGTTATTTTAAATCTATACTGGTTTCAATTTAAATTAAGAATTGTATTTCAGTATTTTTTAAAAAAACTTCTTCTTTCACAGGAAGATATTCTTTTTTAAAGATTCTTGTTTAACTCAACTCTTCATTTAAAAACAAACAAGTATACTCTAACCTATTTTTCTGAACATGCACAAGATGACCAACAGATACTTAAAGTAGGGAGAAAAAGCGGAAAGCTACAGACTCTTCTGCAATTTGCAAAGATCTAAAATCAAATGTTAAATTATTTTGGTCGTTAAAATGAATGGTTTAATTATGAATATTGTATTAATATTTTTTTATCTAAATAAAACGTTTTAATAGTGTGTTTTATTATTATTATGTATAATGAAATCAGATGTCTAATTTCTTGTTAATGTTTGAATTGTCTATAAATATAAAAAAATTTTAAAAAACATTTAATCTTCCTTAGAAGGAAGGGGTAATACAAAATGGACAAGACAGATCATCAACTCAGAGCTCGATTAGCGAGGTTAGAAAGTCAAGTTGATCAACTTGAAACAGAGTATACTCAAATTAATGAGATGCTTATACGTTGCGGATTCCTAGAAGGAATAAGCACTTTAAAATTTGCTATGGAAGAGCTTTTAGTGGAATATCCAGACGAGAGTTCTTTAAACTAAGCTTTTTTATGTATTTCAATTTTAAGGGAAGAGAATTCTTCCCTTAATTTCTTTACAAGCTCTTGGTATTTATGCTATATTTTCTATCTTACAAGGAAAGGAAAAAATGGCTAAATTACTTTTCGAAAACACAAATGAGGAAAAAACTCTTGAAGAGGGTTCTCCTATTCAAGAAGCATGTGAGGATGCAGGAGTTCCTTTTGCTTGTACCGAAGGTGTATGTGGAACTTGTGTGATTGAGGTAACGGAAGGTATGGAAAATTTATCGGAATTTACTCAAGAAGAACAAGATTTCTTAGGAGAATTGTGTTGCGAGCGCCTGGCTTGTCAGTGTAAGATAATAAGTGGTTCTGTAAAGATTAAACATTAAAAAAAGTGTATGTATGTCTCAAGAAAAAAAGATTGCGAAAGAAATGACAATTGAAGAAATTTTATCTTCTTTTCCTCATAAAAGCCAAAAGTTAGCTCAAGAAATGACCAATATGGGTTTACATTGTGTTGGATGTGGCGCTGCTACATGGGAAACCCTTGAAGGTGGAATGCTAGGTCATGGTTTTGAGAAAGAACAG
Source organism: Chlamydiales bacterium (assembly GCA_031281085.1). Taxonomy (GTDB): domain Bacteria; phylum Chlamydiota; class Chlamydiia; order Chlamydiales; family Rhabdochlamydiaceae; genus Rhabdochlamydia. The sequence continues at coordinate 5,843 of JAITFW010000042.1, read as the reverse complement.
ATTGAACAGTTAGTCGAAAGATTAAATGGTGTTTTAGCAGAAAAACTCGATCCTACAACAATTACATTGACTAAGCGTGCTGCTGAGAAGTTTTGCCAGATTTTAAAAGAAGAAGGTAAAGATCATTGGGGCTTGCGTTTTGCTGATCGCGCAGCGGGATGTAATGGATTTGAGTATGTTTTAGACTATTCTCAGACAGCGGAAGAAGATGATCGAGTATTTGAATCTCATGGTGTGCAAATTCATGTAAAAAAAACCATTGTAGATCGTTTAATCGGTTCTGAAATCGATTATACAGAAGGTTTAAACGGTGCTGGATTTAAAATCAGCAACCCTAATGCAAAAACATCTTGTGGTTGCGGTAAGTCACAAAGTTACTAATATGGCATGAGCACTACTTCATTTATGAAGTGCTCGCTTTTCTAAATCTAAAGCAGCTTCTTTCATTGCCTCTGATAGGGTGGGATGAGCACGAATAGCATGAACTAGGTCTTTTATACAGAAGTTTTTTTGTATAGCAACAGCTCCTTCTGCGATTAACTCAGAGGCATGAGCTCCTATAATATGCACTCCTATAATCCTTTCGCTTTTTTCCTCGGCAATAATCTTTATAAACCCTTGTGTTTCTCCTGTGCACTTTGCTCTTGAGTTAGCTTTGAAGGGAAAACTACCTGTTTTTAGCATGAGGTGGTGCCTTTTAGCTTCTTCTTCTGTTAATCCCACCGATGCCATTTCTGGGTATGTATAGACAACATTGGGGATAGCCATATAGTTTAGTTGAGGCTTATGACCTTTCATGATTTCAACTGCTGCAATGCCTTCTTCAGATGCTTTATGTGCAAGCATAGGGCCTTCAGTGACATCTCCAATGGCAAAAATATTTGGGATATTGCTGCGAAAGATTTCATCGGTTTCAATAAATCCTTTCGCAGATAGTTTTACCCCTATTTTTTCAAGACCTAGTGCTTGGGTATAAGGCTTTCTTCCAATAGCAACCAGAACTTTTTCTGCTGAAAAAGTTTGTATATGTTGAGCTTGCTCTACTTGTAAAGAAACTTGATTAGACGCAATTTTTGCGTCCATAACTTTAGAAGAGAGATGAAATGTAATGCCTTGTTTTTCTAGATCTTTTTTCAGCTCTAGGCTCAATTGACGATCAAATCCTATACAAATTTGATCGAGGAGTTCAATGATTTGCACCTTAGTTCCTAGTCTATTGTAGACAGATCCTAGTTCTACTCCAATCACACCCGCTCCTATTATGAGTAGGTCTTTGGGAATGGCTTTAAGGGAGAGGGCGCCTGTGGAAGAAAGAATTTGTGTTTCGTCAAAGGGCAAAAAAGGAAGCTGAACAGGTTCTGAACCTGTAGCAATAAGAATGAATGGAGCTTGTAATTGCGTTGTTTCGCTTGCATTTTTAACCAAGACTTCAGCAGGAGATAGGAAGCTAGCTTCTCCTGTGTAAGAACTGATCTTATGTTTTTTAAATAAACTCGTAATCCCTTGGCTAAAAGACTGGATAATTTGTGTTTTACGAGCCATCATTTGCGTAAAATCGATGGATGGTTGAGCAATAGTGATTCCATGAGCAATGCTTGTCTCTTTTATCTTCCACAGCAATTCAGAGGAAGATAACAAAGATTTGGAAGGGATGCAGCCTACGTGTAAACAAGTTCCTCCTGGTTCCTTTCGCCTGTCGATACATGCTGTTTTAAATCCTAATTGAGCAGCTCTTATTGCAGCTACATACCCGCCAGGCCCAGAGCCGATCACAATTAAATCAAATGAATCTGTCATATTCCTCACAAGTCGAGAAGTAAACGGGAAGGTTCCTCTAACATTTGCTTAATATGCTTTAAGAAAAGCACAGCTTGTTTGCCATCAATGAGACGATGATCATAACTAAGCGCTAAATACATCATAGGACGGATCACGATTTCATCGTCCACAACAACAGGGCGTTTGACGATGGAGTGCATTCCTAAAATTGCACTTTGAGGAGGATTGAGAATGGGAGTCGATAAAAGAGACCCAAAAATACCTCCATTAGTAATTGTGAAACTGCCTCCTTTTAAATCATCTACATTGATGGAGCCATCTCGTGCTTTTTGGGCAAAAGTGCTTAGTTGTATTTCTATTTCTCCAAAGCTATGCTGTTCACAAGACCTAATGACAGGAACCATTAAACCACGATCTGTAGAAACAGCAACACAGATGTCGTAGCTTTGAACGAGAACGATCTCTTCCTTATCGATATAAGCATTTACTTCAGGAATCTCTTTTAAAGCTGCAACACAGGCTTTAATGAAAAAAGACATGAACCCTAATTTAATCCCATATTTTTTTTGAAAAGATTCCTGCTCTTTTTGTCTGATAGTGATGACGCTTTTCATATTCACCTCGTTAAAGGTGGTTAACATAGCTGTTGTATTCTTCACTTCTACAAGCTTTTGTGCAATGATTTTACGTAAAGAACTCATCTGTTTACGGGTAGTATTCGTTTCTTTTTCTACAATAGGAGTTGATTGAGTAGGAGTGGGTGGTTGTTGCAAGTGAGAAACAAAATCAGATGCAGTAAATTTGCCCTTCTCATTGGAAGAAGGAGGAGGAAAAGTTGGCTCTGGTGATTTAAGAGGTTCTTTATCAGAAGACTTAAGGGTTTGCTCTACAGCTTGAGGGTTAATCGTTCCAATTATTTGTCCTATCTTGACGATCTCTCCTTTTTTAACCAGCAAAGTGAGTTCTCCGCTTTCAGGAGCATATAAAACCTGATTTACCTTATCTGTTTCTAGTTCTATGATTTCGTCATCTTGTTTAACGAAGCTACCAGATGGTTTCAGGATGTCACCGATGATTGCTTCAGAAACAGATTCACCCATATTAGGGATTTTAATCTCATTTGCCATGGATTACCTTATCTTCAGTTTAAGCAAAAGTTTGTTTTAGCAGCTCTTCTAATTGTTGTTTATGTACAGCATACGAGCCTACAGCAGGTGATGCGCTTCTTTGCCTTCCGATATACTCGATTGGCCTTTTTGTTCCAAGTAACTCATCAAATACAAAGTGCAAAGCTTCCCAAGCTCCCATGTTGTTAGGCTCTTCCTGCACAAAACGACAGCTAGCATTAGGGTGTTTGGCTAAAATTTTTTGGAGGATATTTTTGGGAAAAGGATAGAGTTGTTCTAAACGTATGATTGCGCATGGTTGATTTTGTTTTTCTCTCTCTAAAATGAGATTGTAATAGATTTTTCCACTGCAAAATAACAATAGCTTAGCGTCTTTTTCTAGTAGGGGATCCTCTAGAACTTCATGAAATCTCCCTTCTGCAAGCTCATTTAAGCTGGATTTACATAGAGTATTGCGCAATAAAGCTTTAGGGGTAAAAAGAACCAAGGGCTTTTTTATAGGACATAGAGCCTGTGCGCGCAGAAGATGGAAAAGCTGTGCAGGAGTAGAGCAATTAGCGATTCTTAAATTCTCTTGAGCAGCTAATTGCAAAAAACGCTCTATACGGGCGGAGGAATGCTCTGGTCCTTGTCCTTCATAGCCATGAGGGAGCATCAGAACTAAATTGGATACGATTCCCCATTTTTGTTCTGAAGGAGCTAAATACTGATCGAGAATAATCTGAGCACCATTTGCGAAATCACCAAATTGGGCTTCCCAAATGACCAAGGCTTTAGAAGAGGCTAAACTAAATCCAAATTCAAACCCTAGAACAGCGTATTCTGATAAAGGAGAGTTGAAAAATGCGCATTCAGCTTGAGACTCTGCAATGTGATTGAGTGGAAAATAACGTTTTTCATTGAGTTGGTCAATCAGCGCAGCATGTCTATGAGAAAACGTTCCTCGGCAAACATCTTGGCCAGAAAAGCGCAAAGCAATTTTTTGAGAGAGTAAACTTGCGTAGGCAAGTTGTTCTGCTGTTGCCCAATCTAAAGAAGATGATGTAGGATCGCTTTGTAGTATTTGCTCTCTTTCTTGAAGAAGTCTTTTAATTTTAGGATTAAGATTTAAGCCTTTTGGATAAGTATAAAGCCCTTTACCGATCGCTTCTAACGTTTTTAAAGGGACCTTAGTATCCATTTCTGATAAAGAAATGGAATTTTGAATTTTTTTTTTAACAATAAGGGAAGGTGTTTTTTGCAAAGCTTCTTGAAGCTGGTTTTTAAAGTTCTCTTCTAAGCTCTTTATGTCTTTTTCTTGAATGATATTTTCTCGAAGTAAGCTTTGAGAAAATAGAGAGCGAATAGATTTTCTCTCTTTAATTTTAGCATAGAGGAGTGGTTGTGAAAAAAGAGGTTCATCGCTTTCATTATGGCCGTATTTGCGATAACAATTAAGATCAATAAACACATCGCATCCAAATATATGTCGTATTTCCATGCTAAGAATGATAGCTTGTATACATCCTTCAGGATCTTCTGCATTTACGTGAAAAACAGGGCAGTTAAATGTTTTGGCAAGATCTGAACAATAAGGAGTAGAGCGTGCTTCTTCGGGATTTGTGGTAAAACCGATTTGATTGTTGATAATAATATGAATGGTTCCTCTTGTCTGATAGCCGTCTAGTTTACAAAGCTGCATGGTTTCATAAACCACACCCTGTCCACTAAAAGAAGCATCCCCATGAATGAGAATAGAAATGACATCTTTTTTACTCATTGCTGCCTTAGCGTAGCTTATTCCTTCTATTACAGGATCTACCGATTCAAGATGGCTGGGATTTGCAACAAGGGTAACTGAGATCTTTTTTCCTAAAGAGGTGGTAAAAATGCCGTGTGCGCCTTGATGATATTTTACATCCCCAGAACCTTCAAGTTCCTCATGGATATAATTTTCCTCAAATTCTCTAAAAATAGAGGAATAGCTTTTATGGATAATATTAGCTAGCACATTGAGCCTACCTCTATGGGCCATACCGAGGACTGCTTCATCTATACCACTTAAAGACGCTTGTTCCATTAAAAAAGATAACATGGGAATCAGAGTTTCTGCTCCCTCTAAGGAAAAGCGCTTTTGTCCTACGTATTTTGTATTTAGAAAAGATTCAAATAGCTCTGCTTTATTTAAATTTTTTAAAATAAGTATCTTTTGCTGTTTATCTAATGTAAATGAAGATTCAAATCTATTTTGGATCCATGTCTCTAATTCATGGTTTCTAAGGTTCTTATATTCTATACCGATCTTAGAGCAATAGATTTTTTTGAGCAGATCGAGAATGTCTTTTAAAGGGGCTTGTTTTTCCTTCATAAGATTGCAGGTAGGGAAAGGTTTATTTAACTCATTTGTCGTAAACCCAAGTGTCTTGAGGTCCAATTCATAGATAAGATCTGGAGGGGTTTTGAGAGGATTAAAGCAAGCCAATAGATAACCATATGTGCGGTAAGCATCGATGAGATGCTTAACCCTTCTTTGTTCCTCGTCTAATCCTGTAATAGATTGGCTTAATCCTAGATGCATTCCTTGAAAAAAAGCATGCCAGGAAGGTGCAATTTGGGAGGGATCATCTATGAATTTTTGATAAAGATCATCTATAAAACATAGGTTAGGAATAGAAAGAGAAGAAAAAGCCATATACGATCCTGAAAAAATCAAAACGGTTTGTCAGCTTATTCATAGCAAATTAGCGATTTAATTCAACGAATAGCAATGATTATAATTTTTTTTATCACATTGATAAAAATAACTGTAAAATTCTAAAAATCAAGCTCCTTTTAGATTTAAAATAAATTTTACACCACAACTTATTTTATCATTTTAGCTAGATTAAGAACTTTCATCCCAAATTTGATTGAGGGTAAAGGAACCGGTATTAATCTTTGACTTTTAAGGTTTTTGTC
>JAITFW010000040.1 GCA_031281085.1 Chlamydiales bacterium | reverse complement strand
GACAAAAACCTTAAAAGTCAAAGATTAATACCGGTTCCTTTACCCTCAATCAAATTTGGGATGAAAGTTCTTAATCTAGCTAAAATGATAAAATAAGTTGTGGTGTAAAATTTATTTTATACCGTTTATCTGCAGTTTACTTAGCTGCCTCTGGGATCTGGCTTAATTGACGCCACGCTCTAGGGTGGTCCTAAATAGGTAGTGATTTTAAATTATAATTACAAATAAACATTTTAATTAACGCCAGTATTGTTTAAGAAAAATACAAGTCATTGAAAATGAGCCCTTTTTAGGTTAAAGTGTTTCTTTTTTTAGAGAAAAAACCACTAACCCAAAAAGGACTCATTTTCAATGGCTTATCTTTTTCTTAAATTATACTGGCGTTGCTTTAGGCGTGTATTGTTTAAATCCTCATAAACCTTAAGTTGTTTTTTTCTCAATCAGAACTAACAGCTTTGCAACTTTTAGAGGCTCCTTAAATGATACTGGCGTTATTGTAGCAAGATCACTGGCGCAATGAATTTCGAAAGAGGTCTATTAAAGAGAGAAAAAAGTTATGAAAACTATTAGTAATCCATTTGATCAAAATTTAAAAATGGATTTTTTACCTTAACTAAAGTAAAATATATCTGCTTTTAATGGAACCCCTTAATGTAAGGAGCAAAATATGACGCCGATTTATGATCTTCAGTTAGATGCTTGTATTCGTGATTGGTTAATTCGGGTGAATACTCAATATGATAAGGCTACATCAAATAAAGTGAAAGAAGCGGATTACGATAGAGCTAAGAAAAGTTTGGGATTGGGAAACATAACTCGTAACTGTTTCTTTTTCTTACCGCAATCTGCATCCAGAGGTTGGTTTTCTTCTGGCGATACAACTACTCATTCAAATAATAGAACTTATATAGATCAACGAACTATATACAACAATGCTTCAGTATGTTTATCCTCTGATTCTGAACAGGAAAGCACTGAAAGTTCTAAAGTTAGCAAAAAGAAAAAAACGAAAGAAAAAACAATTGACTGGAAGAATATAGCTGTTATTGTTGCTGTATCAACTGCTATAGCAGGGATTTCCCTATTTGTTTACGCTAGACTTTCTAAAGCTGCAGAAGGAGCTGTAAATTATTTAGAAAATACTAAAGAAATTAAAAATCGATCTAATATAAATACTTGTAATCTTTATTCGGATTTCAGGGCAGTGCAATTAAGCCAAATAAATCAAATAGCTCAAGTACAAGAGAAAATCGATCAGAGAACTGTAGATAAAATAACAAATTATAAGTATTCTATACTAACTAGCTTAGTCGGAACTCTTGCAATAGCTGGTGGTGGTATGACTCTTCTTGCATCTGCATCAACTCTTGCTACAGCTGGAATAACAGCAGTTGTTGTAGGAGGAGTTTTGAATTCAATAGCTGTAATGTATGCAGCTTATAATTGTGGAATGCATTGGAGTGATGAAGAAAATGGAAAGAAAGAGTTTAATAAAGTCAAGCAATTGATTTCAGGTTTAAAAGAGTTTTTTGAAAGAGAGTACCAAAGGCCTCCAGCTTATCATTCTCATCAAGACGTTCCTCCTCCTTCTTATGAGGACTCTGAACGAGCTCAAGAAGAAGCTATCTACCAAGCTATATATAACCAAAGAAGGGGGATTTATCCTGATTTACCTAGAGTTGCTCCTTCTGCTCCTTATGAACCATTAATAGTAGATTAAGTAACTTTTTAGCAAAATACTATTTTTTTAGCTTATCAAACTCTTTGGCTTAACCGATAGTTTGATGAGCTTTTCATTTAGAGAAAAGTTACTTAATCTACTATTTTAGTTTTTTTTGTATTTAGGGTTCATTGCTAACAGAAGCTCTAGGAGAAATGATATAGCCTTGTTTAAGCTCTGCGCGATAGACGATCCAAAGTCCAGTGGAAACAATACTGGTTGATAAAAAGATCGTCCAAGAAGGGGTTTCTCCTAAAAAGATCCAAGCGTTTAAAGAAGCAAAGACAGGGCTGAGCAACCCTACAAAAGAGAGAAAGGTAGCGGTATATTTTTTTAAGAACATACCGTAGAGGTTGTAGCAAATCAAATTAGAGATTACCGTGATGAGAACAACCCCTTTTATAAAAGAGGTGAAGTGTAGAGGAGTTATAGGAAAAGGAGCTCCAGGCTCTATTAGATAAGAATGGATCAGGGCAAATAAACCTCCAAAAAACATGCTTATTCCATTGGCGACAAGAGGGACCACTTTTTGCTCTTTTACCATGAGTCGAAGAAGAACCCATCCATAGACCGAACTTAGTGTTGCTCCCATAATAGCAAGCGTGGGCCAAGAAAAGAAACCAAAAGCATTTAAAAGCTCTTCAGAACCTGTTTGTGTGAGTAGAACAGGAATACATCCAATAAATCCAATAGAGAGCCCTAACCATTTTCTAGGATTCATTTTTTCATTGAAATGGATATAGGAAAAAAGTGCGGCAAAAAAGGGAGAAAGGCTATAGATAAAACAGGTTTTAGCTGCGGAGAGATACTGTAGTCCCCAAAACTCCAAAGTGTTGGTTAAATAGATGCTAAAAAAAGCAAGTAGTAAAACAGAAGCAAATTGTCTTAAAGATAATTTTAACAAGGATCTTTTAGTGATGAGTAAGAGACTTAAAATGAGTACTGCTGCGAAAAGCATCCGAGAAGCTGTTAGAAAAAAAGGAGGGGAGTACTGTAGAGCAAGTTTTCCTAGAGAAAAAACGCTGGACCAAGCAGCGTACATCAAAGAAACAAAAAATACAGACATGGGTCTATTTTTACATTTAAGAGGATATAAGGATAGCAAAAAATCAGGCATCTGATCCATGACTAATGGCCAACAGTGATAAACTTATTTTTTAATTTTTTGTTTGAGTTGCACAGAGATCGATTTTTGTGTATTAAAATTAAAATGATAAAATAAGGTTTTTTCTATCTATTATGAACAAAAAAGTGAAAAGAATTGCAGTAACAGGGGCTGGAGGGCAAATTGCGTATAACTTGTTGTTTCGGATTGCAGCGGGTGAGATGCTAGGGTTAGATCAACCGATTGCTCTACATTTATTAGAACTGTATGAATTTCAAAAGGCAACAAAAGGCGTAGTTATGGAGTTGCAAGATTGCGCCTTTCCTTTGCTACAAGAAGTTCGAATAGAATCCGATCCGTTTAAAGCATTTGAAAGCGTAGATTACGCGCTTTTAATCGGCGCTAAGCCTCGTGGGCCTGACATGGAAAGAAAAGATTTATTAGCAGAAAATGGAAAGATTTTTGTTGCACAAGGAAAAGCTTTGAATGAAGTAGCAGATCCTAAAGTGGTTGTTTTTGTTGTAGGGAACCCTTGTAATACCAATTGTCTGATTGCTATGCATCACGCTCCTAGGATTCCTAAAGGTCAATTTTTTGCTATGACTGCTTTAGATCAAAACAGAGCTCAAGCGATGCTTGCCATTAAGGCAAATGTAAGAGTTACAGATGTTTCTCATGTGACGATTTGGGGGAATCACTCAGCAACACAGGTGGCTGATTTTTTGCATGCAAAAATTGGAAATAAACCTCTTTTAGAGGTGATTAAAGATCGCAAATGGTGCGAAGAGGAGTTCGTTCCCTATGTACAAAGAAGAGGAGCTGAGGTTATAAAAGCCAGAGGAAAATCCTCCGCTGCATCGGCAGCTCATGCTGTTATCTACTCTATAAAATCTTTGATCGGGTCCGGTCAAGATTGGTTTTCTGCTGCTATTGATTCTGATTCTAATCCTTATGGAATTGAAAAAGGATTGGTTTTTTCCTTTCCTTGCTACAGGACAGAAAAGGGGGTGATAGAAATTGTGCCTGGATTATCTTGGGATCCTTTTTTAGGAAAGGCAATTAGGCTAAGTGAAAAAGAGTTAAAAGAAGAGAGAGCATTTATTGATCATTTACTTTAGTTAAAGGAAGCTATGCCTGAGGATGTGTTGTTTACCATTACAAAAGAGCATTTGGAAACCGGTTTGCGCGGGTTTCCTGTGGGCTATTGCACTACATCATATGTCGATCCCCAAAAAGGATTGTTTTATTTGGGAAGGTCTATTACAGAACTATCTACCTGGCAACCAGAGCAGGTTATTTACCTTCTCTATTATGGCAAAGAAGGTAACAGACAAGAGTTAGAAAAGTTTTCTGGAAGGATTAAACAACGTAGTTGTTGTTCTCAGCAAGTGATTGCCTCTGTTGAGGCTTTGCCTCGACAAGGTCATCCTATGAAACTTTTCTGTATAGCTCTATTGTTATTGGGAATGCATGAATCTGCTGATAACTATGCGGATGATTGTCTAAATATCATTGCTAAAGTTCCTCATCTAGCTGCAGCTGTGATTAACCATCACGCTGGTTTTGGTAAAACGCCTAATCCCAGACTGGATTTAGGTTATATGGAAAACTTTTGCTATATGCTTCAAGTTCCTGATAAGAGAGAAAAAGAACTTGTTTCTGTTATGGATTTATTCAACATTCTACACTACGATCATGGAGGAGGCAACCTATCTACTTTTGTGGGTAAGGCAGTAGCTTCTGGGTTAGAAGATATGTATGGATCTATTGGTGCGGCCATGTGTGCTTTAGAGGGATCGCGTCATGGAAAAGCGAATCAGGATTGTTTAGAGTTTGTAAGAGACGTACTTAGTGAATTAGGAGAGAAGGCAACTACTAAACAAGTAGAGGGATTGATTCGTAAACGTTTATTAGAAAAGAAATTGATATTTGGATTTGGGCACGCAGTATTACGAGTAGAGGATCCACGTGCTACCCTGCAATACGATTTTGTGCAAAAACACTATCCAGACCATCCCTTGGTAAAAATTGCGTTGCTTTTGCGTACAGAAGGATCTAAAGTATTATTGGAAAATCCTAAGATTTCTAATCCTTATCCTAATGTAGACGCCATTTCAGGAACTATGCTGACAGCGGCTGGATTTGCTTATCCCGAGTATTATACTGTTTTATTTGGACTTTCTAGATCTATTGGAATTGCCATGCAAATTGTCTATGAACGTACAGAGGCTAGAGAGGGTAAAGGCACGCCAATTGTAAGACCTAAATATTTGTATAAACCAAGGGCTTAATCGTAGAAGAAATGAGGCATAAAAAGCCCTGTATCGACATGAAAAATCAGGCTTAATTTTTCAGCTAGGGGTAGAGTAATCAGCTTATGACAATTTTCCATTCGAGAAACTGTTGATTGACTTACGGATAATTCTTGAGAGAGTTGTTTTTGCGTCCATTTTTTAGCATGTCTTAAGAGTTTGGTAAATTGGCTTCTTTGTAAGGCTTCTTTTTTTCTAAGTTCTTGCATGTCGCGAATGATTTCTGTGGTAAGAGCTGTAATTTGTGGTCTATGTTTTTTTGTTAGTTTGCTTTTTGTGTTATCGAAGATATGTAATTGAGCACTGCTTAACCTCGCTTTAAAATCAAAGTAGGAAAAATTATATATTTTCTCTAAACGCTGCCTATTTTTTTGCGTATAGGCTTCTGCGATCAAAAGAGATCGAAAAGCGGCCTCGAAATAAGGAGGCTTCTTTTTGTAACTAGATAAGATTTTACGTTTGACCAGATTGATTTTTTGTATAAGTTTTGCTTGTCCTAATTGTGCATCTCGAATTGCCTGGTATCGGATCTGATAAATGATTTTTCGAGAAGATTCATCTAAGACCTTAATGCTAAGAAGAGCTTCCAACCACATAGAACGATTGTGGTTAAAACTCACTTGAGTAGATTCTAGTTCATACTTATATAAGTTCAGTATTTTTCGGTAGATGAATTGGGTTGCTGCTTTGTAGGTGAGTTCTACTTGATGGATAGAAAGCTGAATAAAAAGCTCCAATCCTTCTTCTGGGTCAATTTCTCCTCGTGCTGCTGCGTTAATCAAATGGAGCGTTTTATAACGTAATTTTTGATCACGAGAAGTCCCATCGATTTGCAGATCTACCATATTTATCCAACGCGGTATGTTGATAGTGGAATTCCAAAGACGATAGGAATCGGTTCCTTTCAAAAAAACCCATCCTTTAGGAAGGTTGATTTTTTTTGCTTGGTAAAGCGCCCACTCTTTTGCATCGTATGCAAGCAAGCAGGGAAGAGTACTACTGTGGGCGGCATTACGTTCGAATTCTAAGCTTGCAAGATTCTGATCGCTAAGGGTGACTTTTTTAGCAGAAGCGCCTTGAGATACCACATGTCCTATTTCAAAATGCAGTTTGGTTTGAAAACAGCAGATGAGCTGTTGAAAGAAAAAAATAACTCTTCTCGATACATGTTCACAAATAAGATCGCGATATTTTTCAATAATCTCTTCCACTGAAGGAAGCAAGGTGCTAGTAGGTGTATCTGTCTCAAGGTGAGAAAATGGATTTTGAGAATCTCTAAAGACAGGATCTGTCAATGAAGGTGTTTCATTCAAAATAACGGGGAATTGTTCTCGAGAATTTTTTTTAGGAATAGGATCTCCTTTTCAAAATAAGAATTTCTATACCTTAGGGTAAGCAATTATTTAAAAAAATAAAAACTTTGTTGCTAACAATTGCTTTTTAACCCAATAATCACCTCACGAAAAAACTTAAGGAGTTTTTATGACCGTCCAACTTTTGACTTATGCACAAGCAATTTCACCTAGATATGAAGAAAAAGATTTCACTCTTGATGTATTCAATCGCAATGACCAGCCAAGCGCTATTGACAAAATAGAAGAGGAAACGAAACAAGAACTAGCAGAGTTTGAAGCGGAATATCAAAGAAAAAAAGCTATTATTGAGAATAAAAGAAGGGGACGAATAGCGCGAATCAATTTGCTATACCAACATGTTGTTCTCGTTGAGAATAACTCTTATAAAAATAAGTACCCAGCTCCAAAAGACTTTATTGCCCTTGTTGAAGGACAGATAGGAGTTATCGATTTTGTCAAAGATCCAGCCATTTCAGGACCTGTAACAAAAACGGCTTTTACTGTGATAACAGTAGCCTCTTATGTTTACATTGTTCCTGCTATAAAGGAAAAGAGTATGCAATTGATTAAAGATTACCTAGCAAAAGTTCCTGTGGTAGGGGATACTATAGGTATTTCTTTAAGTATGGGTGTAAGCATTATCAATCTTCCAAATGCCTTTGCTCAATGGGCTTGGGATCCTACAAAATACTTAGTACAGGACTGTGAATTAGGAGATGAAGATTGTCCTATTTTCAACGAAGATGGGAGTCCAAAAATGGTGGAAATTTCGAATCGCGAGCAAACTAAATGCTTAGGCAAGTTTTTTGGAATTGCTATATCTGTATTGGCTTCTCCTCTCATCCTACAAGGTATAATAGATGAAGTAAATAAGATAAGATCGCTCTATAGGGCAAATCGAGATTGGGCAAGAAGTTTTTTTTCTTCTTATTTTGCATGGAGAGTAAAAAAGTTAAGGGATATAGAAGCTCAATATAGCATACCAGATCTGTTCCAGAACGATCCTATTTTAAATCAGCCAAAATATAGGTGTGCTAAGTCAAATCAGTTCTTAATTATTCCATTTAAGACGCTATCTGGTAGAGTTTTCCAATATAGCGTGATTGAAGACTGGTTATTATCCCATCATACCTGTCCAGTTACAGAAGAAGAGCTGAGAGCGAATCAACTGTCTTTTGATGCAACGACGTATGATGAAATAAGATATAGGCTTCAATCTATAACAAAATAGTTTTGTTTAACTTAAATTTTATAAAAAATAAACATAAAGATATCATCATGCCTATACAACCTTTTCCTCAACCTAGAATCAAGTTTCTAGATCCTGTGCGCTTTGATAGTCCTTATCGGTATCCTATTTTTGCTATGACTATGCCACTTGGGGTTTTGATAGGAAAGTATGCAGCTCGCTATATACGCGATCATGATTTTCATCGATTAGCTCATTCAAATAGCTTAGTGATGAGAAATGTGTATCGTATCTATAATTACCTTTTCCCGATAGGTAGTGGTAGGAGGTATTTTATAGAGGTTGCTTTGTTAGATAATCTTTTCACTGCGCTGCATATGGAAGTGCACTTGCATACTATGATGCCTTATCCTATTCCACGAGAGGGAAATCATATAGAAGAAGTCATCCTATCTATTGCTCGTGTATGCTTCTTATCTTATTTTATAAATAAAATTCGTCAAATATTTTATAGAGTGTTACGAATGATTCCTCATCCTATACCACAGGTTTTTGCTATAACTTTAGCTCCTACAGGGGTTTATTTTGTTGAGGCTCCTAGTGGACGTAGGAACGGGGAATTTAGAAATTAAAACACTTAAAAGAAACCAAAGGAATCACATGGACTTACGACCTCTTGTATCTGAGCTAGCTCGTTCTCCTATACAAAAACATTGTGCAATTCTTACGAGTAGAACAATGTGGTTTGGAAGGATTCTTAATTACTTTAAACCACAAAATGAAATAGACGTTCATTCTATAATTTATAAAATACAGGGTTTCATTGAAAAAGATCCTTCTGTACTAGAACAGCCTACGTTTATTGTAGATGTCATGAAGTTAACGAATAATCTAGATGCCTATGTTTCCTCTCGTTTAGAAAGCAATCCAAATTTTGAAAATGAGAAATGTCTTTCTTTCATTTTTTCTTTTGAGAGTTACATTTTAACTCATATTTTTAGCGATCAAACCAAAAACTTAAACGTCATTCAATCCATTCAAAGTAGATTAGTTCCGGAAAATGTCATTTCTTATTTAGCGGGTGCTAATTTTAGCCAAAATATCACTTTAGTAACTGCTTGTTGTTCTTACCTTGAAAAGGAGGGAATGATAAGACACTTAAGAGAATATTTAGTAAAAAAACCTGAAAAGATGCTGCATGTATTAAATGCAGGATGTTTAGTCAAAAGCCATTTTGTGATTAAAGCGGTTTGGGAAATCATTTGTCTGAGTAAAAACTTTGGAATTTTTAAAAAGGATAAGCAATTAACATCTGCACTTGATTATCTTATTAATAAAGAAGAATATAGCAACCAAACTTTAATCGTATACGAGGAACAAAACCTTCGAAAAGTTTTAGTAGATAAAGAGATTTTAGCACAAAGAAATGCTTACTTTAACGGGCTTTTTCAAACTTCTTTTGTAAAAGGAATACAGTCTAATAGGATACTCGATGACCAAGATCGTACAATAAAATTACAAGATATAGATTACAAAGGACTTTTGTATTTACTTCGCTATATTTATGTTGGTGATGTTGATATTCCTTTAGAGGATTGTTTAAAGGTTAGCCGTTTAGCAGATATTTATTTAGAACCAGATTTAAAAAAGATGTGCGATAAAAAGAAGTGGGATCAAGCTGTGCTTGGGCTCAAAAATATAAATCTAGTAGGAAAATTTCAGGATGCTCATTGCGAAGAGTTCTTTTGTTTTGTGCATCACACTTATACGGGGAAAACGGATGTATCCTCTGTTCTTAGGATCAAAGATCTAGATGTGGAGAAATTACAAGGATGCGATTACAAAGAAATCTTGTATTTGCTTCATTACATTTATACTGGAGACTTCGATGTTCCTTTAGAGTTTTGCTTAGCGGTTAGTCGTTTAGCAAACATCTGTTTAGAACCAGATTTAAAAAGGGCCTATGATCAAAAAACGTTACAAGCATCATGAGTTATTCATCTAGGTTAGATAGTCATGTAGAGTCAAGTCGTTATAAGATTTTGTGTACTATATTGGGGCTTTGGTGTGGCAGAAAAATGGCTTGCTATATACGCGATCATAATAGGAGTCAATGGGCTCATTCAAATGATTCCTTCCTTAGGACAATGTATCGCGTATATGATTATGTTTTCCCGGCTTTTTCTAAAAGAAGGTATTTTATAGAAGTTACTCTACCCGATAATCTAGCATTAGCATTTTCTATGACAATAGAGTCGTACAAATCTATCCAAGGAAAAAAGAGTACGTTCATGCACTGTATTATAGTAGCTGTGTATACTCTTGTGTTAGTCTATTTTATAGGTCTGGTACGAAAAATCATTGCCAAGAACCTACCTTTTCTCGGCTGTATTGCTCCTACTGTTACTGACTATAGAAATATAAATCGCTTGCCAAACCATGCTCGAACCCATTTGCCAAATCGTACTCGAATAAAACCTTTTATTATTGATCTAGCGTCTATTCTTTCTATCCCAGTAGATGTATCTAATATAGATACTTATCTATTGAAGTGCAGCTTACGGAAAAATATTTTTTTATCTAGAGCCTGTGCGTCTTATCTAGAAAAAAACCCAGATAAACTCGAGAAATGTTTGATGGAAAGCTCAGGAAGAGCAGGTGCTAGAAAAGCTCTTTTCCTATTAAATCTAGGGTGTTTAGCAAAAAATGATTTTATTGTTAAAGCAGCTTGGGAAAATTTTTGTTTAAATGATCATTTTGAAGTTTTACAAGCGTATAATCAATCTTATGCTATTGATTACCTTATTAATAAAAAAGAATTCAGCAATCGAACTTTGGTTGTAGGCGATTTAGAAGATCCGCAGGAAATTTTAGTGAACAGAGAAATCTTGGCTCAAAAAAATCGTTATTTTAATATGCTTTTTCAGCCTAATTTTTTAGAATCGTCAGAAACTAATGTTATATTAAAAGGCATGAATTGTACAGAAAAATTACATGGTATTGACTATGAAGGATTTCTATACTTACTTCGTTATATTTATACAGGAAAAACTCGTATTCCCTTAGATTTTTGTCCAATTGTTAGTCAGCTGGCAGATATGTATTTAGAACCTTATCTAAAACACGACTGCGATCACACCATAAAAGAAGCTTTTAAAGCAAACTCAGTTCTTTCCTAATAGGCTTAAAGTTCTATATTATCAAATGTATCTCTAATTTTTTTTCTTCAATTTATAAAAATTTAAGTTTCTTAATAAAGAAAGCGATTTATATATTTTTTATAAATTTTCATTTAAATAGTTGACTAAATTAGAATAAAAGAAATAGAACGGAAAATAGGTAGGTTAAAATTATTTTTTACGAATTTTAGAAAAAGAGGGAATTTATGTTAACATGGGCAGTCATATTTTTAATCATTGCGATTATAGCTGGGTTTTTTGGGTTTAGAGGTGTTTCAGGCACGGCAACTACTATTGCTAAAGTGCTTTTCTTTATTTTTATCACATTGTTTCTTATCTATTTAATCATGGGTTATGTAAACACAGGTTATGTAAACCATTGTTAAATCATGTAAAGCACTTGGACAATGTTCAAGTGCTTAATTTATGTTCATCTTAAGTTACATCCGATAGGATTATCATTAGAGCTCTTGCATAACCTCAATTTCAAAGTTCCCAATTATAGATCCCTGCTATAAGATTAAATCTTAGACAAAAGCGTTTGCGGCGATTTCTATATCGTTCTGCTAGGATTTTA
>JAITFW010000024.1 GCA_031281085.1 Chlamydiales bacterium | reverse complement strand
TTACGCATATTATCTACAACTTGAATCTCAGCATCATTTGCTTTGTCCGCCTTCCCTTCAATATTCTCAACGACATCGAGCTTTTGCTCGATGTGTCGCTTTAGTTCCGGGTGTGCTTCTAATCGTTCCGTAAAAGACTTCTTCATAAGTAACTCCTGATTGAAAGCTTCTTATTCTCTCTTAGGTTGCCCGTATCGGGCAACCTAAAACTTTTAATTACACCCCCTCCATACTCTCCTAATCTCAATCTAATCGAACGTCTTTGGCCATTCATGAATCGTAAGATTCGAAATAATCAATATTATGAAAAATTCGTAGAATTTAAGAAAGCCATTCTTGGTTTTTTTGAAAACATCTCTAGTTATCAAAAGGAGTTAAAGGGTCTTCTTTCTAAAAAATTTCATATTGTAAATTCTTAATTCTAAATTTTTCGAGTATAAAAGTTTTGATAGTCCCGTTGTAGTTGCTTGGGCATTTTGACTAATGAGATAGTCAGTGTATAGATCAAGAATATCTTTAGATATATTTTACTCTATTTACAGAAAAAACTACGCCTATACTATTTGCTTTTTTTTTAAGTGCTGTTTGCGTAATATGAGTTAATAATCTTTTATTGAGAAAACTGAACTTATGGCAATCACTGGTTGTATATAAGATTTGGACTCTAAAAGATTGCATTGAAACCTAAAAAAATACGATATAAAGATCCTTGTTAGGATGCGCTATTTACTAAATCTCATTGTAAGTTTTTTCTGTTTTGCAAATGCTTTTACAAGCGAATCCCTTAGCCAAATTTACTTAGGATCAAGAGAAGGCGATCCAACAAGCTTGGTTGAGAATGTGAGTACGATCCATGGAGATTACTCAGAATATGAAGTCGATCTTGTCGTTCCAGGACCTGATTCTTTAGTTCTTTCGAGATGCTACAGTAGTAAAGATAGTCTGTCGGTGGCTACTCTAGGCGGCTGGCGCTTTTATCCTCAATGCTTTTTAACCACACAAAAGGATCCTAAGGGAAAAACCTACACTACATCTGAAGGTACATTCGACAGAGCCTATGCTTATGTGGGAACTTCAGAAGGAAGCATTCTAACTTACGTAGGGTGGCACAATCAATCTAATCCTCAGGCAAAGTCTTTATTCAAAGTGGACGTCGAAGAAAGACTTCTAGGGATTACAAACTCTGCTCGAGCAGCGATTACCTCTTGGACGAATTTGAAAAACAATGAACTTTGTTTCGATTCTCAGAATAACAGTTTCGAGCTTTTCTTAAATAACGGTGGAAAAAGATTCTACATCAAGCATCCCTCTTTAAATTTTTATATCCTGAAGCGAGAGATCCTGCCCTCAGGCAATAAGATCTTTTACGAATATAACGATCGGTGTCATCCTGTGCTGATCAAGATGACAAATAGCTCAGAGAAAAAAGTTTTAGGTTGGATCAGGATTCAGTATGGCAGTACAATCCACATCGATAGTAGTGACGGACAAACAGTGGACTATCAATTGGAGCAAGACCCTACTGGGGAGCTTCTTTTAACTAAAGTTGCTAGATCGAACAAACCCTCGGTCCATTATCAATACAATATTGTTGATGGAAGGGCTTTTCTTACAAGAAAGGACTTGCCTGAAGGAAGATTTACAGAAGTTGACTATTACACGAATCATACGAATAGGAACAAAGTAAAATCAGTGACAACTCCAGCAGGAGTGAGTGGCTCCACGAGTACACAATTTGTTTATGGATTGGAAGCAGATGGAAGTGGGTTCACCGAAATCTACGGCCCTCTTCATCGCAAGATAGTCCATCGATTCAATGAAGATCTCCAGCTTGTTTGCGTTGAGCAATACCTTGGCAAGTCTGTCTATCGTATTCAGAGAAGAACTTGGGGCAAAAGAAGAGATGTTACGAATTTAATGAGCACGACGATCGAAGATGAAAATGGGAATGTCTATTATGCTAAAACTCTTTCCTATGATGATAAAGGCAATGTTCTTGAGGAACGGGAATATGGTAACTTGACAGGAGCAAGCCCTCATCCTATTGCAATGAATGATGAGGGAATCTCTGGAGCATCTCAAGAGTTTCATGTTAAAACCTACTTTTACTATACCATCGATGAAATTGATATTATCAACCAGAAAGATGCGAAAGGAAACGGGATCAGACTTGGCTATAAAAAAGGGACAAATCTACTGCTCAGAAAATGTATCCTTGAAAAAAACAATCGAAAAAAACGGTGGTTTTATGACTATGACGAGGATGGGGCTTTAACGCGGGTTGTTGTCGACGATGGCTATGAAGTCGATGCAAAGTCAACGGATTGTGTTCATAAAAGGCATATCACTCAAATGACTCCTAAGAAAGATCTTCCTCATGTCGGCGCTCCAGAAATTGTTGAAGAGAAATATTTAGACGTTAAAAAGAAAAAAGAAGTTCTTTTGAAGAGAATGGTTAACCATTTTGATGCTCAAGGAAATATCCATGCCCAAGATATTTACGATGCAAATGAGGAACACCGTTATGTCCTCAAAAAAATTTATGAAGCTGGTCTTCTTAAAGTAGAATCTGACCCTGCTGGCAATGAAGTAACTTATTCCTACGATGGAAATCACAATCTTATCACTGAGGTTCATTCGAGAACAGGAACCTCTTTTGAGTATGGATACGATTTAAAAAATAGATTGATTTACACAGCGGAAAAGGATGCTAAAGGAAATGTCTTTGAAACGCACACCTCCTATGATCCTTCAGGTTATAAGCTATCTGAGATAGATAAATTGGGCAATGAGATCATCTATCGTCCTGATGACTTAGGACGTGTCCAATCCGTTTCCTATCCAGAGATAAAGTATGGGGAAAATCTCTCAGTAAAACCAACCTACACTTATCAATACGATCTCTTTGACCATGCTATTTCAGTGACGGATCCTAGAGGAAAAACAACGCTCAAAACGTATACCTTACGAGGTCAACCGACAAGAGTTCAATATCCTGATGGAATCCAGGAGCTTTTCAAATACGATGCAGAAGGAAGCCTTCATCGCTATTTGAGCAAAGATGGAACCGTTAGGGTCTTTGAATACGACTATCTTGGTAGAATTGGACACATTGAGCATTATGCTCGCATTAGTAAAAAACTTGGACGATCGTTCAGCAATATTCGTTATAGCAATATTCGTTATTCTTATGACGCTTTTCATATGACCTTTGAAAAAGATGAGCTTGGAAACACCACTACCTATACCTATGATGGTGGCGGGCGTCTTACATCGTTAAGTAAGGATTCTAGGAAAGTCGAATTTTTTTATGACCCTTTGGGAAGAACAAAAGCTGTTAAAAAATGGAAAACTGCCAGAGCATTTACTCTACAAGTTAGAGAGTATGATCTTTTAGATCATGTGACCGAAGAGCGAGTAGAGGATTCTGAGGGAAATACCGTTTTAAAATATAAATATGTCTATGACGAAGCAGGCTTTCTTAAAGAAGTGATTGGATACCCTCAAAATCAAGAGAGCACTATTAAGAAATACGATTATGATGGGTTTGGGCGGCTTATTGCTATTCGAGATGCTTTTAACCAAATTACAGAGATTATCTACGACGATGCACACGTTAACGAATGGGGACAGAAAGTAGCCAAACGAACGGAAATCGACCCTCTTGGGAATCAAAAGGAAGAGATTTTTGATACTTCTGGTCATTTAACCAAGGTGACGCAAAGAAATGAAAAAGGGCAAATTTTAGCTGAATCGGAGTTGATTTATGACGCGATAGGAAATGAGCTTTTAGAGAAAAACGCCGTCATCTTTTCAGGAGAGCTTTTAAGAACGTATACAACCGAGCAAACATACAGTCCAGGCAATCAGCTGCAAACCCTTACACATGCTGCTACTTCTCCGGACGAAAGGAGGATCTCTTTTACATATAATTCCTACGGAGATGTATTGACCAAGCTTGAGCCTGGTGCTAAAACTCCTATCGCTTATCAATACAACAATGGTGGCAAATTAGAATCCATTGCTTACCAAGAAGAAGCTTCTGATAAGAAAATCACTCATAAACTCTCTTACGACAAAAAAGGAAATATCACGGAAGTCAGGCTAGGATCGACTCATACTGTGACCTATACATTTGATCCAAATAGCCAACTCACTTCCGAAACTATCCAGGATGAGTTCGGTTCCTATCACATCGGCTATACATTAGATGGAGAAGGCCTGATTCAGTCCATTCAATTGCCCGACGGTTCTTTCGTTGAATATGACTATGCAGGACATTTTGTCAAACAGGTTTCTCGTTTCACAAAAGGCAAAAAGGAGTTGTATAGCTATCGAATCGCATCGCGCGATCTTATGGGAAATGTTCTGGAAGAAATTTTAATCGGCCATGCTGGAGCTCGGACTCAAAAATGGGATCAGGCTGGTCGAAGGATTGAAGTCTCTACAGATTTTTTTCAAGATAAGATTCCAGAAGGTGGCTATGATCCTCTTCAAAATATTAGAAAAAGAGAGATTGTTTTAGATGATGAGAAATACACGATTGATTACGATTACGATGATTTATCTCATCTAATCGCTGAAAAGGGAGAGATCGAACATAGCTACTCTTTTGACTCTCTTGGAAATCGCTTAAAAAAAGATGAATCTTTTTATAAGATCAACGATTTGAATCAAGTTCTTACAGCTCATGACGTGATCTATACTTTTGATTTAAATGGAAATCTCGCTTCTAAGACGATGGCTGAAAAGACGTGGATCTTTCAACATAATGCTCTCAATCAGCTGATTTCAATCAAAGATCCTAATCAAACAAATATCACCTTTACTTATGATTTAAGTGGTAGAAGACTATCCAAAAAGGTGGAAGGAAAAAAGAAAAAATCTAAAGTTCTACGCTACTTCTATATGGGACAGACAGAAATAGGCTGTCTGGATGAAAGAGGGGTTATTGTTGAGCTTAGAATTCCAAGCGATCCTAATTACCCGGAAGCAGCACCATTTATCTCTGCTGAGATCAAGGGAGGGATTTATGCTCCGATCTATGATCTACAAGGGAATGTTACTTGCTTAGTTGACCCAGAGTATCGACAAGTGGTTGAAGGGTATCGCTATTCTGCCTTTGGAGAAGAAGAAATTATAAATGAGCGAGGGAGATCTGTTTCAGATTCTACTATGGGAAATCCCTGGAGATATCGTGGCAAGCGCATCGATAAAGAGGTGGGACTCATCAACTTTGGACACCGCTACTACGATCCTGAAACAGGAAGATGGATAAACCCTGACCCGGCTGGAAACATAGATGGACCTAATCTCTATGCATTTTGCCACAACAATCCTTTGAGTTACGTCGATTATTTTGGACACGCATCTGAGGCAAATCATGAGGTTGTCGACGAAAAGTATTTCTACGGAGAATATGAGCCTCTTTGCCCTTGCGAACATCATCGCGATTGTAAGCGTGGAGGAGATCTTACCAATGCTATTGGTGGCATAAGTCACGGACTTGTTGATTTTATCTTAGGCTCGCTCCACGACCTGCAAACAGCAAACGTCTACATAGGCTCTGGAGAGATGGAGATGACTCTGGAAGAAAGAGTTCTCCTAATCGATGCTGTTGAAAGGTCGCAAGCAAATCAAATGGCGGTCGTAGGAAGTTGGACGATAAGCAGGATGTTTGTCGATGAATCGGATGCTGTTTATCAATCTTTTCGCTCTAAAACAACTACAACTCTTGAGATTAGCTCATTAGTTACAGGAGGCTATGGAGTTATTAAGGGTATAATAGGTTTTAGTAAATTGGCAAAAATACCTATAAACATAACAAGAAAACACATTATTAATGAGATTCTCGGAAGAGGATTTTTTATTAGAAACTTCAAATACACAAATACAACAAGGAAACATATGAATGAGATTGTCAAAAGAGGACCTTTTAAAGGTACATTATCTCGTCCCTATATGCAATCTCCTCATACGATCAATGAAATTATGGCTTCTAGGAAACCAATACCTGATCCAGGAGGAATTTCTGGCGGTTTACGTTGGGATGTTCCTGGAACTTTTAGAGGCAGTGAAGGGACATGGGAATTGATCATACACCCAGAGACAGAAATGATTTATCACTTTAATTTTAAGTAGGTAAAAAATGAAATTTCTTATCCAAGAACCTCAAAAAGACCAAAATTTTTCTCTCGTCTATCGAGATGAAGATTATTCATTTGATAGAGAGCCTTATGAAGGAACTGGTTTTACGTCAATTATGATTAATGATTTACAACTAGAAATCGATGATGAAGGAAAAATCATCTATGTATGGGGATTGTGCCCATTAATCCAATATAGAAAAACGAAGGAAGTCCCTCGGGGATATAAAGCTCATAGTCTTGTTGCTTTATTAAATAAGCCACCTGTTCCTGGTATTTCTTATAGATTGAATGAAGACAAAAGATGGCCTATTTATATGAATAAGAAAAAAGGATGGATTTGCCTAGGAGATCCAAAGATAAACAAGAGACAACTGATTGAATTTGCTCCCAATTGCGTTGCTACAATGGATGGGCAAGAGCTTATTGCAGTCTGGTTACATCCAGAAAAACTCCCTGATTTAAATGTAAAAAGTCGAATGAACCTGGAGAGGTTTAGAAAAAGGTTGAACAGGAAGATTCTGTCAAGAGAACTCTTTCGAAACTAGAAAATACATATTTTTTCAGTAGAGCTCTTGCATAACCTCAAATGATCGTTATAGAAATCGACGAAAACATTTTTTAGTGTTATTCCACTTTAAATTTTCATTAATACCATTCGCGAAAAATACATTCATTAATTTAATAGACAGAATCATGTAACTATTCACCTATAAAAGGAGAGAAGTATGTGCGGAAGAAAAGCAGCTCAGATAGAACCCACATTTCGCACATCTCCGCAAGGCAGAGTAAGTCCGCCTGATTTTTTCTGCTGAGCCAAAGGAGACATAATTTTTTAGAAGCATTCTTTCTCATCTTACCTTTAAAATCAAAGTCTTTTTGAACATATGATGAAATCGGGATCCAAGAGAAACTAGACAGTCTCATTCCACACCATTCACTAGTCAAAATGACTCTTGGAGAATGCGTTAAACTCATGATCATCAATGGGCTTGGATTTACATCAAG
>JAITFW010000010.1 GCA_031281085.1 Chlamydiales bacterium | reverse complement strand
TACAACAGGCAAAGAAGCCACTCAAAATTAGGGTATCTATCCCCTTGTGAATTTGAAAAAATGTACTTTGAAAAACAACGTCTGTGTTCTTAGTGTCTACAAAAGGGTTGCAATATCAGATATCTCTTTGGTTTCGTGTTAAAATGTTCGTTTCAGGTTGCATATGAACAGGGTTCTTATGCTGAAGTTTCAAGAAAAATTCAAGGGTTTGGTTATCTGTTGTGTCTTTTTTCTCATTCTCTTGAGTATATAACAGAAACGCCTATGTCTAAGATGTAACCTTATAGCAAGAATCTATAATTGGGAGCTTTGAAATTGAGGTTGTGCAAGAGCTCTATTGAAAGATTTAACTGTACGATCAGACAAAAAGGTGCAAGATGAGTTCGAAAAACATGATCTTTTTTTAACAAAACAGCTAATCATACTGGTATAATTAAAATGTTTATTTTCAACTTTAATTTAAAATCACTACCTGTTTCGGACTACCTTAATTTGTTAACAGTGCCGCGGTAAAACGACTCCAAGGACAATGTGATGCAGGATGTAAATTAAGATTTATTAGTCTCTTGCTTTTGCAACTCTTTTACTAAAGATTTTACTTTTTGAGATTCTTTTCTCTTTCCAACGAACAACGCATCTGCAGTTTCAACAATAATTAAATCCTCTAGCCCAATAGTAGAAATCAAACGCTTGCTGCCCATGATTAAACAATTTTTTGTGTCTATATCTAAAACATTTCCCATTTTTGCATTATTATGCTGATCTTTTTCTATAAAGTCATACACACTGTCCCAAGATCCTACATCTGACCAATTAAGATCTAAACGCATAACTTTTGTATTAGTGGATTTTTCCATCAAGGCATAGTCAATAGAAAGATTTGGTAGTTCAGAAAATCTAGCTACAAACTCTCTAAAACCTTCTGAAATTCCCATACTAATTTCTGGACAATGCTTTTGAAGCTCTTTGATAAATGTTTTTATTTGAAATAAAAAAATACCGGAATTCCATAAGTATTGACCTGAAAGTAGGTATTTTTGAGCTAGAGCAAAATCAGGTTTCTCTACAAAACTATCTACATGATAGATATTTTCTTGTTCTTGTATGCCTAATTTAATATAGCCATAGCCTGTTTCTGGTTTATTAGGATACACGCCAAAAATCACATTTTTTTCTTTTTGTGCAATTTTTTCCGCTTCCATTAAAGCATGTGCAAATGTCTCTTGAGGGGAAATCAGATGGTCTGAAGAACAAATCAAAACACATTCTTGAGAAGAAATTTTTAAGAAAGAAGTTAGATAGCAAATGGCAAGCGCAATAGCAGGTGCTGTGTTTTTTTGCTCTGGTTCTATTAAAATCTGATTTTCTAATTGCAGAGAAATTTCTATTACTTGTGTTTTTACCAAATGAAAATAACCCTGACTAGTTATAATCAAAATATCCTTTGGGTCGATAATAGGAATTAATCGCTCAATGGTTTTCTGTAATAAAGAGCGTTTTTCTCCAAAATGCAAAAATTGCTTGGGTTTTTTTCTATTAGAATAGGGCCATAGCCTTGTTCCACTACCACCTGCTAGAACGACAGCTTTCATATTTTTCCTCAGTTTTTTTATCAACAAGAGAGCGAAACTCCGTATGAAACCTCTTTCGGCTGAATTTTTGTGCGTGTTGATAAATCTTATTGGGATCAAACTCTTTTTTCTCAAAACAAGCAATGGCATCTAATAAACTAGCTACTTGTTGTTTTTCAAAAAAAACTCCTGTTTGATTTTCTATAACAGTTTCCAATACCGCTCCTTTCCCAAAAGCAATGATAGGGACCCCTGCTGCTTGCGCTTCTAAAACGCAAATACCAAAATCTTCTTCAGCAGCAAAAATGAATCCTCTTGCTTTAGCTACATAAGAATGCATGATTTCATCGGGCTGATAGCCTAAAATTTCTACATTTTTAGTAGCTAATTGTTTAATTTTTTTCATTTCAGGACCGCTACCAATTACAAGAAGTTTGTGTTGAGGCAGATAAGAAAAAGCCTTTACTATTAGATCTACTCTTTTATAAGGCACCAAACGAGAAACCGTAATGAAATACTCTTCTTTTTTATCTTGTATACAAAAACGTTCAACGTCAACCGGAGGATAAATCACAGATGATTCTCTACCATAAAATTTACGAATACGACGAGCGATATAATGAGAAATTGCTACAAAATGATCAACACGGTTAAGTGATGTAACATCCCAATTGCGTAAATAATGAAGAGCAAATCGGGCAAACCCCCTTTGCCATATTCCTGCTCTTTCTAAATAGCAATGCATTAAATCCCAGGCATAACGCATAGGAGTAAAACAATAACACAAATGCAACTGGTCTGGGTGAGTCAATACCCCTTTTGCTACTGCATGTGAAAGAGAAATCACCACATGATAATCCCTTACATCAAACTGCTCGACTGCTAAAGGAAAAAAAGGAAGATAATAAAGATAACGGCTAGACCCAAAAGGCATTTTCTGGATAAAAGAAGTGTAAATCTCTTTTGTTAAAAAAGCAGATTTACATGTCTTTTTATTATGAACAAGAGTATAAATAGGGGAGGGGTAAAGCTCATAAATGGCCTCCAGAGCTTTTTCTCCGCCTGCTAATTCCACTAGCCAATCATAAACAATTGCTGTCTTCATATTTCCATGAATTGGTTGATCTTTTCCAAATGGAGATCCTTATCTATTCCATCAAAATAAGAGATTTTTTGATGAGGATGTATTAAAACGCATCTATGTATAGGGGGTTTTTTTTAATACTCCAGTATATTTTTTAAATAAGTACCGATATCAGAATGAACAAGTACTCTCGCATCCACACAAACCTTCTTTAAAAGCAGATCGTAGTTTCTTTTCTAGCATTTTGCTGTACTAGTTTCATATCGTTGTTAATCATAAGACTAACAAGCTCTTTTAAATCAGTATGAGACCTCCATCCCATTTTTTGTATAGCTTTAGTAGGATCTCCTATCAAGAGGTCCACTTCTGAAGGACGGAAAAACTGTGAATGAATTTCTACCAATATACGCCCTGTTCGACAATCAATTCCTTTTTCCTCCATTCCTTGTCCTATCCACTCAATAGTAATATCCACTTCTTGAAAGGCTAACTCTACAAAATTCCTAACACTTGTCATCTCTCCCGTAGCCAGTACAAAATCTTCTGGGACATCTTGTTGTAACATGAGCCACATGCCTTCTACGAAATCTTTAGCATAGCCCCAATCTCTTTTTGCATCTAAATTGCCAAGTTGTAGTCTTTCTTGTTGATTATGCATAATTCTAGCTACTGCTAGTGTAATTTTACGAGATACAAAATTTTCTCCTCGACGCGGGCTTTCATGGTTGAATAAAATTCCATTACATGCAAATAAATCCCAGGCTTCTCTGTAATTAATAACGGCCCAATAAGCATAAAGCTTCGCTACTCCATAAGGAGATCTAGGATAAAAAGGAGTTTTTTCTGTTTGTGGTGTTTCTTGTACCTTGCCAAATAATTCTGAAGTAGAAGCTTGATAAAACTTCGATTTTGGACAGATTTTGCGGATTACTTCGAGTAAACGTATCGTTCCTAGAGCATCTACGTCTGCTGTATATATGGGCATCTTAAAAGAGGTGTCAACGTGACTCATAGCTGCTAGGTTATAGATCTCATCTGGAAGAACAGATCTAATTATGCTTTCCACATTACCTGAATCGGTAAGATCTCCTTCATATAAATGTAGATCTTTATTCAAATGAGAAATTCTTTGTAGATTACAAGAAGAAGATCTTCGCACCATTCCATGCACCTCATAACCTTTCTCTAGAAGAAATTCTGCTAAATAAGACCCATCTTGCCCTGTTATTCCTGTAATAAATGCTATTTTCACAAGCTTTTCTCTTCAATAAAATACTAGAATCATTTTTACACAGAAGCAATTATATATAAAGCTTTAAAGTACAACAACTTTGTTCTTCTCTTTCGCTTTAAACCCACATTGAGCAGATTGTGATTTAAAATTTTGGTTTTTTTCTTAGAGCCTGTTTAAAATCTTTTCAAGAGAAAAGCAACAAAAGCTAGAACCACCATATTTAGGCTTGAATTCAATTTTCTTTCACAGTTTTTCCATAATCTACGATATGTTTCTAGCCATGCAAAAGAACGCTCTACAACCCATCTTTTAGGAATTACTTTAAAAGTATGAAGTTCATTTCGTTTAGCTATTTCTACTCTAGAACCTAATATTGTTTGAACACTTTTTACAAATTTCCCTCCAGAATAGCCTCCGTCTGCTAAAACATTTTTTACTGCAAGCAAATCGTTTCTATATAGTGAAAGAGCTGCTATGGCTCCATTTCTATCAGTGACATTTGCGGTGGTAATATGAATGACGTGAGGTAGTCCTTGCGTATCAACTGCTATGTGTCTTTTTATTCCTGATCTTTTTTTCCCTGCATCATACCCTTTTCTTTCTGCGGTGTTTGTATTTCTTACGCTTTGTGCATCAATCATTACAAATTTTCTCTTGTCGACCATGGGCTTTTCGGTCCTCTCCAACCCATTTTTTGTCATGTCTTAAGGATATCTTTTTGATTGCGTGTTAAAATGTTCGTTTTAGGTTGCATATGAACAGGGTTCTTAGCTGAAGTTTCAAGAAAAATTCAAGGTTTTGGTTATCTGTTATGTCTTTTTTCTCATTCTCTTGAGTATATACCGAAAAATCATCAAGTTTAAATGTATCAAAATATGAATAATTTGGTTTATGTTATAACTAATTTAGTTTGGGCATGCTATAGGACAGATTTAATTGTAAACATCTAATCTCTTTTAATAAGTCAACAAACGTGTGTAACGCGTTACACGTCAAGAGAGAATTATGATATGCCTTAACAAAAGAAAATACACATATTAAAAAAATATTTTTATACATATCTGATTGGATTAGACTTAGAAAAGTATAGGAAGCAACCAAATGAGTCCTGGAGATTAACCCATAATGATGTATAATCTTCTTAAAATAAAACTAATTTAGGTCTTTAAATAGGATAACCAGCATATGGGCATAGATGCACAAACTATTACTGTGATCGTGAGTATTTTAATTCCTACTTTGAGTGGGTTTGCTTGGATCCTTCACAGAATAGATAAACAGTTCGAAAAAGTAGATGTTCGATTTGAAAAAGTAGATGTGCGTTTTAAGGAAATGGAAGCGCAAATAAATATTCGATTTGAAAAAGTAGATAAGCGGTTCGAAAAAGTAGATGCTCAGTTTGAAAAAGTAGATGCTCAGTTTGAAAAAATGGGGGGTCGCATAAACAGCATGGAAACTCGTATTAGTGGTATGGAAAAACAGCTTAATGCTGTCGATATACGCACAGGGTTTATTGAAAAATTGTTGGAGATATTTAGATTATCGCAAATTCCTCAAAAGGACATAAAGAAACTGACAGAATAATGATCAATGCTAGAAACCAAAAACGTTGCTCTTTGAGATCTAAAATTGTGAATTCTAACTCATGTTACGCACTCTCTATAGAGAAAGATATGTTCACTAATGGTATTGTTTTCCTCTAGCTGTGCGTAAGGTGAGTTCTAAGATAAAATACATACATTAAAAAATATTTTTACTTAGGGCAACGGGTTACGCTTTTTGTAAAAAATCCTAACAACTTTGCTTTAACAGATTGTGTTCGATAATGTATACTCGAAAAATTTAGAATTAAGAATGTACAATAGGAAATTTTTTAGAAAGAAGACCCTTGAACTCCTTTTGATAACAAGAGATGTTTTCAAAAAAACCAAGAATGGCTTTCTTACA
>JAITFW010000003.1 GCA_031281085.1 Chlamydiales bacterium | reverse complement strand
GTCAATCGTCTGAATTCTTCGTCTCTAAATTCTTTTAAACAATCATATCTCATGATTAAATCCTTTTAAAATTTTAATCATTTTACAGTTTATTTACAGTTATGCAAGAACTCTATTATAGAAAACTTGTTGTACGTCTAGAAATACTAGGGGAAAAAAAAGACTTTGTTGGGGAAATCATCACAGGATAAAGGGTTTGTAAGCGCTCTTTAATAGCTGTGATTACTGTTTGTAAATCTACATAATAGTCTGAGAGTTTACAGACAAATTCATGATGGGTTCTACCCGAGCGATAGAAAGGGGTTTTTTTAGGATGTAATAAACAATCCATAAATTTAGGATTGTAATCCCATAAAAAACTGGTGTGATGTAACCAACGGTCTTTTTTTACATATTGCGCATTGCCTCCAAATTTTTTATCACCTAGGACATAGTCATTTTCTTTTAACCGAAAATCAGCATGGGCAAAAACAGGACGATAGAAATCTTCGCTCCAACGCATAATCGGTTCTGGATAGGCAGAAAAAGAATGTGTATTTTTGGAAAAGATAAAGGTAACAAATAGAGTATTGTGATCTACTACAACAGTTCCTCCTCCGCTGAATCTTTTAACGAGGGGAATGTTATAGGAAGTTGCTTTTTCTATGTGAACCAATTCTTCTTTTTTACCTGAAATTCCAAGTACAATAGCAGCTGAAGAACCGTGATTAATCAGACAAAAATCTTCTGCATGATCTCTTAAAAGAGACTCTTCTAAAAGTAATTGATCGAAAATGGGAGTATTTTTTAGCTCTATTAGATGAATAGGCACTATTAAGGCCTAGCTTTTAGAGAAACTAAAAGAACGGAAATATCTGCTGCGGAAACTCCTGAAATTCGAGAAGCTTGACCTAAAGTAATAGGATGCACACGATGTAGTTTTTCTCTAGCCTCGTTGCTAATTCCTGCGACGTTTAGAAAGTTAAATTCTTTAGAAATAGTAATTTGTTCAATTTTTTCCAATTTTTCCGCTTCTAGAGATTGTCTTTGAATATAGCCTGCGTATTTGAGCTGCAATTCGATTTGTGTGTTTATTTCCTCCCCTAAATCCATAGCAATAGTAGGAAATTGCTCAACGAGGGTTTGGTAGGTAAATTCCGGGCGGCAGAGAAGCTGTGCAAGGCTACAGCTTTTGTCTCGGATGGAATGATACTTTTGAGATAATCTGGAAATTTGCTTATCAATAGCTGCTTTTTTTGCTAAGAGACGCTGGTACTGTTTTTGACTAATCAGGCCCAAAGAATATCCATATTCGCGCAAACGAAGATCAGCGTTATCTTGTCTTAGCAAAAGACGATACTCTGCTCTACTTGTAAACATACGGTAAGGTTCATCGAGTTCTTGAGAAATCAATTCGTCAATCATCACTCCAATATAGGCCTCTGATCTTTTTAAAATAAAAGCAGGCAAGTTTTTCACTTGCGTAGCAGCGTTAATCCCTGCAATCAATCCTTGCGCTGCAGCTTCTTCATATCCGGTTGTTCCATTAATCTGACCAGCAAAAAACAAACCTTTGATTTTTTTTGTTTCTAAAGTGGGGTATAGTTGACCACTTTTTACAAAATCATATTCAATAGCATAAGCAGGACGCATGATTTCTGCTTTTTCAAGACCTGCAATGGTGTGTAGCATTCTTATTTGTACATCAAAAGGAAGAGAGGAGGAGATGCCATTTACATAGACTTCTTCTGTTTCTAACCCTTCAGGTTCTAAAAAGATTTGGTGACGTTCTTTATTAGGGAAACGCACGATTTTATCTTCAATCGATGGGCAATACCGTGGTCCAATGCCTTGAATAATCCCGGAATACATTGAAGATAGATGTAAGTTATCTTGAACAATCTTTTTGGTTTCTTCATTGGTATATGTGATCCAGCAAGGGATTTGAACGAGCCCTGATGTCTCAGGAGGGTCATAAGAAAAATATATACTGTCATCGCCCTTTTGGGGTTCAAGTTGAGAGAAGTCAATACTGCGTTTATTGATACGAGGAGGCGTCCCTGTTTTTAGGCGCCCTAATAAAAAACCCAAATCTTCTAAAGTTTTAGAAAGTCCCATGGAAGATTTATCTCCGGCTCTTCCTCCTGAAATTTGCATATGACCAATATGAATTAACCCTCGCATAAAGGTTCCAGAAGAGATAATTACGGTTTTCCCATAAAAAGCGATCCCTTCTACAGTGGTAACTCCTAGGACTCGATCTTTTTCAACAATGAGCGTTTCAATGCTACCTTGTTTCATTTCTAGGAAAGGGATTTTTTCTAGACGATGCTTCATGAGAGATGCATAGGCAAATCTATCACATTGAGCTCTGGGAGACCAAACAGAAGGTCCTTTTGATACATTGAGCATACGGCGTTGGATAGCTGTTTGATCAGCTATCTTCCCCATAATGCCACCCATTGCATCGATTTCTCGAACCATGTGCCCTTTTGCTGTGCCTCCAATAGCTGGATTACAACTCATTTTGGCGACTGTATCGAGCTGCATAGTGATAAGTAATGTTTTCATTCCCATGCAAGCAGAAGCATGAGCTGCCTCACAGCCTGCATGTCCTGCCCCAACAACAATTACATCAAATATTTCAGGATATTTCCACATAATTGATGGTATCTTAAGTTTTAGATATTTTTAAGATTTTTTATGACGATCGCGACGGCTTCTTTTTTTTCTTTTGTGCTTAGCGATTTTTGCGCGGCGCTTTTTTTTTACAGATGCCATAAAAAGAGATTTTCTCCTACTTTTAACCTAATTTAGTGAAAAAACAAAGACTCATCTTACAGCAAAAAGTGAAAAAAAGTAAAGTGTTAAAGTTTCTGTAAAGTGCTTTTTAAGAGTTGTTAAAAATGTTTTTCATTCGGAGCAAATGCAGCAAAGACTTCTGCATGATCTGAAAGATCAGAATCAGCTCGTAAAGGAGAATAATTGACAAATTGTGCTAATTCTTTACGGTAAGTTAAATTTATATTACCAACAGCTCCATGCCGATTTTTAGCAACAATTAGCTCTGCTTGGCCAGGTTTATCATAAGGATCGTAGTATTCTCGGCGTAATAAAAACATCACAATATCACTATCTTGTTCAATACTGCCAGATTCTCTTAAATCACTCATCATAGGCCTATGCCCTGTTCTCTCTTCTACCTTGCGAGAGAGTTGTGATAGACAAAGAATGGGCAGGGAAAGTTCTCGTGCAAGTGTTTTCATCATACGAGAGATTTCAGAGATTTCGTTTTGGCGATTTTCTTGACTGCGAGAAAGACCCGATCCAGTAATGAGCTGTAAATAGTCAACAACCAAAAACTGGATATTATGACTCTCTTTCATACGACGAGCTCTAGCCCTTAAGTCTGTAATTTTTAATCCAGGTTGATCATCTATGATAACAGTAGCTTTCATCATAGAGTTTACAGAGGCAACTATTCTTTGATATTCTGTGCCATTTAAAGAACCCGTGCGAATCTTATCGGAAGCTACTTCAGATTGGCTGCAAATCATACGGTGCAATAATTGTTCAGCAGTCATTTCCAAAGAAAAAACACCAACCGGCAACCCAGTTTTAAAGGCAACATTTTCTACCATATTTAAAGCAAGGGCTGTTTTCCCCATAGCAGGTCTTGCAGCTAAAATCATCAAATTAGAAGCGGTTAAGCCATTAATCATTTTATCTAAATCTATAAAATGAGAAGGAATACCTGTAATTCCTAGATCTTCGGATCCCTTTTGTTGGTATCTTTCTTGCTTTTCTTGTAATTCTTTTAGATAAGGAAGCTGTGCTTCAGAGCGTACTCCTGAAAGCAGATCTTTAACAGAAACTCCAAAGCCAGGACTAGCTGATTGGCTGATTAAAAAAAATTTACCCTGAGCTTCATCTAATAAGGCGCTAACATCACTTGGTTCATTTAAAGCTGCTTTTTCTACCTCTTGTGCAGCTACGACCATTCTTCTTAAAGTAGATTTGCTACGAACGAGATCTACATATTCTTCAATATAAGCAGAGCTACCAGCATATTGAGCTAATACTGTTAAATGAGCAATTCCACCTACAGAGGAGAGTTTTTGCTGTCTTTTAAGTTCTTCTGCAATTAAGTGGATATCAGCTGGTTTGTCGCTACGGTATGCGGTTTTTAAGACTTGAAAGATGATTTTGTGTTCTGTGAAATAAAAATCCGTTTCATCAAGGCCATCAGCTGCTACATTAAGACTATTAATATTAGTTAACATAGAACCTAGCACCATCATCTCTGACTCTTTAGAGTGGGGGGCTGATTTTACTTTGAGCAATGACTTTGACATAAAAACCTCAAACCACAGTATCTTTTATTTAGTAATATAAAAAAAGACTGTGTTTTAAAAAAACATGGTTGAAAATCGGAAAGAGTGGGATTTGAACCCACGGTACCCATAAGGGTACGCGTCCTTAGCAGGGACGTGCCTTCGGCCACTCAGCCATCTTTCCTTAAAAGATGCTAGCTAGTTTATACGCAAATAGATTTACGAGCAACTCTCAATCTATCCCGTTTGATTCTAACGGTTTTCCATTGAGAGCATTCCAATGGCTTGTATGTAAGGAACCGTCGGGGTTTTGTACAACAATACAATGAACAGGAAGGTAGACAGAAGCAGTTTTTCGAATAGCAAAATCTTCACCAAAAGCTGAGTTAGTAATTTTTTCAATCTGTGAAAGAGAGTAACGCCTAGATACACAAAGAGCTTGACGGTAGGGTTGAGTGACTAAACGCTCCTCAATGAAAGTGCAAGGAGTGATTTTTAATTTAGGATTTTCTAAATGCAGTCGATAACGCCCACCGTGTTGTACAATCAATTTCTTGCGACGACAGATCTCAATAAGTATATCGATTACCTCCGTTTCTATATGCATACTTTTACGCAAATCCTCTCGGTTGATCACTCCTCCTTTTTGAGCGATTGCGT
This sequence comes from Chlamydiales bacterium, assembly GCA_031281085.1. GTDB lineage: Bacteria > Chlamydiota > Chlamydiia > Chlamydiales > Rhabdochlamydiaceae > Rhabdochlamydia. Next base: position 13,935 of record JAITFW010000003.1, on the reverse strand, counting down.
TGATAATTTTGAACTCACGACGGTCTACATTTGCATTAATGCAATCAGCAAACCCATGTGTTTTATCCCAATCCTTAGCATTAATTACCATTTCTCCATCTGTTAAGTCCCATAAGATAATCCCTTCTCTTGTTTTTGCATCAGATGTGCTGTACTTAATCTCTAAAAGCAAATAGGGATAGAATTTCAAAGAGGGCTCAAGATATTGGTGCTTAGCACTTTTAAGCAAAATCTTTTGCTGAGATCCCATGATTTGTTCTGCTGTATAGCGAATCTCTAGTGTATGAAAATGCCCGATGTTTAGCATATTTTCTACTTTGTTTTTCCAATCGGGTTTGTTGCAAGAGGCCCACCATAAACCATAGCCAAGCGCTCCTAGGCTAAATAAACTAAGTATGATACGCATCTATTCTCCCTATCTGCCCGTTTGTTCATGATATATCAAATTTTAGAAAATGATGTAACTCATTGGATGATTTTTCTCTATTATGAGGAGATATTGAATAGTTTTCTAGATCTAAGCCATTTATGAGTTCACTTACGAAAAAATCAGTCAAAAAGGCATCTGTTTTCTGCTTTAGACACATATTGTTTAACATCCCTATAAACCTAGGTTCTCTAATTGCACGTTGCACGCAAGGAAGAATACAAATTTTCTTTCTTCTTATTCTATCATATAAAAAGCCTTTTTTACAGTTTTGAAGCAAAAAAAATGAGTGAGAAGTCCAGGGTTCTCTACGGAGTTTTAACGATATTTGAGTTCTTCGCTCCACTATGCCGTAATGAAATAGGCAAGACAATAGAGCTCTTTCGAAACCCATTAGCACAACTCCAGATGATAAATTCCAGCAATGAGATTCAATCGAAGACTAAATCTTTTCTGTCTATTTCTATAACGATCAGTTAAAATTTTGAATCGTTTAAGTAGACCAATCACATTTTCATGAATTACATGTTCTTTGGAAAGGAATGGATTCTTTTTTTGTCTTGTTTTGTTAAGGGGTTTTTCTTAGATTTTCTCTTTAGCTTTTAGGTTTTAGCATGAAACTTTTTAAGTCCTCTTAACCTCCATGGGTTAATAGTTTTGTTTTGGCATGAAATTTCATTTTAGATTCTTTACATATCCTAAAGTCATGCTTTCTTCTTTTAGAAAAAAAGGTGCAAATGATCTTTTTTGTATTCTGCCTCTTTACTAGATGACTCTTTAATGTATGCCTTTTCTTCTTTTCTGAGTAAAAATGTTTTTGTTTTTTAGGGCGCTCTACGGGGTTTCTGTTGTATACTAGTTTCGTTTTAAATTAAGAATTGCATTTCAGTGTTTTTTTTAAAGACTTCTTCTTTCACAGGAAGTGATATTCTTTTTTAAAGATTCTTGTTTAGTTCAATTCTTAATTTAAAAACAAATAAGTATATCAATGAAAATAAGATCATGTTCCATATCGCTTTTTTAAGAATAAGAGCAAGTGTCTTATTTATGCTTCTTTTACCCACTTTGTTATTTTTTAAGCTGTGCTTTCGCTTACAATGAATCTGGAAGTTTTTGATATTCAGACATTTCAAAATAATTATTCCGAATAAAAAAACTTCTTGTTGACTTATCTTTTTTTTATTATTAACATATGTTTCTTTTAAACACGAAGGGTTGGAGAAACCGAAATCTTTAGTTTTAAATCTAGTCATACCAAGATCCTCCAAAAAATCAAGGTACGGATGAAAAACTTAACAACTCTAAGTGTTTAAAAGAACGAAAAGGGAGAGGACCTTATTGCTAACTAGAAGTTAGATACCCAGGGTTAAAATAAGCTACGATGGCTGAGTCCCTGATTAGTATTTAGTAAACTAGGAAAAGCGTGTGTTTAACATACAAGAGTGTTTTATGTTTTCGCTAATCTCAGAAAGAAGATCCGTAGGTCCCAAAGAAATGCACGAAGAAAAAAAAGAACTTCTTCAGCATATAGATAACCGCAGAGAAAGTACCCCACCTAATTCTAACAAGCATGACTTTAAGGTTCAGCACCCTAATTCCAAATCAGTAGATGAGAAAGTTGTTAAAAAAATAAATTGTGTTCTTTTATAAAATAGTTAGATAACACAAAAAAATAACTTGTTAATGCTACTATATTGGGACATGGCTTTTCAAGTTTGAAGTGTACAAAATAAATAAAAAAAAGAATAGGCAAGGAGATGAAAAAAAGCTCTATTGTAATTTTTAACAAGAAACATAAGGAGATATTATGCCCAAAGGCTATCATCATCAAATCTATGATCAAAGATGTCTAGATTTATATTTTAAAAGATAGAGGAGACACAGCTGGTACAATAGCAAAAATTCTAAAAGTTTATCACAGTACTAAGGGCAACAAAGACTATCAACATCGGCAAGCCCAAGAAAAAGCAATTTCTAGAAAACAGGATTATAAAAAGCTGCTTCATAGAGAAAAAAAATATAACAAACAGAGGAAACAAAGTGCTGGAAAAGGAGGTATTTCAGGACGTATAGATATTAAATTTAGATACCATAATAGGATCAAGACATAAAGATGCAATTGTAACAAAAGAACATCTAAGCTAACCAAACTTGTCAAAATTATTGCTAATTGTTATAGAAATAGACGGAAAAGATTTAGTCTTCGATTGAATCTCATTGCTGGGATTTATCATTTCGAAAGAGCTCTAATGTTTCTTCAGATTAAATCTTGATTTGTACAACTAGAAATCCTTTGTTGGAGATTTTTTTCTGTTTGTTTTTTTAATAACTCTTTGATTCTATTTGGATTTAGTTGTACTTTTTTTGTTCTATGCTTACTAACAAGCACTTTTCCTGTTGTTTTAGTACGACTCACGTATTTAACCTCAGTAATTAATACCTCTGCTTGGCTTTGCTTGCGAGCTTGACTAAAATACAGCGCTAATTGCATAGCATCTTGCAAAATACTTTCATTGATTAGCTTAGTTTTAATAACCACATGAGAGCCTGCCATAGGAGTTACATGTAGCCAAGTATCATTGCTCTTTGCTACTATAAAAGTTAATTGTTCGTTTCCCTTAGCATTTTTTCCGACTAAAATAGTGTATTCTTTATTTATAAAGATGTGAAAACCACAAGCTTTATGACGCTCTTTTTTTAGAGGCGGTTTTTGATAAAGCAATTCTATGTCTGGATCAGATAATGTCTTCTGAAGCACATGCATTTTCTGATCGATCTCTTTCATAAATATGGGATAAAGCTCCAATCTTTTTTTTCTCTTGCGTACTTCTTTAAAACGCATCTGTAATTGCTTTTGGATGGAAACTTTGGGATCTAAAGCTATTTCTAGAAAAGATAGATTTTCCCAATTCATGACTTTTACACTTCTCATCCCAGGTCTTACTTGTTGTAAATGGCTTTTTAATAATTCTGTTTCTTTTTGTAAAATCCGCCAATCTTTTGCTTGACGATATTCGTTTTGATGCTTTTGCAGTTGTTTTTCTAGTTTAAGCAATTGACTAGCTATTTTTTTACGATGGGATGCGAATAGAGCTTGTTTCTCTAATAACTGATAACGCTCTTCTATTTCCTTACTAGTGACAAAAGCAGGAGAATAATGGATGGCAGGTTTTACAAGAGGGCTTTTATAAGGAGAAGAAGTGGGCTTGTTACTAAGCACAATAGCGAATAAAGGATCGGTAACAGCTAAAATCGGACGATGATACATGAGCTCTGCGATAAAATAATATTGTTCAAATCTTAGAACAAGAATACGATCTTCTGAGAGCAGAAAAATTTCCTCACAGACTCTTTCTCTTAAGAACTTATTTACTTGATCTACAAAAACAGAAGAGGAAGGTTTATGTTTTTTATTTGTGAGATGAAAGCGACTAAAAGGTTTTTGTACACAGAGCAGTAGTTGGATATTACTAAATACAAACATATAACTTGTAGAATTAATTTGCGTAAACCTGATTAGGTTTTTGCCTAAAATTGCTTTTTTAATCTCAGGAAGAAGAGAAAGCATCTCTGAATAACTCAACATAGAATCTCTTTTTAACATGGAAAGACTTAAAGTCTGCTATGGCACTGTTAACAAATGAATCCAAGGGATTTGACGATAGCTAATGCAAAAAACAAAAAAAAGTATGCACTAGCTGATCAAAGCTTAGAGCCAGTTTAAAAACTATTCAAGAGCAAAGCTACAAAAGCTAGAACTACCATATTAGACTAGCATTCCATTTTCTTTCACAGGTTTTCCGTAATCTACGATATTTTTCTAGCCATGCAAAAGAACGGTCTATAACCCATCTTTTAGGAATCACTTTAAAAGAATGGAGTTTCTTTCGTTTGAACGGTTTTTACAAATTTTTCCCCAGAATATCCTCTGTATGCTAAAATGTTTTTTACTGCAAGCAAATCGTTTTTACGTAAGGAAAAGGCTTTTATAACTGCTTTTTTATCGGAGATATTCTCAGTAATAATAGGAATAGAGGGAGCCCTTGTATATCTACTGACGCCAGTATAATTTAAGGAGCCTTAGGCCCTGATCATAAAGGGTATTTTTTTGTATCTCTAGAGGATCAAGGTTTACCTGTGCTTTTCCGTATAAGGACTTTCGATGATTTAAGTGGTAGCGAAATCGCAAGAAGAATAGTTTAGGAAATCCATTACTTCTAGATCGCTAACGGGATCAAAGATATGATAAAGATCAGAGATTTTTCCAAAAAAAGAGGGAGAGAATAAACACGTAATTTGTTCATCTGAAATCTTTGCAAGGGATGAGCGGCTTGCAACAGGAATGGCTAGATGAATACTGGCGACTTGCAATTTTTCCAAGGCCTGTATGGCTACTTGCATACTAGACCCTGTGGCCATGCCATCATCGACTAAAATAATCTGTTTTTGGTAGAGCAAGCGCTCCGAGATATGATAAGATTTAGCTTGTTTTGCTAAATGGGTTTTTTGATTTTCAAGCTCTTTTCTCATATAGTCATTAGGGATATCAAGAATACCTATCAAATCTGCATGTAATAGTTCTACGTCTTGTTCTGCAATAGCTCCTAAAGATAGATCGGAGTTTTGAGGAAACCTAATTTTACGAACGAGAAGAGTGTGAAGAGGAAGATGTAATCGTTGTGCAATTTCAAAGGCAATAGGCATCCCACCACGAGATAGCCCTAATACAAAAGCATTTGGGTTATTTTGATAGCTTATTAGATACTTTGCCAACTGGTTTCCTGCATCTTGCCTATTATTGAATATCATTTAATACGCCTTTAAAGAAATATAAAATATGATTTTTATGCTATTTCCGTGCAAGTCAAATTTAAGTTGAAATAAAAAATATTTAGTTTAAGTTAAATTTTTCTTGAGAGACCAATCAGCTATACTCAATATCATTAGAAAAAAGACATTACAACCTGAATGTTGAGTTTCTATTTAACAGATAACGCCAGATGTTCCTTATCAGACATCTTGACGCAAGGTTTTTTAGGTTGTCTCGTATAAGCAGCGAGGGCACAAAGAGGACTCTCCAAAAAATTGCTTACTGACCTATGCCTAGTGCGTTCTAGTTGAGAGATATTTTTCCATTGAACGATTTATAATGAATTGATTATCTATAATGTCTTTTTTCTAATACTCTTGAGTATATCTTGAAGTTGCATTAAACTCCGTATTTTTATTTCCACTCATCTCCCCACTGGGTTTTTTTAGCAATAGAGTAGAGCTCCTTATCCTTTCGACTGATCGTCTTTTCTACAAGACCTGATTCTGTACATAGACTCAGCTTTACAAATCCCGATCCTTTGAAAGGATGACGAATCACACGAGAGAAACTAGCACAAATAGGTGTGCGAGAGAAGACCAAATAGGAGAACTTTTCATCCTCATAATTTAAAGATCCTTCTTTTATCTGGCGGTGGATTGAAGACCTAGGCAGTCGAACAGAAAAGTGACACCAGTCATTTTTGGTTATAGGGCAACTCTTTCTATGTGGACAAGGAGCTACTAGAAAAGCTCCTAAATCAAGCAACTTTTCCCTTGCCTTTCGGATAAAATGAAACCCCTGAGGAGTTCCAGGTTCGAGTAAAATGAAAATCTGCTCTGTTTTATCCCATAGGGATTCTACTACGTGCAATCGATCTTCTTCGCTAATTTCACATAAAGAATAAGAAGCCACCACTAGGTCTTTAGCAGAAGAAGGGATACTCTTTGTGACATCTTGTAAAATCCAGATAACTTCTACCTCTGTTGGATGAGACAACAACCTTCCTAATTTTATAAAATCAGGATCTCTTTCCAAAAGAGTTGCTTGTTGTAGAGAAAAAAAAGACTTAGCTGCCAAAAGAACACTTGCCGGACCTGCACCACAGTCTAACAAAGAACGAATTAAAGAAAGATCAAAATGTTTTTGTAGTTCTCTGAATACATAAGAGATTGCAGCATAGGTAGATGGAAGGCGAGAGCACAAATAAGCTATTCTAAGGGAATCTGAAGAAAGAGTCTTTGTTCGATCTTTTTTTTGGCGATAGGTGGAAGTGAGACTCTGCGCCTGTTTTGTCCAGTTTTTTAGAGAAGTTCCTTTAATCAAAGATTGAATTTTAGATTCTAACGAAGATAACATTTTAAGGTAATTGCCAATGAATAGGTTCTTTATCCCATTTTTTTAAAGCTTTGTTGATTTGAGAAAAATGACGACAACCAAAAAACCCTTGAGCAGAATAAGGAGAAGGATGAGCAGCTGTTAACACAATATGAGGGGTTGTCTTTTCTTCTAAAATAGCACCTATCTTTTCCTGGGCAGATTTTCCCCAAAGAACAAATACAAGAGGATCCTTTCTTTCCACTAATTTGGCAATTACTGCATCGGTAAACATTTCCCATCCACGTCCATAATGCGATTTTGGCTCACCTGCACGTACAGTAAGCGTTGCGTTGAGCAACAACACCCCTTGTTTAGCCCACGAAGATAAACAACCTTCTTTGGGTAATTGGATGCTTAAATCTTGGCTTTGTTCTTTAAATATGTTTTTCAAAGAAGGAGGTTGGGGCATTCCACAAGGAACACTAAAACTCAAACCGTGTGCCTGCCCTGGTCCGTGATAGGGATCTTGTCCCATAATTACTGTTTTTACCTTATCAAATGGGGTATGTAAAAAAGCATTGAATATCAACCTTTCAGGAGGGTAAATGATTTTATTCTCAGCTTTTTCCTGAGTTAAAAATTTTTTAAGTTCTGCAACATAGGGCTTAGTAAGTTCTTCTTTTAATACTTTATGCCAACTAGCTGCTAATTTCATATCCATAAGATCACACAACAGTAAAAAACAATGGATTTTATTTAAAAAAAACAAAAAAAATAGCTTACCTCAAGGAAGAGGAACTGTATATGAGGGTTTGCAATGAGTTTCTTTAATCTTCATAAGAGTAAAGAGCGAAATCAATAAGTAAATAGGAAGGGTTAAAAAAACCGCTTGATAAGCTTCTACTGAAAAAACCCTTGCCCCTTCCACCAATCTTCCATCCCAGTGCAAATCGAGAAATTTGCCGGTCAATGGATCAGAAAGAGCTCCAAGAAGCGCGTCAAAAGCGTTCATAAACCCGATGGCTGTTGCAGAGAGAATAGGTAAATGAACCTCTCGAATCATGGTAAAGCAAAGTAAAAAACTGCTGATACAAAAGCCAAAAACAAACAATAATAAACCAAGTAGATATAGAGGAAGACCAGAAACATAAATCACTGTAGATATTGCAATCAGCGCTAACGCAGTTCCCCATAGCATAACAATGCGCCTACGACCAAGCCAATCCGAAAACCATCCAAAAGTAGGAGCTCCAATAGCGAAACCAATAAAAATAAACGATACCATTTGCGCTGAACTATGATGGCTTAACCCAAAAGCTTCCGTGATAAAAGAAACGCCCCACAACCCTCCAAATACCATTACAGGAGCAAAAGCAAAACCGCTGTAAATAGAGAGCCACCAAGATTGAGGGTTTTGAAAAATCTGTTTGATGCTCTTAAAAAGAGAAAGTCTAGAAGGGACAATATGTTTTTCTCTTTTATGACCGGGTGCTTTATCTCGTACAACTATCCAAAAAATAACAGATAAAATAAGTCCTACTATTCCAATTAACTCTATAGCATAACGCCACTCTACCTTTTGAATAAAAATAGCTAAAGGAGCCTGTCCTCCCACAGCTCCTAACATAGCTACAGCCATCATGAGGCCTGCCATAAAGGCAAACTGCTTAAAAGGAAACCAATTTGCAATTAGTTTTAAACAATTAACAACAGCAAAAGCAGCCCCCATACCGGTTAGAAAACGTCCTGCTCCCGCCCAAATTAAAGAATCTGCTCCAGAGAAAATAAGGCTTCCAATCGCACAAAAAAAAATGGCAATCGTTGTCGTTTTTCTTGGTCCGAATTTATCCAAAAGCAAACCCGCCGGAATTTGTAGAAGTAGATAAGCATAAAAATAACTCGCTGCTAAATTCCCCAGCTGTACACCACTAATGTCAAAAGCCTTCATTAAAGTCCCTGTCATTACACTTGGAGATACTTCAATAGCATATTTGTAAAACATAAAAATGGCACTAAGAAGCCAAATAGTCCAAGCGCGGATCGGACATGTCAATTTTTCATAGGTCATTTTTGCCATTTTTGTTACTAATTGATTTCTCTTGCGATTAAAAATAGCATTTTTTCATCTGAATAGTCCAGTGTTTTTGATTGACAAAAGGACAATCCAAGACTTAGGATCTATGGCTTTATATTCAAGAATACATGGTATCTAAAATGAAAGACCTAGCAGAAAATAATCTTGTACGCTTTAAAAATATTTCTAAGAAAAAAGAAGCTATTTACGCAAATTTCAAGGTAACAGGTGTAAGATCAGGGGTAAATTTCTCAGCTTCCATTTCTGTGGATATATCTGCAGCAGAAGTGCACGCTGGCGATGTTTTAGAAAAGATCATTGAAGAATGCGCTAGAATTGGCGTGAAAGAATTTAAGCGCGCGGAATTTCAATTTGAAGGGCTTACTTCTATTTAGACCTTTATCTGGGTGTAGCGCAGCTTGGCTAGCGCACTAGCATGGGGTGCTAGGGGTCGGAGGTTCAAATCCTCTCACCCAGATCTTTCTTTATGAAACCTCTTGCACAACTAGAAGCAGAACTCCCTAAAAAAATGCAAAGTTATGCAGGGATTTCATATCATTTTTAAATAGAAGTGCATGCCAAGTGATGTTTTAGAAAAGATCGTCGAAGAGCTCTTCCAAAATTGACGTCAAAGGGTTTAAGCGTGCAGATCATCCAGATAGACATTTATACAAAATTTCTTACATTGCAGGAAATTGCGCAAAATTCTTATTGTATTTTTTAGATGGTTTTAAACGTATAAATCTGTATTTTTCAATAATAGTTTCTTTGTTTTTCAGAATAAGACTCTAAAAGACGATAAAAATAGAGGTAAACACATTCTGGTTTAAGAAGCTCTTCAGCTAGATCATAAGCACGACCTACCATTTCTTTGCATTCTTCGTCATGATCTTTAGCCCATTTGATTTGAGTAAAGATATCAGATAAATCTTCGACAATGGGAATATAATGAACATAAGGCTTTAATTGCGAATAAAACCAAAGGATATTATCTGTAGTTTGTTTAAATAAAACCGAACCAGAGTAAAGAAACAACGCAGTTCGAGGTGTATTAGCAGTATGCCCATCGACATCTATTAAATAACGATAAAGAGAAAATTCTTCTAAAGGAACATGCTCCCCTAACATTCCCTCCTTTGCCATAAGATCTTGAATAGAAGAATCTTTATCCTGCCACCCAAATAAGTAAGTAAACCTTGCATCAATTAAATCGGGATATTTCAAAGAAAGCGTAACTAATGTAGGTCTAGCACAACTTCTCCAATTGATTCGATCAAAAACACCGTTATCAGCTCCTCTAAAAAATACAATTTGACGTTTGGATTCCCAGAGATTGCGCATTTTCTCTCTTCCAGAAAGAATTTGAGGTTTATCAGAACCATATTCATTTAAAGCATACATATCTGGCATGAGAATGATTTTATCATCAAACCGGTTTTTAGCTCTGCAAAATAGAGCATATTTAAACTCTGGAAGAGTCTTACCAATAAGGCGCTGATAATAATAGTAAGGTACATCAAAATGTGTGAATATAAAATCGACATCAGGCAAAGGGGACATTTCATGCATCTTTTTAAGAGGACCAAGAAATTTTTGTGCGTACCAATCTTTTACATTTCTATCGCTACCCTCGACAAACATTTGGCCTTGAACAACTCTTATCCTAACCAGACCCATACCACAAGCGTATTCTTCAAAAAATTTATCAAGATGCTGACGACTTAGTTCTTCTTTAAAAGGTTGTAAATTACGCTCAATTTGTTCTCTCATCCACTGAGGAGTGGGCTCACGTAGTTTTTTTAAGAAGAGACATGAATCAATTGCTATCAACTGCGTATGTAACAAAAAAACAAACAATAAAAATAGATGATGCACCTTTAAACTGTTCAGATAAAAAATAGAATTCATTTCTTTTATACCTTATATTTTATAATAAAAGTTTCAAGCTTGATGTAAAGTCTTCTGAACAAAAAATACTCATTTTGTTAAAAATGATTCATCTCTTAATTACAGTATAAACTCAAAAATTTCTACGCTTTTTTCCATTTTCAGTAGATCTATTCGACTATCTTTTCATGCAATATTTTCTTCATGCTTGCACCCTTTTTTTCATATTTACGTGAGCCCTTCAAAGAAAATAAGAGGCTTATCCTATAGATTTGATAAGTTCACTCATCTTTTTTTTCATTAACTATAATCAAACCCCTTAGACTCATTTGTGAATGATGCCACATAAAAATATTTGATGGAATTTTTTTTTAATGTTAAACTCGCCTTTTTATCTCTTAACTCAAGATATTTTTAATATAAGCAATCCGTTCTCAAAAAAAGATAAAACAAGGTTCATCTTTAAGCATATGTGCAATTCAACATTTTCAAGAAATACTTAAGAAAAGCAATGAATAACATTATCTTATGCCTATCTTTTCTTTTTTTTCTCCCTTTTTCTTATGGAGCATTACAAGATCATTTGAAACATGCAGAGGAGAAAGGCAATGACCATAAAATAAGAAACATTGATTTCATTTATATAATCAATTTAGATAAAAGGCCTGAAAAATATGCTCTATCTAAACAGTATTTAAAAAAATATGAAATTAATCCCTTTCGCTTTTCTGCTATTAATGGATGGGAGTTACCCATAGAGGTAATCAATGATGTGGGAGTCAAATACCAGCCTGATATGACCCCTCTTTTATCTGCGACATTTATAGTAGAAGAAGGAGTAAAAATACGAAATCAAGAGTTTATGAAAGAATATGGCAAAACTTATTTTTGTCCCGAGATGAGTCTGGGAGCAGTGGGCTGTGCTCTCAGCCATATTTCAGTTCTTCAAGATGCTTATGACTCCAATTACGAAACTATTTGGATAATGGAAGACGATATAGAAGTTCTGAGCAACCCTCATAGACTTTCAGATCTTATTGATGAGCTCGACAATTTAGTAGGATCTGACCATTGGGATGTGTTATTTACAGACTACGATCAACGAATTGACATTGGTAAGTATATGCCACACTATGGCTTACCCAAAAGACCTGATTTAGATGATAACCACCAAAAGAAGCTTAACAATAAATGTGTAAAAGCAACCCAAGTAAGTGACCATTTTCGTAAAATAGAGGCTCGCTTTGGAACTGTTTCTAGGATCATTCGCCGTTCTGGAATTATTAAATTACTCGAGTTTGCAAAAACCCACAATTTCTATTTACACTATGATGGAGAGATTTATTTTCCCCCAGGAATTCAACACTATGGCCTCACTTTCGATCTTGTAACAAATATGCTTAACTCTTTGTCAGATATTAAAAAGGAGAACAATTAAGCTCTCTTGCACAGCTCGTATATGGCACATATTTTTCTTTTATACCTAAAAGATTTTTAGGGATACAAACATTTATCCCTCAGTAGGACTTCCTTAAAAGATTTTTTCCAACGAAGCTATAGTACACAAAATAGCTGGATTTAGAGCAAGCAAGATATTTGTTACCCTCTTTTTAGAATACATAAGGTTTCAACATGATTGCTTCCTGGAAAAAACAAGTAACCAAAAACTTTTTTCACATTCCAACCATTTTTCAGCAACCTAACGCAATCGCGTATAAACGAGCTTGTAGAACAACTTAAATAAAGAAGCTGTTCAGCTTGGGATTGATCAATCGCATCAAGCACAAAGGCTTCTAAACCCTTTCTTGGCGGATCAACGACAATCACCTCCGATGTTTTAAGTAACCTTAAACTTTTCTCCATCGATGTTGAATGAAAAAATATTTTGTTTTTTATTTCCTGAGGAAGGAAAGAGCAAGTTCGATCAAAACACTGCTTAGCAAAGGGATTAATTTCAATACAGTGAACTTCCTTACTAAACAAAGCAAGATTTAATCCGATAACCCCTATGCCAGAGTAACATTCACAAATCTTTTTTGATGGAAGGGTCTCTTGGCAAATGATGGATAAGGCATGCTCAAATAAGCTTACATGCGCTTGAACAAAGCAAGCAGGATGAATAGAGCACAAGATCTTTCCCAATTCTTCCTGAAGATACATCTTACCTGCACACAGTAACCAATTATCACCAAAAATACGGTTCGTTTTCTCCTTATTAAAATTCAACCAGATCGAATGAAACCCTCCTAAAGAATAAAGATAATGAATCCATTTATGAAGTTTTTTTGTGGGCTCAGAAACATTTACAACAATAGACAATTGAACCGTCTGATTCTTTTTTTCCACCAAAAATTGTAAATAGCGCACCACTCCCTTACATTCGTCATACGGAGAAATCTGGAAGTCAATCATGGTTTGTCTTACCTGTTGATAACTTTTGAGAATTGCTTTGTGGTGCAAGGGACAGTTAGGAATAGAAACCACATCGTGAGTTCCTCTTTGAAATAAACCAATAAGAGGAAAGCCAGCACTTTCTCTTACAGCAAGCTTAGCGCGAAAGCGCCAACCCTGTGGTTCTTGATAGATAAGCGGAATTTCTAAATTAGGAACCAGATTTCCAAAAAATTTTTGCAGGGAAGAAAAAACAGGAGGAACAAGATCTTGCCCTTGAAAATCACAACCCGAACAAATAGGAAAATAATCGCAATAAAGAGGTGTTGAAAATGTGTTCATAACCCTGTGCATAACCTTGTCAACAAGTTGTTAATTGTTCAAAACCCCTACTTTATCATCAATCCATCTTCAATTCATGAACAATTTATTTTCCCTATGAAAGAAACCCACTTATCAACACTTTCACAACCCCATAAGAAGAAGACATATACATATATAAAGGTATTTAATGAAATCTAGGACATCTTCAAACTCAAAGAAAAATACTTCGCTAACTAACATGCTTTATCACGATAAATAGTTTTTTCGAATCGTGCTAATTTTTCTGATTCAACTAGGAGTTACGCAGTTAGCAAGTATTTAGGATGTCTTAAATACTTGCTAACTGCGTAACTCCTAAATAATGAAAATTTTCTTGTTAAATTTGGTTTGCAAAATTTACTTTCATGTGAGATCATAATTTTTCGAGTATATACTCAAGAGAATAAGAAAAAAGACATAACAGATAACCAAACCCTTGAATGTTTCTTGAAACTTCAGCTAAGAACCCTGTTATATGCAACCAAAAGCCCACTTTTTAACACGCAATCAAAAAGAGATCCTTAAGGCACGACATCGCCATGAACCAGATAAAAGGCTATGCGACAGAATCAAAACCATTCTGCTTTTAGATAAAGGGAGGACATATGAAGTAATCGCAGAAGACTGAACTCCTAGATAAAGATACGATAAGACGTTACTCTA
>JAITFW010000064.1 GCA_031281085.1 Chlamydiales bacterium | reverse complement strand
TCTAGATAGAGAAAAATCAGAAGTAACTAATAAACGCAAAAACTCATAACGAGCTCTTTTCTCTTTTAATTCTCCATCACTAAAAGACCCTGGAATAAATACCATATTAAAATTTTTATCTGTAGTGGAAGTATACTTCTCTCCTTCAGAATCATGTGCATTATAATGAATAATCACTGTAACATCTGGTTTAAAAACATTAATTTTTTCTGCACGAGCATATAAATCCACCCCATTATAAATGCTACGAAAAAGCTGTGTTAGTGTTTTTTGCGTTAACCATAAATCTGGATGTGCTTGTAGAAATTGGAAGAAATTTTGAGAGAGAGCTCCTTCTGCCTTTTTCGTTCTCGTTAAAAAAACCTCTGCTCCTTCTTTTTCTAACAGCTCTTTTAAATAAAGAGCCGTTAAAAGAGTTAAATCCCCTTCATTAAAGGCAATGAATTTCTTCTGGAAATGCATTTCTACAAATCTTTGTTCTAAATGAGAATACTCACTTCCAAAATGCCCTGGATCAATGGCAATTTTGCAATTAGCTAAACCTTTTTTGAAAGGTTGCAAAATAGCAGATGAACCTAGTGTTAAACGATACTCTTCTTGGTTTTTTTGTTTTTCTTCTAGAGAAGCATATAGAATAAAAGCATCATCAGTAAGTAAAAAATAGTTTTGTTCTTCTTTGGCTTTAATTAAGTATCTGAGTTTGTTCTTTATTTCTTGCTTGCTAACTTTGCCTTGATAAGAATCAAAATCCTGAAAAGAAAAAGAATATATAAAACAAGGAAAAAGAAGAGCAGTTAAATATAACACAACTTTATTCATGATAACTCCCTTAAATTAAGTGATCTCTAGAAATAAAGGTTTTCGATATCCTAAATAACAAGAGAAAAGATTTGATAAATCCTTTTCGACTCGCTCAAAAACTTGAGCCTCACTTATCCGTTTAAGCAAATCAAGGACAATGGTAATTTCATTATGTCTATTTAGGAAAATTTTAATAATTTGGATTATGCAAAGGAAATACTTGATAGACATAACTCCCTATTGTAAATCTATAATAACAATCAGCTAGGGAAATGATCATCCCTAGAGCTATTCCAATAAATAAAGTACTCAGACTAAAATAGAGAAACATCTCTTTATAGATAGCAATTGCATCATACAAAGTTAAAAACTCTCATCATAGCAATCAGAAACAGCAGTTGACTTTGCCACTTTTACTCTCTCTTGTAAAAGATCTTCTAGTTTTTGTTCTTTTTTCAGTTTAGGCATAATTAAATTTTTAAAAATAATATGTATCGATCCCACGTGTAGCCCAGTTAACTTAGTGATATCCTCTAGAATTTTCATATGAATTTCTTCAGCTTTCTCTGGAATGGAAATCCCGTAAGAAATATTGAGCTCAACTCGAACGTTGACTGAATGTTTTTTTTGATCTTGTTCAACATGGATTCCTTTTACACCTTCTAAGGTCTCTCGACCCAAAAGAGAATCAAAAAGATTTCCTTCCAAAGGCTCTATATCCTTAACCTTGGTTAAACAATGCCATATAATTGACTGAAATACTTTGCTTTCCACATCACGAACAAAGACGGTTTCTGGCAAGTCCAATTCCTTACTATCAATATCCTTTAATTGATTGTGCATGAGGCTGCATCCTTAATTTATGTTCAAGACACATTGTAACAAGCTGCAGATTAATCAGCTAATCTTCTTTATTTAAATTAAAATTTTTAATGAATTTGCTATATTTCAGCCCATTCGCTATCCTTCTTAGCTAAAACACCACTATGATCAATCATGACCTTACTATTTTATATTACAATCAGCCTTTTTTGGGGATGGATTACAGCGCGCTCTGCAAGGAAAAAGGGACTAAATCCAAGAAGTTGGTATATTGCAGGGGTTCTTTTTTGTGCTTTAGCCTTTATTGTAGTGCTTTTTCAGAATAAAAAAAATCTTAAAACTCCAGATCCTGTCCATAAGCCAGAGCTAATCCCTATTCATCCATCCCAACGAGAAAATCTCTGGTATTATCTAGATGAAACAGGAAAGCAGTTTGGCCCCATTAACTTTCAAACTTTAGCTAATACCTGGGAAGATAAAAAAATACAGGAAGAACCTTACGTATGGAATAAAGATTTAAAAGATTGGAAAAAATTCAAAGAAACAATACAAATCACTACGCTTAAGATGTAAGCGTAGCGATTTAGAAATGTTACCAACTAGCCTTAACCACACCTGGAATTAACCCAAAATTAGCCCTTTCACGGAAACAAAGACGAGACATTTTAAATCTCCTTAAATATCCACGAGCTCTACCTGTAAATTGGCAACGATTGCGCAATCGAACGGGTGAAGAATTAGGGGACATTTTATTTAAAGCGATTTTTGCAGCTAACCGCTCTTCATCGCTTTTATCCATATCGATTATTATTTTTTTCAATTCTTGACGCTTGTTCCACTTTAAACGAACTAGCTTTTCGCGCCTTTTCTGTTTTGCTATTGAAGATTTTGTTGCCATATCGCTTAATAACTCTTACTTCTTGCGAGCAGGGCCTTTTTGACGCTGCTTGCGGTTAGGGTCCATTTTATTAATGACGTAAACACGTCCGCATCTACGAACAATCTTATCCCCTTTTGAAGGGTCTGCTTTAATCGAGGCTTTTACTTTCATGATTTACCTGAGAGAAAAAACTAAAATTCTAATAAGCTTATAAGCAATCGTTAGATTTGTTGCAAGTATATTTTTTTTGTAAATTCTTTTATTTAAAAAGAATTCTGCTTGAGGAATTTGCATCCGCTTATGTATATTGTCATACAAGTTTTGAATCTTTTACGGTACTTAAAGGAATGAAAAAAAATGAAGCGCACATATCAACCTAGTAAAAAGAAAAGAAGAGCCGCATGCGGTTTTCGCAAAAGAATGAAGACTAAGGACGGTCGTAAGATTATTAATAGACGTCGAAGAGCTGGACGTAAACGCCTTGCCCTGTGAATAAGCCTTGGCAATTTCCTAAATCAGCACGGATTTTAAAAAGCTCCCATTTTAAGCGTTTGATTAAAAACAATCGCCGGATTTTTGGAGAGATACTCGCAGTAGATTTTCAGCATTCAAAAGGCCTTGGCGCCAAGTTGGGGGTTACTGTCTCTAAAAAGTTTGGAAAAGCTCACGATCGCAATCGTTTCAAACGCGTTGTTAGAGAGGTTTTCCGTGAAATGCGTTCCCATTTACCCATTGGATTAGAGATGAACATCTCCCCTTATTCTCGTTTGGGTGTTATATCCAAGCAGATCGTATTCGTTGACCTAAAGCGCATTGTAGAGAAAATTGTACAAAGCGATAATAATGTCACCATTTCCTCATCTTAACTCAGACCAAAGACAAGCAGTGATTACTACCGAAGGCAGAGTGCTGATCTTAGCTGGTGCTGGCAGTGGGAAAACAAGCGTGTTAGCTTATCGCATTGCCTATCTGCTTCAATCTCTTAAAGTTGAACCCGAAGCCATTTTAGGCTTAACCTTTACCAATAAAGCTGCTCAAGAAATGAAGGAAAGAGTGGCTCGCATTGTAGGCGTAAAGCTTGCACAAAAGCTTACCTTAAGCACTTTTCACAGCTTTTGCATGCAGCTTTTACGTAAAGAAATTCATCATCTGGGATATACCAATCACTTTACCCTTTATACAGAAAAAGAGGTACGCCGCATTGCTCTGCAAATCACAAAAAACTTACTCGAACATGAAGGAGAACTTCCTTCTCTAGAAAAAGCCCTACAGAAAATTGCCCAGATTAAAAACAAAGGATTACATCCAACTGATCTAGAAACTATCACTTGGCACGATCAATTTTGCCAGGATCTATATGTGCGCTTAGAATCTTGTCTGTGTGCATATAACGCTGTTGATTTTGATTCGCTCTTATCTCTTTCTGTTACTCTTTTTGAAAAATACAAAACGCAAATGCTGCCTTATCAAAAAAGATACCGCTACATTATGATTGACGAATACCAAGATACGAATCCCATCCAGTACCGATTAGCTGAGTTGCTCTCTGCATATCATCATAATTTATGCGTAGTAGGCGATGATGATCAATCGATTTACGGCTGGCGCGGTGCCGAAATTAAAAATATCTTAGAGTTTGAATCAAAAACTACTATCAAATTAGAACAAAATTACCGCTCTACTCCTACTATCTTACAAGCTGCTAATGCTGTGATTGCTCATAATCAAAAACGCCATAATAAACAACTATGGAGCAATGCAGAACAAGGAGAGCCGATCCGTTTATTCCACGCTCCTACAGAACAAGAAGAAGCGCAATCTGTGATTCAAAAAATGATAAGACTGAAAAGAGACAAAAAAATCCCTTGGAAAGAGATGGCCATTCTTTACCGCTCTAACTTATTAGCAAAACCTTTTGAATTAACCCTTATGCAAGCTGTGTGGCAAAAACAAGATCATTGGGTAAGAGGGATTCCCTATCAGGTATTTGGAGGAACAGAATTTTATGAAAGAGCAGAAATTAAAGACCTCCTTGCGTATTTACGTCTAATTGCAAATACTCTTGATCAAGAAGCTCTTTTACGTATTATTAATATCCCTCGAAGAGGAATTTCTGATCAAACGCTTAAAATACTTACCGAGTTTAATCGCAAAAACAACGTTCCCCTTTGGAATCTTTTAGAGCAAATAGCATCTCCTCTCTCTTCTGAAATAAAACAGCACCTTCCTCATAAAGCACTTCATGCTATTTGCTGTTTTACAAACTTCATCACAAATGCTAGAGATCAATTTTCTAAGCTATCCCTTCCTGAGGCCCTTGCCTGGCTTATTGAAACCATCGATTATAAAAAAGCCATCGAAGATGGAGCTAAATCTGAAAAAATGCGCAATTTTAGATGGGAAAATGTCATGTATTGCGTAGATATGATAACTATCTATGAAGAAGAAAAGCGTCTTAATGAAGAAGAAGTTAGCCTTACTGACTTCTTATCTACAACTCTGCTCGATCAAGGGCAAGAATTCACCCATACAAAAAAAGCCGATGATGACCGTGTGAACCTCATCACATTTCATAGTGCCAAGGGATTAGAATTCACTGCTTGCTTTCTTGTAGGAATAGAGGATCATATCATCCCTCACGAAAAAAGCTTATCCGAAACCAATCTAGAAGAAGAAAGGAGATTAATGTATGTAGCTATGACTCGCGCTAAAGAATATCTTTGCTTAAGCATGGCCCGTCAGAGAAAAAAAATGGGAAAAGATTTTATTACTCATCCTTCTCGCTTTTTAATGGAGATCCCTAAGCAGCTATTAAAAATTAGCTCTTGGCAAACTGTGTAAATATCTTTGAATAAATTAGCATAAGCTCAGGTATAAAAACTGTACACTGTTTTCACGGAGGTGCCAGAACCTTATCGATCAGGACGCGATGTATACACTGATGAGTGGCATGCATACCAGGGAGTTATTCCTCTAGAAGTGCATTTTGCAGTAAAGAAAAGTCCGGAAAGACAAGCCTCGTTGAAGGAGTTAACTGCATTCTTCGACAGAGAGTAAATCGGCTTGTAAGAAAGACGGTGGCATTTTCCAAGCAATTTGTGAATCACATGGGAGCAATACGGTATTTTGTGAGCCATTATAACCAATGGGCATATGAAAAATTCTGCGAAAAATGGGGGCCTTGTGGTCTGCTTTATAACCTAACCGGTATTGCACCACCGTTATGTTCTTCTATTAATAGGAAAATGGTCGGGAATTCGATATGGGATTGCAGAACGTAACTTCATTAAAAAAGCGGAAAAAGTCCTCCTTATTCTAAGACGAGCCAATACCATTTTTCCAGGCATGCAAGATATACTGAAAAGCATTAGAAAGATAATCGATAAAAAAAATGAATCAACTCAATCTATAATTACTCATCTTATTTTATTTGTATTAAAATTTTATGGTTTGTAGTATTAAATATATATATACAATCTTAAAAAGTGTTTTATAATATGATTATTCGTTTATCAGAATATTATTATACTAATAAATTTATTCCTGTTTCTGCAGATTCTACAGTATTAAAGATAGCTAAGGTAAGTAGTCTTATTTTCTTAGGGTTCTTTGCCTTTTTTCTAGATTGTGCATATAAGTTGTTGACTTACAGAAACATTACACAGAAAAAAGATCCATCGAGCTTTTCTTCTCTTGTAAAAAACACACTGGATAGTACAGAGAGTATTCAAGATACAACAGCAATTGTAGAGAGAGCTTCTAAAGAAATACATACAGATAAGTATTTGGTGCATTTAGCAATACAAAGAAAGGCATTAGAGAAATGCTTAAAGGAGAATTTTCAAGTAACTTCTGAACATTTTTTAAAGAATTTGAAATTGTTTGTTACAAATGAGTCTATAGATTTTAAGTTTGTACCGATTTTTGCAAAAGGTCCTTTACCCATACATGAGCACTTGGTTAAAGGTATAGAGGAATTGTTAAGAAAGCACTCTAATCATGAGTTATCTAAATATTACGAAGAATATACATGTGCTTTAAGAGATGGTATAAATACAAAAGAATATAAAAACAATGAATATGTAAAATTATCTTCTCTTCTCCAAGAGCTTTGTTTTGCTAAGTTTGCAAATACAGTTTTTACTGATCTTCAAGAAAAGACTTTTGAAAATATGCTTAAATCTAATTCATCACTGAACGTGAATAATATAAGCGAACAAATAAAGCAAGATAATGAAATTCTAAGAAAGCATAGGATTGGAGGAGTAAGACGTTCAGTTTTATTGAATTTGGAAAAATTGCGCAATGCAATCGGCATTAACTCAGATCAACTCTCTAGCGCAAATATACCCGAAGTAAGATCGATTCATAAAGTAAAACAAGGTTTTGAAGAATATGACATTTATTATATACGTTATCCAACACAAACCATTCAACATGTAAATACAACAGTTATAGCTCCTGAA
Organism: Chlamydiales bacterium; assembly: GCA_031281085.1. GTDB lineage: Bacteria > Chlamydiota > Chlamydiia > Chlamydiales > Rhabdochlamydiaceae > Rhabdochlamydia. Next base: position 6,119 of record JAITFW010000064.1, on the reverse strand, counting down.
TTTATAGGATTTTTGGACTATATACAAAAAAAAGAAATCTCCTTCCTACATGTGAATCACCAGTATATGGATAAGGAAAGTAATAATCCTCTGCATTTTGCAGATAATAATCGAGCAGAAGTCATCCAAAGTCTTGAAAAGGCGTATGTTGAAGCTTTTCATTTTCTTTCTTTACCTTTTGATGGCCTTATCATTGATGAAATAGATAAAGGAAGTCTTATAGATTGGAAAAAAAACTTAGTAGATGCTTTGATAGAAGAGAAGAAAGGGTTTAGACTTCCTAAAAAGTTCAAAAAATCTGCTACAAGCAAAAAAGAAGAGATAGAGCAATTGCTTAACAAATTACACGAATGCTATTTTCCTAGGACATCAGAACTTAACAAAATGGAAAGACGAGTTTTACTCGTTATTTTTTATTCTTATTTGAAGGAGTACTTTAAGTCAGAATACCAAATTCGTATAATAGCATCTGTTTGCAAGGATAATAAAGACCGAGGAAATGTGAGTGCTTGCATTGATGAGGCCTTGTTTAATCTTAGATTGGGAAGAGAAAATGATCTACAAGCTCTAAAAGATCTACATTTACGCATCCTGAGCCCTTTTATCTTTAGAAATGAAGGAATTGTAGAGCATAGGCTGAAGTTTTTAATTGATCTTCTCGATCATATCGCTAAACTAGGCGATATCCAAAAAAAGAGCATTCGAGAATTTCGGGTAAATAAGCAATATCAAATCGTTGATCAGTGGATACCTAGGTCTAATGATCATGCCAAGATTTAACTTACCAAATCATCTTCTAGTACTACTTTTGTATTAAAAATCTTCTTGAAAGGATTCAAAATTTTCTTTATGTTTTTTTCTGGATTTTTGATTACATCTTTGATCAAGTTTTGCAGATTTTGCTCTAATAGGACTTGTTTAATCATCTCTTGTATGACAAGAGATGTGATTTGATTAGTAGGAATGCCTTCTTCGCTATTGACATCGTTTAATTCAATGCGATCGATATGGCGAAGACGTTTGGCAGAGTTTCCTTCGGAAATGTAAACTAGATCTACATCGATATTGGTTAAAATTAATTTGCGGATGAAAACAGTGCGGAAAGTGCTTGTAGAGGAAGAGCGCATTTGATCTATAATTTTAGACCAATTTCCATCCGTGCTTAGAGGGGATTTAAATTCTAAACCGAGGTATACGTTATCAATTTTGATCTGATCAATAATAACGTGTCTTTTTAGATAGTTGGTGAAAGGGGCTAGGGAAAATAATCGATCGCAGGAAAAAGATTTTGGTAAAACAGATCCAGAAGGGTTGCCGATGGTAACTTTATCCATATCGATCCTATTCCAATTGAGATGGATATCATCTATCTGTACAGGGACATTCATTTTTTTGGATAAGTGATTAGAAACAATATCAGGTAGTCTAGACTTGGCGATAAATGCGAAAATAATGAAAGCTAAAAGAATAATCACAATTAGCTTTACCAATCCAAAGCAAAATGATTTCACGAGAACCTCTTATTTTCATCTTAAATTTTCAAGATAAATAAAAAAAATCTTTGATGCAAGAAAACAAAAAAAAGGCGCTTAAAGATTTAAGCGCCTTTTTTGCAATCTATAAATTAATAGTCTGCGCCTGGCGGCATGCCAGCTGGACTTGGCATTTTCTCCTCCGGCTCTTGCGCAATGATTACTTCCATTGTTAAGAGCATTGCAGCAGTAGACGCTGCTGCTTGAATAGCAAAAATAGATACGTTTGCAGGATCGATAACCCCTTTTTCTAACATATCGCAGTAGCTATCATTTGAAGCATCCCATCCTTCATACGTGCTCATTTTAGCTACGTTTTGAACAATAACAGATCCTTCACAGCCTGCATTCTCAGCAATCTGACGTAAAGGAGCGCTTAGCGCTTTTATAACAATATTTACCCCTGCTTTCTCATCGGGATCGGTTAAACTATTGCATAGTTGCTCTAGTTTTGGTATGCAGCGAATGAAGGAAACCCCGCCACCTGGCAAAATTCCACCTTCTACAGCAGCCTGAGTTGCATGAACCGCATCGTCTACGCGATCTTTTTTCTCTTTCATTTCTACTTCAGTAGCAGCTCCTACACGGATAATGGCTACGCCGCTTGCAAGCTTAGCAAGACGTTCTTGTAGTTTCTCACGGTCGTATTCTGATTCGGACTCTTCAATTTGAGAACGTAGCAATGCCTTTTGTTCTTCAATTTTTGCTTTATCTCCAGCGCCTTCTACTAGAGTGAAGCTGTCTTTACCGATAACTGCTTTTTTAGCACGGCCTAACATATCAAGCGTTACTTTCTCTAATTTAAGACCAAGCTCTTCTTTAATCAATTGACCGCCAGTTAGAATGGCAATATCTTCTAGAATTGCTTTACGTCTATCTCCAAAACCAGGAGCTTTTACAGCACAGATCTTAAGACCTGTAGTAAGACGGTTATACACGAGTGTTGTTAAAGCTTCGCCTTCTACATCTTCTGCGATAATTAAGAAAGGGCGGCCTGTTTCAGCAACCGTTTGCAAAATAGGGACAAATTCTTTAACGGAAGAAACTTTTTTCTCATAGAGTAGAATATAAAGATCTTCAAAAACACATTCCTGTGTTTCTCGATTTGTCGCAAAGTAAGGGGATACATAACCGCGGTCAAGGCTCATTCCTTCTACAATATCAAGAACTGTTTCTAGTCCTTTGCCTTCTTCAACCGTTATAGTTCCATCTTTTCCTACTCTTTCCATCGCTTGGGCAATTGTTTGTCCAATAGTTCCATCTCCGTTAGCAGAAATGGTTGCTACTTGCTCAATCTCGAGTTTGCCTTTAATAGGCTTGCTCAACTTTTTCAGTTCTGCAATGGTTGCTTCGGTAGCTGCATCCATTCCTCGTTTAATTGCTGTAGAATTACCACCAACTGTAGTGTAGCGTAAACCTTCGCTATACATGGCTTCTCCTAAAACAACAGTAGTGGTAGTTCCATCTCCTATTTTATCAGCTGTTTTACTAGCTGCTGCTTTAATCATTTGAGCGCCCATATTCTCGTGCTTATCTTCTAGCTCGATTTCTTTAGCGACTGTCACACCATCTTTTGTTATAACAGGTGTACCATAAGATTTTTCGATAGCAACATTTCGTCCCTTAGGGCCTAGTGTTGTTTTAACTGCAGAAGCGAGTGTACGTACTCCTTTTAAAATCTTCTGACTGGCTTCTTCCTTAAATTTCATGTTTTTGGCCATACTAGATAACTCCTTTTTGGCTTAATTGATAAGTGCAATAATTTCGGTTGCTCGTAAAATAACGAATTCTTCATCTTCAATCGTTACTTCTTGACCAGCGTATTTATCGATTAAAACCTTGTCTCCCTCTTTAACTAAAATGGGAATCGGTTTTCCTTCAGGTGTAGTGGCGCCTGTACCCACAGCAATCACTGTAGCAAACTGCCCCTTTTTCTTGGCTGCATCCGGGAGTACAATACCGCCTCTTAGCGTCTCTTGTTCTTCTGTGTGCTTAACAAGAATGCGATCTCCTAAAGGTTTTAATTTTTTTTTGGTTGCAATTGTCATTTTCATCTCCTTTTAAGTAAAGGGTTTGAAGGAAATAATAGAAAGAGAGGAGATCTCTCTTTATAAATTTGTAAAAACTTCAGGCTTCATTTTAGAAAAACAAGGGAATTTTGACAATGTAAATTAGCACTTTTAACGTTATAGTGCTAAAAATTATCAATAAAAAATTTTAATGGTAAATACTTTTATAGAGATAGAGTTGACTAATCAAAGGGGTTTTGGGTATGGTGGTGTCTTTAATTTAAAGTTCTTAAAAGAGGCTATTCATGACAGCAGAACAGGTTTGTATCCCGTCTTTTCATTCGAGAGAGCAAATGCAGAAAAGTGATTGCTGGGATGTAGAGCAGTTATATGGTTCTTGGGAAGTTTGGGAAGGGCAAATGGAGCTTTTTGCAAGAGAAAAACAAAACCCTCATTGGCCAGAAATTGCAATTTTTGACTCTAGTTGGCAAACAAATCCAGAAGAATTAAAGAGACTCCTTGAGACTTGTATGGAACTTGAGAGGCAACTGTCTAAGCTTTATACTTATGCGCATTTAAGACACGATGAAGACGTAGCAGAAGAGGTTGCTAAAATAGCTATCTCGCGCATTAGTACGATTTTATATGCCTTTCGTCAAGAAACGGCATGGATTGAACCTGCTTTGTTGCGAGCACCGGAAAAAACGTTAGATGCTTTTATTATAGATCCTGCTCTAGCTTCTTATCGTTTATATTTGGAAAAGATCATCCGCCTTAAAAATCATACCTTGTCTCAAGAGCAAGAGGAATTAATGGCCCTTGTAGGCAAGTCGTTAGAAACCTCTAGCCAAGCATTTGGAGCTTTTCATAACGCAGATTTGCAATTTCCAGACATATACGACAGTAAAGAGAATAAGCATATTTTAACTCATGGTAGGTATTTAACTCTTTTGAAAGAAAAAGACCGTACATTAAGAGAAAATGCATTTAAAACATTACATCGTGGTTTTTTGGCTTATGAAAATATGCTTAGTGAGCTACTGCAGGGTCAAATACAAAAGCATGTCTTTGAAAGAAAAGCGCGTAAATACTCCTCTTGTTTAGAGGCTGCTCTTTACGTAAATGAGATCGATCCCCAGGTGTATTTTTCTTTGATTCAGTCGGTGCACGAGCATTTGTCTTCTCTACATCGTTATATTTCTTTGCGCAAAAAATATTTAAAAGTTTCAAGCTTACATGCCTATGACCTATTTGTGCCACTGGTAAAAGATAAGGAAATAGATATTGATTACAATACAGCAGTAGAGTGGATTGTGGCTTCTTTAGCTCCCTTAGGAGCCGATTACCAAGAAACCGTCAAAAAAGGATTAATACAAGATCGCTGGGTAGATCGCTATGAAACCCCACGCAAGCGATCGGGCGCCTATTCAAGCGGGTGCTATGATAGCATGCCTTATATTTTGATGAATTACCAGGGGACATTTAATGATATGATGACTTTAACTCATGAAGTGGGTCATAGCATGCATTCTTATTTTAGCCGATTAAACCAACCTTATCAGTATTCTCAGTATGGAATTTTTATAGCAGAAGTAGCTTCTACCTTTCATGAGGAGCTGCTCTTTCGCTATTTGTTTAATCAAGCGCAGACAAAAGAGCAGAAGACATTTTTAATCAACCAAAAGTTAGATGCCATCCGGTCTACCTTGATTCGACAAACCATGTTTGCAGAATTTGAGTTGTATATGCATGAGAAAGCAGACTCCTCTCAAGCTTTAACACCAGCTGTCTTAAAGGATCAGTATCGAAAACTAAATGAGGAATATTTCGGTAAAGATTTTAGCTTAGATACAGAATTAGATGTTGAATGTTTGCGCATTCCCCATTTCTATTATAATTTTTATGTGTACCAGTATGCAACAGGAATTAGTGCTGCTCATGCTTTAGCAGAAAAGGTTTGTAGCGAAGGAATCTCTGCTCGGGAAAAATATTTACAGTTTTTATCTGCTGGTTCCAGTAGAAATCCTTTAGATCTTCTAAAAGAAGCGGGTGTAGATATGCGTTCTACAGAACCTGTTAAGATTGTCATGCGCTCTTTTGATCAATGGGTCACTCAATTGGAAAAATTTCTGGAAAGTCCTTAGAAGCAGTCCTAAAACCTAATTTTTAGTAAGATGTTGAGCACTTAATTTAGGAGCTAATAAGTATCCAAGAGATGTATCCAAAGAAGAAAGGGAAAAAAGAGAATCAGTCTTCAAGGTAGAAGATACGGCACTGTTAACAAATGAATCCAAGGGATTTGATAACAGCTAATGCTAAAAATGAAAAAAAAGTATGAGCTAACTTATCAAATCTTAGAGCAAGACGCTTATTTTCTTTGATTCGACCAAAAAAGCGCTCTATTGCAGAACGAGTGCGATAATAGAATGTATAGGTATCTTGAATATACTCAAAAGAATGAGAAAAAAGACATAACAGATAACCAAACCCTTGAATGTTTCTTGAAACTTCAGCTAAGAACCCTGTTATATGCAACCAAAAGCCCACTTTTTAACACGCAATCAAAAAGAGATCCTTA
>JAITFW010000076.1 GCA_031281085.1 Chlamydiales bacterium | reverse complement strand
GTTTAAGATCATATCCGACCGGTATAGAAATAGGCGTAAAAGATTCTCCTTACGCTTCAATCTCATCGCGGGAATCTACAACCTGGATCTGGTGCAATGAATTTCGAAAGAGGTCTATTCATGATCTTGGTAAAAAAGCTCTCTTTTTTAAATGACAACTCTGCGAAATATTTGCCTTCTGAGCAACAGCACTAAGCAATGCTAAAGAAGAGAAAAACAAAATTTTCCCATACATCTGTTCTACAAAATAATAATCGCAACACCCAATCCATAAAAATCCTATGAATATACTTAAAAACAACGCTTGTTCTTGAGAAAACGGCTTTTGAATAGATTTTTTCAAAATAGAGAATAGAAAGGCAATAAAAAAACTAAATCCGATAATTCCCGTTTCAGCGGCAATTAATAAGTAAACATTATGTACTTTTGCACAGAGAAAAAGCCCAAATTGAATGGGTTTATTACAAAGTTGAAAATTATTAAATCCTATACCAAGCCAAGGGTTTGCTTTGATCATTTTTAAAGCTATTTCTTGATAAAAAATTCTCTCACTATCTGCATCTCGGACTACCTGATTATAGTTTATAATCCCCCCTCTATTAAAAAATTGCTGATAAAAAAGAGTTAAGCAAATAACACTACTGATTAAAAAAAGCAGCCCAATCTTTTTCATCTCTTTTCTATAAGTAAGATTTTCCGTCCAAAAATATTGAATAACCGTCCAAATGGCAGTTCCTATAAGACAAGCGATCATTGCAGCTCTACAAAAAGAAACGCTTAAGGCTAAAAAATGTAGGAAAATAAGCAGCGTTAATACCCATTTAATCCACTTCTTCTTTTGGATTACATATAAATAAAAAGCATTTAATAGAGAGAAAAACAAAAATCCTCCGAGTACATTAGGGTGAGAAAATAGCCCTGTTGCTCGATAAAGCACATTTAAAGGCAGCTGAAAATGAGAGATTTGGTCAAAAATCCAACGCTGTTTTCCTGGATTGGGAAAACTAAACCAATGTAAAGGAGGCTCTCCAATTTTATAAAGCCCCAGAGAACTTTGAGAAAAATATTGTACACAAGCAAGGATACACTGCACGCTTAATGTGACTACCACTGTCCAAGCAATCCACTTGATAAGTTGACAGATTCTATTTTGAGCTACGATATACTCAATAGCACAAAAAAGCAAAATCATCGTTGAGTATTGTAAAAGACGAATATACTGCAACAAGTAATGCCGTACAGAAGAGAAAACAAGGGAAAAAAAAGCAGTCAAACAAAATAAAGTTAGCCATCGAACAGGTGTTGTAAATAATTTGCCACTTAAGGCTTTTGGCGCTTGTAAAAATACAAGCAATACGAGTACAAAAATGACTAAGTCACCTGGAAAAAATTCAATATGACGGTAATAGAAATCTGGCACAACTAAATCAGCAGGGATCATTCGATCAGAAAATTCGCTCAAAAAAGCGCGAAATCTTTTTTGAAAAGGAAAGAGTAAAAATAGAAGAATCAACACAACGTTAGAACATATATAAAGCACCCTCTGCATGCAAAAATAAAACGGCTTTTGAATGAGCATATTTCTATGTCTCTTCTTCTAGTAAACGTAATTCTTTATAAGATTGAAGTTGATCGCGAAAAGCTGCTGCTTCTTCAAATCGCATCTCTTTAGCTGCTATTCTCATTTTCTTCTCATATTCTTTAATTTTTTTCTCCACTTCTTGAGTTGTTAGATGAGTGATTTTTTTCTCTTCTAAAGAGTCTATGACATTTGTAAATGTTTGCGCAAGATTCTCTATTTTTCTTTTTTGAACAGTTTGAGGAATAATACCGTGTTTTTCATTATATTTTTGCTGCAAACTTCGCCTTGCCTTTGTAGTATCAAGAGTCCCTTGAATAGATTTTGTGATTTTATCTGCATACATCACAACTCGACCATTTATGTTACGTGCTGCTCTTCCGCAAGTTTGAATCAAAGCCGTTTGACTACGTAAGAATCCTTCTTTATCAGCGTCAAGAATACAAACAAGGGACACTTCTGGAATATCTAAACCTTCTCGTAGCAGGTTAATGCCAACTAGAACATCAAAAACTCCTTTACGTAAGTCATTGATGATCTGCATGCGTTCTAAAGTGTCTATATCTGAATGCAGGTGTTTTGCTTTAACTCCAATTTCTGTTAAATACTTAGACAGATCCTCTGCTAGCTTTTTAGTTAAAGTAGTGACTAAAACCCTTCTATTTTTTTCTGTTTCTTGACGAATAAGCTCTAAGCAATCATCGACTTGACCAGTAGCTGGTTTAACTTCAATAATAGGGTCTAACAGTCCCGTAGGGCGAATGATCTGCTGTATGATTTCTCCTTCCGCCTCTTTTATTTCCCATTCAGAAGGAGTTGCAGAAACGTAAATCACTTGGTTGATCCTTTGATATACCTCTTCAAATTTTAAAGGACGATTATCAAATGCAGAAGGAAGACGAAATCCATACTCCACTAAAGATTTTTTACGTGCTCTGTCTCCATTATACATCGCGTGTAATTGGGGAAGGGTTTGGTGAGACTCATCGATAAAAACCAAAAAATCATCTGGAAAGTAATCTAATAAACAAGGGGGGGGATCACCAGGCATTCTACCACTAAAATGACGAGAATAGTTTTCAATTCCTTTACAAAAACCTATTTCTCTTATCATCTCTAAGTCATAAGTCGTTCTCTGCCATAGCCTTTGTTTTTCTAGTATTTTATTTTCTGCTGCTAAAAGGGCAGCTGTTTGCTCTAACTCCTCTTTAATAGCATCTATTGCCTTAAAACGAACCTCCTTAGGAGTTACATGGTGAGAGCCTGGATAAATAGTAATCTCTTTTAAAACAGTACGAACTCTACCGGTTAAGGGATCAATCTCACAAATACGTTCAATTTCATCTCCAAAAAACTCTACACGATAAGCTAGGCTCTCTTCATAGGCTGGAACCATTTCTAATACATCTCCTCGAGCTCGAAAACTAGCACGCACAAGATCATAATCGTTGCGCTTATAATGCATTTCGACCAAATGCAGTAAAATATCATCGCGACGTCTCTTCTCTCCCACTGTCATTGTTAACAGCATCTGACCATAATATTCAGGCAATCCTAAACCATAAATACAAGAGACAGAAGCAACGATAATGACATCTTCTCTTTCGATCAAAGATCGTGTAGCACTCAAACGCATCCGATCGATTTGATCGTTAATCGCCAAATCCTTTTCAATATAGGTATCGGTTCGGGCAATATATGCTTCTGGTTGATAGTAATCATAATAAGAAACAAAGTATTCAACCGCATTATTTGGAAAAAATCCTTTGAACTCTTGATATAATTGAGCAGCTAAAGTTTTATTATGTGCAATCACTAAAGAAGGTCTATTTAATCTCTGGATCACATTAGCCATTGTAAATGTTTTTCCCGATCCTGTTACTCCTAAAAGGACTTGAGCTTTCTTTCCCTCTTGCGTTCTTTTCACTAATTGATCAATAGCTTGTGGTTGATCTCCACAAGGAGTGAACACGCTGTTTAGGGAAAACGTCATAAAAATCCCATTAAACGATCTTTGATCCTAGCATATCCGCTATCTGTAAAAGAAGAATAGAAACAGCAACTATGAATATTAGAACTAAAGAAAATTTACCAAAGGGAAATCGATAAGTTCCTTTCATTACCTTATGATAGCGCCCAATCCATACCATAATTACTGGTAAAACCCCATAAAGGATCACTGCACAAATTCCTCCTGCAAAATTCAAAGCTTTAAAAAATAACTGCGGATAACAAAGAGCAAAAAGTAAAGGAGGACAGAAAGCAAGCAGACAAAGGTTTAAAGATTCATGCTTTTTATGCACAATCTTAAATCCATCAGCAAAGAAATGCACTAAACTCAATGATTGAGAAAAAAAAGAAGTTAGAATAGCAAAAAAAGCCAGTCCTCCAGCCCATATCTTAATTTGAGTAAGATTTAAAAATAAAGAAAGCGCCTGTGAAGAGTCTCTTCCTGTTTGCAAAGATTCCCTAATTTGGTCTAAAGGAAGAATACCTAATACAATAAGCTCCCAAATTAAGTAGACTAAAAATGCCATTAAACTTCCCGTAACAATAGAAAGACGCACACGTTTTAAGTCTCCTTTCATATAATGAGTAAGAGAGGGAACCATATTTTGAAATCCAAATGCAATAATAAGCAGAGGAAAAGACTTTGGTGCATACGTAAAATCCATATGCACAAGTAACCAAGGGTTGACATAATTCATACTAGACAATACGAGAAGACAGAAGAAAATAATTTTAACCGCCATAAGAAAGCGGTTACACAAATCAACACTCCTCGTTCCTAAATAAACGACCCACCCAAACAACACAACTAATACTACAGATCCTAACCAATCAGGGATCTGCAGATGAAAAAAAGAAGTAAAAAAAGAAGTAAATAACGTACCGATACCAGAAATATAGGCAACCAGCAATGCATAAAAGAGAAAGAGATAGGTAACCCAGCCAACTGCCTTGAAAGACCTTCCGATAATACGATCTAAAAGGGATAAAAAGCTAATTCGTTCATGAAACCAACCATTTGTTTCTACAATTAACAAAGCTGTAGAAATCATGAAACCCCAAGCTAGAAAAAACAAAATAGTAGAACAGAAAAAACCAGACATTCCCGTCACTATTGGCAAAGCTAACATACCAGCTCCAATACAGCTTCCTGCGACGAGCAAAGCCCCACCAAAAACGCTACCTTGTTTCATCATCCAGTACCTTTAGCTATCTTTTTTTCAATAATTCGAATCTCTTGATTTAAGCGACCCAGTTCATATCCTTCATAATCAACAAATTTGAAAAAACGCTCAAAAATAGGCAAGACATGACATACTTGCTTTGCCATCTCTTGCGCAATAAATCGATAGGTAGGATGACCTGCTGGAGCAGAACGCAGCTCGCAAAGCCATTGAAGTGAACGTAGATTGACATGAAAATACCAATGCATATTAAAAGCCATAGGAACTACATATTGGGCTTCTTCAGAAAATTCCTCCGCAATTGTATCATAAGCTTTTTTTGCCCTTTCCATTGCTTCTCTATAGGGTTTCTCCATTTCTGTATCTAAAATTTCATGAGGAATAAAATAACCAAAATCACAAGTGATCAGTTGTCTTTCCTGAGTGAGAATTCGATGACGTTGTAGATCGCGATACACACCAAAATCAGCTACTATTTCAAAAGTAAATGAGGCGTGCTCCAAAGCTCTTGGAGATTTATGCCTTCTGTTCTCACGGAAATTAGCAGCTGAATCTAAAATGTGATTTAATTCTTCTTCGGAAAGATTTTTACAATGCTCTTGCAGCTCAAATAACCCTGCATGACAATGCTCAAATAATAAAGCTGCTGCTACTTTCAAAGGAGAGTCTTCTTCATAACTAATCAATCTCACTCCTGCATGCCGCATTTTATCTAAACCAACGGAGTGTCTAGAAGCTAGAAGTTTTAACGTGTTGGACATTTGCTCACGAAACTGTGTAAAACTAAGTTGATATTTATGATTAAGATCAGCTCTTCGAACAAAAGAAGGAAGGATTTTATTCAACTCCTGAAAACTTTTTCTACCAATATCTTGTACTTCAGCTAAATTATGGCTATTTAATTTCTGTACTAAACATTCAAAAAACCGCCCATTTCCATATACCCCCATATTAGTCAGCGTGCTCACAGGCAAAAGGCCCCTCAAACAATCAAGAACCTTAGCGCGCAAAGCAGCTACATAGGCAACTTTGGAGACATCGTGTTCCTTAGGAAATTTTTTCTCCATTTGCTCCATTAAAGAGGGTATCAAAGAAGAATAGGTTTCAAATAATGAGTTGCAAATTTGCAAATACGTTTCACGAAATGCTGATGCCAATAGAATTGGCTCTCGGTAAAACAAATATTTTCCATCTATTTTCTGATCGAAATAAATATAACGAGTAGATTTTTCTAAAGGAGATCCTCCGATTCGAGCGTCTTCAATAATTTTAGCTGAAATCATAGAAATATTTTCAATGGCAAGATGTCCCCCACCTAATTCTCCAATAGAATCATCACCATAGCCATCTAAAATTCGATCGTAAAAATTTTGTGCTTTCTTGATTCCTATGATTTGATCTTCTACTCTCTCCTGATCTAAATCTGCTTGAGTCCCCGTAATTGCTACAAAAGCGGTTTCTTCGTTAAGGATAAAATCTTTAAGCAATAAAGATCTCAGTCCTAAACTGGATCTAGAATAGCGGGAAAATAAAGCCCCTTTAATGACTTCTGGTAAATTTCGTAAACAAAAAATATTACTTGTAGTATGAGTGACATATCTTTGAAGGATTTTCATTTGACTATCTGTGAATTCTTCGTAACCTTCGGTCATGAAATCTTCCTTTCAATCCTTGTTTCTTTCATTTAGAGTGACATATTCTTTAGGCACAATCAAGAAAAAACCACTCCTACAAATAAGAACTTAAAGCTCAACATTTGCATAAATAGCCTTTCATGTGCTTTGATCAATATGCGTTTTTTTTAAAAGGTGCCTTATGTTGATTAAAAGACCCCATCGCAATCGAAAAACCGTAGCGATACGCTCTCTTCTAGCAGAAACCGTATTGCTTCCCAGTGATTTTGTATTACCTGTTTTTATTACAGCAGAAAAAGAAAAAAAGAGCATTGTCAATATGCCAGGTATATTTGCTTGGCCTCTAGAAAAACTCACTAAAGAAGTAGAAACCTGGCATGTTAAAGGAATTTTAGCCATCGCTTTATTCCCTACCATTCCCCGTGAATACAAAGATCCAAATGCTACTTATGCGCTTTTAGAAAAAGGAATAATACCCCAAGCCCTACAGAAAATAAAAAAAGAACTCCCTTCTTTATGTGTAATCACTGATATCGCATTAGATCCTTTTACCTCTCATGGACACGATGGCATTCTCAATGAGCAGAGAGAAATTCTCAATGATAAAACAGTCTCCATTCTCTCTCAAATGGCTCTTTTACACGCCCAATTCGGCGCTGATTTAGTAGCTCCTAGCGATATGATGGATGGTCGTATCGGAGCCATTCGAACTATGCTAGACAACCATTTTTTTCATCAAGTAGGAATCTTATCTTATACAGCTAAGTATGCTTCTTGTCTCTACTCTCCCTTTCGCAGTGCAGTCGGTTCTCATTTGCAACACGGAGACAAAAAAAGCTATCAAATGAATCCAGCAAATGCTCGAGAAGCGATCCGCCAAGCTCTATTAGACGAAGAGCAAGGAGCTGATATCCTCATGATCAAGCCCGCCCTTTACTATTTAGATATCATTGCCAAAGTGAAAGCAGCGCTTTCCCTACCCATTTGTGCCTATCACGTCAGCGGAGAATACGCTATGATTATGGCCGCTGAAGAAAAAGGGATTTTACAAGCAAAAGAGGCTTTTCAAGAAGCGATGCTTAGTATTAAACGAGCAGGGGCTGACTTTATTTTCAGTTATGCTGTTCCTTTGTTATTCCCTTAAACATTCAAGAGAGCCTTCATTACAAGAGCAAAATAAAGCCAGTATCGTTTAAGGAGCTTCTATAAAACTGCAAAGTAACTCATTCTGATTGAGAAAAAACAACCTTAGATTTATGAGGATGTAAACAACACGTTCCTAAAGCAGACATATATACTAGTTTCGTTTTAAATGAAGAATTGTATTTCAGTGTTTTTTTAAAACTTCTTCTTTCACAGGAAGTTATCTTCTTTTTTAAAGATTCTTGTTCAGTTCCATTCTTAATTTAAAAACAAATAAGTATAGATCCATTAAGAAAGTTCTATTTACTCCGATTATGCAAGAGATCTGTTGAAAAATGTCCTTGCGTATTTTTTCCTAAAATTTTAACTTTGATCCTGCTTTTAACCATTCTTTTTGGTTATAAAATCTGATCTTTTTAAAGAACGAATCAAAAGGAGGCATCATGATAAATCCAGTTAATACAGATCTTGCAAACCATACTCCTATCCTTCCTCAAACAACCCAAGGAGCTTTTGCAGGAAGAACGTGGTGTCCTATTTTAAAAGGAGATCCTTCGTTGCCCAAAGAGCAAAGAAATTTAGTAAGAACAATACAACTATTCGGCTTATCCTCTTTTGCAGCAAGCTTAATTTTACTTGGTGTTACGATACCATTATCTGATTCTGGTGTTGAGTTGACAAACTCTCATTATCGAGACATCAGTAGCTTGAGGTTTCCTTGTTTGATTTTAGGTTTAAGCGTTTTATATTTTGCAAAACTCACTACGACCTATTTTAAAAAAACCAATGAAAGCCAAATAGAAGTATCTCCTAAGCTAAAGCAGGAAATAGAAAAACGAGTCAAGGAAAGCGTGCAAATTTCATTACAAAATCATTAATCCATTTACTTCAAAAGGAGGATAGTCTATGACCACTTCACTAGTGATAGACGTGCCGCCAATCCCACAAGGGGAACCGTGTCCACAAAGCGGTGTTGGAAACCAAATGACCACAATGCCGACATCGCAAAAAAGATTGCTGATCGCTCTTGGAATAGGCTCTATTTGCTTTACTATTGGTACCATTGCAGATTTTCTTGCACCCCCGCTTGTAAATACATTAAACGCTGATACCCTAAAATGGAGCTTTGGACTGGTTTCTCTAACTACTGTGACTGTTGCCACATTTTGCGCAAGGTATTTCTCGCAAAAAAACCAGAAGCAAGTAGAAAACACTATAACACCAGAAATAGCTTCCATGATCAAAAGCTGCGTTGAGAAAGAACTGATAAACGCAACTCCAAGCATGAGCAGTTTGCAAACAGAAATGAACCATTTTTAATGAGGTTTATATGAGCGTAATTACATCCTACGAAAGGCTACCATCGGAAATACCAGAAGAACAACCAGCCCATTCATCTTCTTGGAGAAGATGGCATCTTTTTAAAGTTCAGATACCCTGGAAGGAGCTGTCTAAACCTCAACAAGATTTTGTAATAGGTTTCGCGAAAATGACAACAATCCAATGCGTTGGTTTCTTCGTAGCTGGATTGCTTGGCGAAGTATCACCCCTAAGCGATTTTGCAAGGAGGAACTTGTCTGTTACCTACTATATAGCTTGTGAACAGGCCACAGCCTCCTTTCTTACTGCAACGGCAGTTACTGGGTTTTTTGCCCTTTGTGCGAGCATATATTTTTTTAAAAAAAACCAAGAAACAGGCAATGAAAATATATCCCCAAACAGGCAAATGGCCATACAATATCAAATAGAAAAGGAAATCCAAGCACAATTAGCAAGAAATGAGCATTTTCCAAAGGTTTAAGGATTTGCTTTAATAATTATAACGGGCACGATATAAAGTATCATAAAGAGGAATCCCTGTTTTTGCTCTAGCTCCTACATCTCGAAGATAGGCCGACAGGGAAAATCCCAGATAGTTACGAGAGCTACGGGGGAAAAACAGATCTAGAGGTAAGGCCAAACAAAAACCTTTGTCATAATAGTTTCTCCCATTGACTCGATCATGACCATTTGTGATGGTCATCCAAAGAGAAAAACGCAATCCACTAGGAAAATAACGGCTTAGCTCTATGCGAATCCCTTTATCTTTAGCTAAAAACCTCCCTATACTCATTTGTAGATCTACATGTAAGGGTTTACAGTCATAATAAATATTGAGGAAATGTTGTATTCCTGTAAAAGGAATCTCGACATACTCTGTTTTTTTTAGCTGTTTTACATGGCTGGTAAAGGCAATGCCTTGGTATCTGCGTTTGTAAGTTACAGCACCTTCTAAACCAATTGCCCAATTGGTATTAACCGGATAGAATAAACACTCTGCTGCAATTCCTGCATAAGCGATTTCAAAATAACCTGTTGCTGTGCGAAAAAACCATCCATATCCCAAATTCCAGGTTTTTTGTAAATAAGCCTCTTCTAAAGAGAGTCGATTAGGGCGCAAATAGGATAGTGTGTCTGAACGCACAATGGGTAGGTAAGAGAGATTTTTCTGATATTGCGCGATTTCTTGCACACTAGATGCTGCTGAATACCCAAGTTGGATTTTATAGTAGAGCTGATCTTTAATATAGCCCTCAGGAGAAATAATAGCGCCGATGTTATATTTAAATTTACCATTATGGGTCTCAAAAAAGGTAAGCATGCGAGGACGTATGACTAATGTTCCCATTGGCTTATGTCTTTGGAAAATAAGAGCTTCTTCATAACAATTTTTCCATTTTGGAACTTCTTGTAAAGGAGCAAGCGTGTTATGTGTAGAGTCGCTTATTTGATTGTGGTACCAAAGCCGCAAAAGCTTCCTATCAAAACAATAGGCTTGGCAGTTTACCCCACCTTCTTCTATAACCAATAAAACACTTGTAATATCAGAAGGAATCAAAGCTGCCAAAACACATTGAACCCTCTCTCTCACTGCACACTCTTCGCGATAACGTGTATTAATCACTTTTAAACACAACTGCTTATCCCCAAAAGCATTGTATTGAAGAGATGCTCTATACAAATCAAGTCCTTGTTGTTTTAATGCATAAGCCATTTCTTGAGAAAAGTCTTGCTCATTACGAATACATCCTAAAGGCTCTGTATTGACAGGTGATATATATAAACAAGGATCTTGCGGTTTTGCTTTTGGATGAAATCCTAGGGGAAATTGCAAACAACCAGACACAGCTACTTCTCTTCCTCTTAGACTTGCTAGGGAAAATTGAAAATAATCCCCTACTGAACATACAAGACCTGTATGTATTTTTCTCTTTAAAGAATGTGATTGATCACTACCAGAATCATATTCAGCGATAAACGAGAGATGTTTCAAAAAGGCCTTTTCACTTCTTCTAAATGGACTCCAAGATATGCCTGCAAATATTCCTTGTAATCTTTTCCAGCCCCATCCCAAGGAACACTCTAAATGAAGAGAAAGGAGCTGCTTGCTCATCACAACATAAGAAGAGTTCATACCCCCTGTCCCAATAAAATCATCTATACCTACAGCAAGAGACGGAAGACATGTAAACCCATCTTGTATCAATCCTAACTTAATATTTGCTGTTCTATTTGAGTTTTGTTTTTTCATTCCTTTGTAAATAGGATAATAAGCTGACACTTGAATCCCATCAAAAAATTGGAATCCAATACCGTAAATTTGAAAAGAAGAGGTGGTTATTATATTTGCTGCTAAAGCACCTACTGCATTCATACGTGCAGAAGGTGTATGAAAATAACCTCCTATCGCCGAATAGTTATAGATAAAAGGGAGCTTATCAGGCACCTCTTCATAAATTTTTCCTACTAATTCCAGATCGTGAATAAGAGAATTTTCTTCAAATTTTTCTAGGCAAAAAGAATTTTGTTCTGCAAAAATCCAAGAAGAGCTAACAAGAAAAATAGTACAACACATCTTAAGTGAAGAATTCACAAAGCACTCTTAATCTAGCCTGCTTAACTTTCAAAGGAAGCACCAAAAATAAAGAGCTACTTAGTTTCTAACAAGACTTTAAAAGGATCAACCTATGGCAAACTATAAAACTCATACCGGATTCAATCTTTTCCTCGTACTGCCTATATTGGTGGGTTTTGGTCATTATTTCTTTCATCTTTCAGAAAAAGCTCTGATGAGCTTCGTTGCAACTTTTACTTATGCCACTTTATTTATGAGTCCAGATTTAGATCTTGTTCACAAAGTAAAACTATTTTCTCTGCGTGGATTTATCACATTGCCTTTTCGTGGTTACTCCAAAATATTTAGGCATAGAGGCATTTCTCATTCTTTTTTATTTGGCTCTCTTACTCGTATTATTTGGCTTAGTTCCCTTCTATTTCTACTTAGCTTTAGCTTTTCTTTTTCAGAGAATATCTTTTCTTTTTACAAACATTTTAAAACATCCTTTATCTATGTCTTAGCAGGAATTTGCCTATCCGATTGGAGCCATCTCTTTTTAGATGTAAAAAAATCAAGAAAAATAAAATAAATTTTAAAAAAAACGAATAAAAATTTGAATTTCAAAAAAAACAATCCTTTCTATCGTAGGAATTGTTTTTAGGGTTTTAATTGAAGATAATTAGTTGAACTCATATACTCAATGAATGCAAGAAAAAGCAATCTGAACTATTAGTTAAAAACTCAAAAGCGGAGTTTAATGATCCTTTTGACGATCTTTTCTTTCACATATTTTCTATAAGTTATAAGGAATTCAAATGAGCTATCTTAAAGATTTCCAAACTCACATCGCTAAACACAATTACTCTGGAATACTCAAATTATGGGAGGAATACTGCTCTGGGGATGAGTTGGATATAGAAGAACTCAAAGCAATTTTAAAAAGCATCAAGCACTCTGAAATAGCAGAATCTTTCGGTCTACACGTACAAGAAATCTTACCCTTATGGCAGACTACCTCACAAAACCCTGGTTCTGAAGAAGTATTCAAACTGATCATTGATTTACAAACAATGAACGATGATGCTTTAGCGCATATGACATTAGATTTTTTGAAAGCTAAATATCCAAATGATCCTCTTTTTAACGAAAAAATCCGTCTAGTAGGGTTGCGTAATCGGGAAAAGTTCCAAGGTGCGGTTAGCAACTTCGAACTGCTCTCTCATATGAAAATGGGAAATTATGTCTTTCACACAGGAGGATGGGGTGTTGGGGAAATTGTAGATTTTTCTTTTGTTCTTGAACAAGTTAGCATTGAGTTTGATTACGTACCTGGCAAAAAAGATCTTTCCTTTGCAACAGCGTTCAAAGTTTTAATTCCTATTCCTGCTGATCATTTTTTAGCTTTGCGGTTTGGGAATCCTGATTTGCTCGAGAAAAAAGCTAGAAAAGATCCAGTTTGTGTCATTCACATGTTATTAAAAGATTTAGGACCTAAAACAACAGCAGAAATTAAGGATGAATTATGCGATCTCATCATTCCTGCTAAGGAATGGACAAGGTGGTGGCAAACAACTAGATCTAAGCTAAAAAAAGACACTTTTATTGAAATCCCTGAGGACATTAAAAACACTTTTAAATTAAGACAAACAGAAATCAGTCATGAGCAAAAGCTCAGCGACGTATTACAAAGCAAGCCTAATGCGAACACTCTTATTGAAATGGTCTATGGATTTTTAAAAGATTTTCCAGAAACACTGAGAAACGAAGAGTTCAAAACAACTCTGAAAACCAAACTCTCCGAAGCCCTTTTGTTCGCTGATATCACTCCTGCTCAAAGCCTACAAATTCATTTCTTTCTGCAAGATTTAAAAGATGAAAAAGAATCTGAGAAAGTAAAAGAAATTTTAAAAAACTGCCCTTCTATTTTCAAACTCATCGACGAGATTAAAATCATTAGTTTTAAAAAACGCTGCTTAAACCACCTACAACAAAATTTCGAAGAATGGCCGCAGATTTTTTTAGACTTGCTTTTTTATATCGATATTTCTGCATTAAGAGATCATATCCTTTCTGCTTTACTCGCAGCTAAGGCCTCCTCAGACAGCCTCCTGCAAAAACTAGAACAACTATACACCTATCCAGATAAATATCCATCTGCTTTTATTTGGTACTTTCAAAAAGTCATTAGTCAAAAAACACTTCCTCTTTGTGACGAACAGGGTCGAATCAAGTTTTTTGAAGGACTTTTAGTTTTACTGAGTAGGATTGAACATCAACCTCTACAAAGAGACCTTGTTAAAAAGATTCATATTCTTATATCAGCTCATCGTTTTGCTATAGTAAGACAGATTATGCAGGAATCCAGTATTGAAGATGTAAAAGAGTTTCTTCTTCTTGCTACCAAATGCCACTCTTTAAGCGATCACGATCAAAAAATCTTTGTCTCTCTTGCAGAAGTAGCCTATCCTCAATTGGCTAAACTCCATAAAAAAGAGGCTCAAGAAGATCTTACTATTTGGACAACCCAAGAAGGATATCAAAAATTACAGAAAAGAATTCAACAAATAGCCACAGTAAAAACTGTAGAAAATGCTAAAGAAATTGAGGTTGCAAGGGCTCATGGAGACCTAAGAGAAAATGCAGAGTTCAAAGCTGCTTTAGAACGCAGAGACAGACTGCAATCGGAACTAAAAACCTTATCCAGTCAAATGCACCGTGCGCGTATTTTATCTAAAGAAGACATTTCCACTCAAGAAGTAGGAGTAGGGGCTATTATTGATTGCAAAAATACTCGCGGAGAAACAATTAGCTATACCATTCTAGGACCATGGGATGCCGACCCAGAAAAAAATATTCTTTCCTTTCAATCCAAGCTAGCTTCGACCATTCATGGTTTATCGGTAGGAGAGTCTTTTCAATTTCAAGAAGAAACTTTTACTATAGAAGCAATCCACAGTTATCTTTAAAATTTTGAAAAGGAACTTTGCATCCAATGTCTCTGATTTGCTATATCTTTATTAAAACAAGAGAACAGTTTTATGCGTTTGATTATTGCTAGTAAAAATGTACATAAGATCAGAGAATTTCGTGCTATATTTAAATTATTTCCTAAATTAGATTTATTAAGCTTAATCGATTTTCCCTCTTATATCCCCCAGGAAGAGAAGGGAACAAATTTCATAGAAAACTCTACTGCCAAAGCTATACACGCTGCTGCTCAATTGAACGCGTGGGTAATCGCTGATGATTCAGGACTTGTTGTTCCTGCTTTAAATGGAGAGCCTGGTATTTTTTCTCGTCGTTACGCAGGGGACAATGCAACTGATAAACAAAACAGACAAAAACTGCTTAACTCTATGCAGCATTTGCAAGCCTCTTTACGCCATGCCTATTTTGAATGCGCGATCTCTCTAGCCTCTCCAGAAGGTTTAAAGAAAACCACTACTGGAAAAGTAGAGGGAGTGATTTTAGAAAAGGAAAAAGGCAATTTAGGTTTCGGTTATGACTCTATTTTTATGAAGCATGAATATGGAAAAACTTTCGCTCAATTAGAAGAAGCTACTAAAAATAAAATCTCCCACCGTAGAAAAGCGTTAGATAAGCTTTTTCCTCTATTAAAATCTCTGATTTAATGCGTTACTTTGTAGATGGCTACAACCTCCTTTTTCATTTAACAAAAAAACACAACCCCCTACATCAATATCGTCATAAACTCATCTCATATTTTGCCACTTCTATCTCTTCGTTTTTAGATATTGTCTTAGTCTTTGATGGGAGCGATCCTCACGAAAAACACTCTACAAAACACCATATAGGCCAAGTAGAAATCATCTATACTCCTCTAAACGTGACAGCTGATTTCTATATTTTCGAAGAAATTCAATTATATAAAAACCCAGCATACATAACAGTTGTATCCAATGACCAAGAGCTTATTAAACGCTGCAGAACATTAGGAGCAAAAACTCTTTCCTTAACAGATTTTCTCTCTTATGTTGCTAAAAAAAACGAAAAGAAAAGAAGATCTATAGCTACTCCTACCCAAGAAACTCCAGAAGAAATCTCTCGTTTGTCAAAAATCTTTGAAAAAAAGTTAAAAGAATAAACAAAAACATCGAAATAAAAGGCTGCCCTAAGATTTTAAGGCAGCTCTTAAGAAAGTTAGAAACCAATACCGTAGCTGAAAATGATTTCAGGAACATAGGAGGTCTTGTAAGATGTAGGATAAGAAACGCTATAAGAACTTCTACGATGAGTCCAAGTCTTCTTAACGATCTTATCAAGAGCAAAAACAGGGAAACCAATTTGCATTTGGAAGAAACGCTGGCAGTTTGTTTCATTCTTGTATTGTTTACCAAATACAAGCTCTGGATAAATCGCTACATAAGAATTATCCTGAGGCAAAGCCTTTTCTCGTACGCCTTTCATTCCTATACCTAAACCAGCATAAAATTCAGATTCTAGATTAGGCTTGAAAAAATAATTGTATAAAATACCTGCACGAACTGTTGTTTGCATCCAAGTTTTAGCAATAGATCCAGATAAATCGAATCCATGATGATCCTTCTGTGCTCTATAACCAATTCCCAAAGAAGGAATTAATTCTGGTAAAGGACCCACTCCCACATTAAGATATCCAAATGAATTTTCCACAAAACAGCAACAGCTGGTTTGCTGCTCTTCTTGAACTTCTTGTGTATTAGCACATAAAAAGCTAACAGGTAACAAAAGACAAGCTGTAACAATTTTCAATATCTTATTCATATACACATACTCCGTTGTTAATGATGAAATACAAAAGACATTCTATGAACACAGTGCATTTTTTTCTTCTTAAAAGAAAATTTATATAACAAAAATAAAATCCTTATCTTATATCTAATATAATCAAGAATCTCTAGAGCTGGTTTTTATTTTTAAAACAGCCAAAAAAGACGCTTAGAAACCAATCCCATAAGTAAAAGTAAATAAAGGAGCACATTCCAAATCGGTTTTCACCATTTGGTAGTCATGATCAGATCTGGTTTTTTTAGATCTAGTATAAAGACCTGGTAAACTCATTTGTAGTTGGATAAAACGTTGATAACCTTGTCTACTGCTATATTGTTTACCTAATGCAACCTCTGGAGAAAAACCCATAATGGACCCAACTTTTTTTATATCGATGTAGTTAACTCCAACTCCTAATCCTAGGTAAACCTGAGAGTCTACACGAGGAAAGAAAAAGAAATTGTATAAAACATTCGCTTTTCTTCTTGTAATACGAGCTTTTCTAGCTTCAAAACGAGATGTGTAATCAATACTTCTACACACAATCGATGCTGACAGATCTAAACCATGCTGATTTTTTTGCAATCTATATCCAACCCCAAAAAAAGGAGCAGAAAAAAGAGATTCCATACCAATATTCACATATCCAAATGAATTCTCAATAGATTTTGCAACCTCCACTTGTTGTGTATTAGCAAATAAAGAGCCAAAGGTCAACATAAAAACAGGAACAATTTTTAATATTTTTTTCATATAATCTTTCTCGTTTCTTATTAAGAATAATGGACAATGACCATTCTATTAACGAGAATCTTTTTTTTCTTCTTGAAAGAAAATTTATATGATAAAAACAAACGCTAAATGAAAACTTTAAGATAAGAGAGAAGCAGCACTAGAAAGGTGTTTTAAAAACCCATTCCATATCTAAGAACAAATACGATAGCATTCTCTTCTTTGAAGAGAATGGGTATTTTTAAGAAACCTATCTGCATTTCTAAAAAGCTACCCGCGTATTGCTTTCCTAATGCAAACTTTGGACATAATTCCACAAAGGGTCTACGTTTTACCTCAGCAGAGCGTTTAAAAAAGAAAGCATCCATGGCTTTTTCTTTATCCACATGGTAATCAATGTTTAACCCCATTCCTACATAAAACAGTTTCACATAAGGTATAGATAAGCTTAAAACACGGTAATCTTTTTGTCCGTATCCAGAAAAAGAGCCATGTAATTTAGAGATATTTACAGATGAAAATGCATTTTCAACAGACTGTGTAACTTCTAAATCTTGTGTTTCTCGCGCATCAGCGAATAAAGGACTGAAGATTAACGTAAGATAAGTATGAGCAGTTTTCAGGAGTTTTTTCATACGACCTTTTTTTATTGCCTAAAGAATAGAGGTGGCTTTATTTTATCGGAAACATTTTTTTCTCGAAAGTCGTATAAGGACAAAAAACAGAAAAATCATTCTAAACTAAGAAGAGGTTTCTTCATCTGGCTTAGAAGAAGAGATCATGACCTCTTCCCAAGCATAATCTGTGATTAACTTGCGAATTGCTAATGTAGACTCTGCTCGATTAATCGCTTCGCGTAATTGAGAAGCGCCTTGCATACTTTTTAAAAACCAACATCCAATCCTTCTTAAATCTTGCACCGCTTTCCTCTCTTCTCGATAAGAAAGAATGTGTTCTAGATGTTCTAGAAAGATATCCCGTCTTTCATAAGAAGTTCGAATAGGCACCTTTTTTGTGGTTAGATATTGATAGATGTCCTCTACAATCCAAGGGTGACCCATTGTACCACGAGCCACTAAAATGGCATCACATCCAGTATGTAAAAAAAGTTTTTCCGCATCAGAAGCTGAAAAAACATCTCCGTTACCAATTACTTTAATGGTTTGCGCTACTTGCTTGCATTCGCGAATCCAATCCCAATTTGCAGGACCTCTGTAAGCCTGGGCTCTCGTTCTTCCATGGATACAAATCGCTTTTGCTCCTGCTGATTCAGCAATCTTCACAATTTCTACTGCATTCACTTGGGAGCTGTCCCAACCAGAGCGGATCTTAATCGTAACAGGAATTTTTACTGCAGATACCATATTCGCTAAAACATCTCCAATCAGTTGAGGTGTTTTTAGCATTCCCGAACCACTGCCATCCTTTGTCACTTTATCGACAGGACAACCACAATTTAAATCAAGACTATCAAACCCTAAGTCTTGGATTATACGCGCACATTCTGCTGCAAGTTCTGGTTTGCTTCCACATAATTGTGCACCGATCGGGTGCATGACAGGTTCAAAGTCTAAAAAGCGACAAGTTTTGGGATTCTGACGCACTAAAGCATCCATTTTGACCATCTCACAAAAAATCAAACCAGGTTTGTATTTAGCAAGCATTCGACGAAAAGGAAGATCTGAACAGCCAGCTAAAGGAGCGCAAAAGATATTAGAAGGAAGGGTAAGTGAACCTAAGGAAAAAGATGTTTGCAACAAGGACATTAGATAAAAAGCCGCAGAAAAAAGTTTTCCAAAAATTGGAGAACAAAAAAAGCAATAATTGGACTTAAATCTAAACGTCCATGAATAGGAGGAATGAGGTTTCTAAACACATGTAAATAAGGATCTGTATAAAACCGTAAAAAATACATAAATCTCGTATGGGAAAAAGCTGGAAACCAGGAACCCAATATACGCAAAGTCAACATGATTGTATAAACAAAGAAAACCCAGTGAATAATATTAGCTAGTAAAATAGACATGGCACTAATATTATCTTACTTATGTTAATCTTTTCAAGGTTAACCTTTGATAGAATTCTATAAAAAAAATTTATGACCTGAGGTCTATTCTTGATTACAGTAGGGATTGCACTCCATCAGGAGCATTTACGGATTGCGATTTTAACTAAGAAAAAGTCTAAGATCTTTATTCATAAAATTTTTACAACAAAAGATTCTCCTGAATCCGTAAAGCAACTTTACACAGATTTATCTGTTTATCATACGTATTTCATCGTATCTTCTTTTTTAGAAGCCCATGATGTCCTCTTAAGGCGCTTCACCCTTCCTTTAACAGAAAAAAGAAAAATCCTAGCAACACTACCCTTCCAAATAGAGTCTTTAGTACTGGCCCCCCATGATTCTATAGTTTCTGTATGTATGGATCCGATAGCTAAAAAAAGTTCTTCCGTCGGAGTTTTTATAACCTCTCAGCACCTCTTTTCTAAGCACGTAAAATCCTTAGAAAATAAAGGTCTTCATACGCATTTTGTCGGCTGCGCTGCTGCTAGCTTATTTCGTTTTATCACTTGGGCTTTTCCTAAACAAAAAAAAGGGATTGTGATTCACATTGGATCTCAAGAAATGCTTTGTTTGTTCTACCAAGAAAATCGCCTGGAATCTGTTAAAGCATTTTCAACAAGTCCTACATGCTTTAAAAAAAATCTAGAAAAATACCAATTGTTCTTAAGTCAAAAAGGATGGGATACTCATTCTCCTTATATATGCATCGAAGAGACTCCTTCTTCTATCGACTTTAAAAACATAGTAGGAGAAATTTTTGGCGGTGAACAGATCCCTTTAGAAGATCCAGATCACCATCTCTACGCTCTTACCATAGGGGCAGCATTAGAAGCGATTGTCGAAGATGGTAACCAAGTGAATTTTAGTCAGAAAATATTTATGACAAATAAGACCAAACAATATTTTTTGAAAAAAATGTTTTGTTATCTAGGAGCTTGCGCAGTTCTGAATCTAGCCAGTTTAATAGGAGTACAAATATACCTACACAAAAAGCAAACAGCATTACTGACACACATCACCTCTATTTTACCTAAAGAATTACGAAACACCCCTCTTAAATCTATTCAAGATTGGCAAGATAAGCTTCTGACCTGGAAAAACAAGCTCAGCACACAAAAATTTCCCTTTCCCCTTCTTCCCACAGTTCCTAAAGTAAGCGATGTATTAGCATGGATCAGTGCTCATCCAGCATTTGTTCACGAAGGAAAGGTAAAGGACGGGATAGAGGTTTCTTCTATTCACTACCAAATGCTCAAATACCCAACTGTCGATCAAAAAAACATTCCTTACGAAGCACAGGTAGAAATTGAATTCACTACACCCATCCCAAGACTTGCGCGTGAATTTCATGAATCTTTGCTTAAAGAAAACCCCATGATTCATACAAAAAAACCTGTACAATGGCACGCACAGGGCAATAAATACCGTGCTGTTTTTACCTTAAAACCTTTGAAATAGATAGTTTTTATGCGCTCTTTTCTACATCGTTTGATCATCACAAGATCTAACTGGATGGTCTTACTACTACTAGCACCTCTTCCTAGTTGCTTGATCATACTTTATGGTTATTATCGCCTATATCAGTTAGAAAAACTGGCAAGTACTACCCAAATCATGTACGAAAAAATTTTACATAATGAACGGATACAAAAAAAAGAGAAAAACATTCTTTCTCAATTAAAAACAAGCGATCCTCAATACTTAGATAAATACGTAGAATCCCTCTGTTTTCTACAATCAGAGCAGAAAAAATTACAAGCGCTTTTATCGGAAAATAGGTTAGACTCCATCTCTTCTCAAAGACTGAATTGGCTTTCTCAAGAAAATCATCTCTCTTTTTTTGAAGAAAAAATCAGAAAACACTCCTTGTTTTGTGAGGTAGAAGAAAGACAACAAAAGACGATTCAAGCTAATGAAGAAGACTTAAAACAATTACTCTGTTTTATTGAACAAGTACATATCTGGCCCTATGGACCAAAGTTTGGGGTTCCTTTTTTGTTTATTACAGATTTTCATCTCATTAAAAAATCGATTACTCCCCAACAAAAAGTGTTTTGTATCGATATGAAACTAGTAAAACGAGAAGCGCTATGATAAAAAAACCTATTTGCCTCATATCTCTCATCCTCTGCTTTGGTTGTGGATCCTATTTTCGATCTGACCCTAATACAATTGTTAGTTTACAACTCATCGATAGAAACGGTTTTGCAGAAACCATTAGCAACCAAGATCGTTTATCGAATTACCAAAACATAGACTTTTTACAACCTCAACCTTATCAAAAAGTACTTAGGGTTTATAAGAAAACAGGTTCTGGTAAAAACTCTTCCACAGTGACTAGTTATCACGATAATGGTCAACTTTGGCATCGTTTAGAAGTTGTCGATGGTAGAGCGCATGGTCTATATCAAGAATATTACTCTAATGGTCAACTCAAAATAGAGGCTTTTCTCATCGAAGGTGTAGCGGATATTCATCATTTAGCCCAAGCTAGCTGGATTTTTGATAACAAAAGCACTGTAAGAAATGAACAAGGGCAAGTCGTTGCTGAGATTTTCTACGACAAAGGTCTTTTACATACACCCAGTGTTTATTATTATCCTGAAGGATCGATCAAAAAAATTATTCCTTACCAGCAAGGGCTAATTGAAGGTTATCTAGAAGAATTTGATTGCGATGGTAATCTTTTGCAGAAATTAGCTTACCGTAAAGGAGAAAAAGAAGGGATCTCTTTAGGTTATTGGAACAAAGAACAATTACAATTTAGCGAAAAATATCAAAAGAATCAATTAATAGAGGCTGTTTATTTTGATTCAAATGGAAAAAAAATAGCCGAAATCTACAATGGCTCAGGTCAAAAAGCAGAGTTTGTAGAAGGAAGGCTACACCAACTCATTACGTTCTCTGGAGCGGTTGCAGAGGGAGAAGTAAAAGTA
The DNA here is from genome assembly GCA_031281085.1 of Chlamydiales bacterium. Taxonomy (GTDB): domain Bacteria; phylum Chlamydiota; class Chlamydiia; order Chlamydiales; family Rhabdochlamydiaceae; genus Rhabdochlamydia. The sequence goes on along the minus strand of JAITFW010000076.1, from coordinate 13,250 downwards.
TTTCATCCTAACCAAAGCCTACATGCCATCTATTCTATCAAAAATCAAAAAAAACAAGGCGAAGAGAAGATCTATTACAGCAGTTCTTTAGAAAACCCTCAAATCAAACTCTGCCTTTACTGGGATGATGATAAGATCCAAGGTATGGTTAAAACTTGGTACCCTAGTGGCAAACCAGAAAGTCAAAGAGAGTTCAACCAAAATAAAAAACAGGGAACGAGCGTAGCTTGGTATGAAAATGGGGATGTGATGTTGATCGAAGAGTACGATCGAGATGTATTAATTTCTGGAAGTTACTTCAAGCCTAAGGACAACACCCCTATTTCTCAAATAGAACAAGGAAAAGGAACTGCTACCCTGTACACTTCCAACGGCATATTTTTAAAAAAAATCAGCTATGAAAAAGGAAAACCTAAGATCGATGCAGAACCGCTCTTACGCTAAACAGTTCATGAGAAAAGAACTCATGAAAATACGCAAAAACCTTTGTGACTCTAGAAAAAAACAAGCCGCACACAACGCATATTTGCAACTTAGCAAAAAACTGAAACCCTACAAAAATATACTCTCTTTTTGTAGAGTGAAAAGTGAGATTAATATCGATTTACTCAATCAACACTTATTCGAAGAACATAAACTCGTATTACCTAAAGTAGAAGACTCAGGTCTTAGCGCTCATAAAATCACCAAGTTCGAATGTATCCCTTCTGCTTTTGACGTACCAGAGCCTGACCCAAAATTCTCTATGCCCATTGCTCTAAAAGAGATCGATTGCATTTTAGTACCCGCATTAGGCTTTGATCGCTTATGTCATCGCATAGGTTATGGCAAAGGTCATTACGATCAACTTTTAGCAAAGCTACACAAGGATCACCTCAAGCCTTATACAATAGGAATTGGCTTTCAAGAACAGCTCTGCGTCGAGCCATTACCTGTTGAAAAGCACGACATTACTCTAGATGAATTATTATTATTTTAAATAGAAAAAAGCAGGATCTGTCAAAAGTCCAATCCTAATTCTGAGCAAAATGCTTGAACAACTCTCCTTATCGAACGCTTTACAAGTGACTACAGCCATTTTTTCCTATCTTTTTATCACTTAAAATGCACAATTTTTTTCTCTATAACAATTTAGATTCATCAGGAAAAAAATGACCTTCAGTAGCATCACTAACCCTTCTGCTTATATAGCTAGAGGTATAGAAAATATTCTCCTGATAGGAGAAAATAGAGAATTTGACCCTATTACTAAATTATGCTGTTCTATTGCTGCTCGATTGACCAGTATAACTGTCTTCCCTATTTTCCTTTCTATGGAATTAACTTTTAAAAAAATTCCCCAATTATTGTCTTCTGTTTGTTTGTGTAAAGATGCTGAAAAAAACTTAAAAAATCTTTACAAGGTACAAAAATACTCTCTTGGTGTTCTCTGCTTTCCTATGGGACTCTTACGCGCTGATGCAGTATCTGGGTTTTTTTTGAAAAACCCTTATAAAAAAGACGTAGTTAGCCCCTTTGGAGTTGCAGAACAATACGGAAAAGCAGCTAAAATCCATTTTCCAGAAACTATAGAAGATCTGAAAATCTTAGTTCAACAAGCTAAAAAACAAGAGAAACAAATATCTGTTATTGGGTCTGGAATGAGTCAAGGCTTGCAAACCATTCCCTGCAAGGAAAACGACATAGTAATCAACACTAAAAAATTACAAAAAATAGAGTTCTTAAACGATAATCAAAGTGTCAAAGCAGAAGCTGGCACTACATGGGAAATGATACAGGTTTTAGCGAATCAGTTAGGGAAATCTGTCATTGTTAAGCAAGCCTCTGATATTTTTTCTATAGGGGGTTCTATTGGTATCAATTGCCATGGGTGGGCTCATGAATACGGAGCGATTTCCTCTACTGTAGAATCTTTGGAAATCATCAACGATCAAGCAGAACTACAAACGCTTTATCCCGAAGATGAACTTTTTACATGCATGTTTGGAACACTTGGTTATTTCGGGATCATCGTGAGTGCTACTATAAAGCTCACAGATAACGAATATTTAATTGAAAAAGCAGAAGAAATCCCCATCCAACAATTTATCCAATATTATGAGAACAACATTAGAGGAAAAAAAGAGATTCCTCTCTTTGGGGGTAGATTAACGTTAGACACCTTAGAAGGAAAACCTTTACGCAATGTGTGCATGGTTAGTTATGAGAAAGATGCTGAAACTAATCAAATTCCTTCTTTAGTAAGAACACAAAGTTTTACTTTTGAACCCGAATTTGGGACACGCTTACAGCGCATTGCTCTTCATACGCTCAGTTGCCTTCCCGAGCCTCTTGCTAATCGAGCAATCAGCCAATTCTGGTCGCAAGAAAGAGTTGCTATGCTTAGAGAAAAGAAATGCACGCGTAATGAAGCTTTGCACCCTCCTATAAAGGCTTTTTTGAAATTAAATTACTCAAAGCTACACGCTCAATGGTTACAAGAATATTTTATCAAAGAAAAAAACCTGGCCAACTTTCTTCTTTTTTTAGGAGCGGAGTTAAAAGCCAATCAAATAAAACTGATCAATGCAAGTATTCGACCTGTTCCCAAAGATCCAGTCTCTATTTTACCTTATGCCGAACAAGATCGTTATGCTGTTGTCATTTGTTTTTACCAGAAAAAAACAGAAAAAGCTATTGAACGTACAAAAGAATGGACGAAAAGAGTCAATGATTTTGCCATCAATAATGAAGATGTGTATTTTCAAGCCTATATGCCTTTTACTAATAAAGAAGAATTTGAAAAATGTTACCACCCAGAAACTGTTCAGCGATTGCGCCTATTGAAACAAAAATACGATCCTCAACATGTATTTGGAAATGCTCATACAGCAAAATATTTTGATGCTTAAACTCTTTTAATTTTTAGGAAACTCTATGACTACTTCCATTTCTCTTTTAGAATCCTCTTCAAATAATGCACTTGCCATCTCTGTATCTTCAACAGTTCCATCTGATCTCACTACGAGTGCCCTTAGAGCGATTACGGCTTCTCATCCAGCTCCTTCTCTTTTCCGTCGCGTTTTTCAAACATCTGAAGAGATGAAAACAGAATTCACCGCATTTTTAAAAACCATTTTTTTTCAATTAGATGAGAAAAAAGTGTTTGAGGAAATGGAAAAACTACTAGACGATCCTGATAAAACAGATGAACAAATCTATCGCGATTTATTGGATCGAATTGACTCGACAAAAAAAAGACTGCCTATTTTCTATCGCCTTTGGTCTCTTTATGTTTTGAAAAAAGGAATGGGACAACAAGCCTCTCGACTATTAAAAGATTTTAATGGGCGTAACTTTCACGATTATTTGGAAATTTACGATAGACGTTATCATAACACATTGCAAAGCGCAGCTAAACTGAGCTTAGATAAAAAAAGCATTGCTGCATGCAATTCTTCTTCTGTATCTTTAGTAGATCGTATATAAGCTGGGGCCCTTTTCTCTTCCTATCCTTATAAAACACATATCAGTTTGAACGATCCAGATTGTACAGATCCCTTGCGACAACCGGAAAAAACCTATAAGCCTCTTGGAGAAGAGATCGAAGATAAAAGTCTTGATTTCATAAGTTGTCTCGGTGGTTTACATCATATCCCAGAAGAAAGAAAAGAAGCCTTCTTAGATTCTTTACATGAAAAGCTAAGACCTGGTGGAGTGATCCTCTTCAGAGAGCACAATGCCCCCCCTGAAAGTGAAGTAGAAGCATTAGCTTCAGTAGTGCACTCTTTTGTCAATGCTGCAGATCATATTCCTTGGGAAGTAGAGCATAAAGAAGTACGAACGTTTAAAAGCATTGAGAACTGGTCTACTTTTATGCAATCGCATGGGTTCACTCGTATTTCTCAAGAAGTATTGGTTTTGAAAGATGACCCCACTCAAAATGCCATGATTGCTTTTGTAAAAACCCCAAAGACAATGGAAGAATTAAAAACAGCCATCTTCTATCGCAACGATTGCACCCGTCCTAAGAGAGGAACTAGAGCTACATGGATAGAGTGGGGAAATGTTCGTTCCTCTAAACAATATGCGGATTTTATCCAGAATCACCATGCTTATGCTTTTGATTTTATAGGTCATATACGCCAACACTGGCAACATTTTTATCACTTCATTAGAGAGTCGAAACAAGATCCGGATACTCGTTTAAAAGACCTTATTTTCTCTAATGATATGGCTATGAATCTATTCATACTTTTAACCGCTGCAACCCAATATAGCATGAGCAGCGCAGCAACTTTTCCTAGTAGGTTAATAGCGCGTTGGCAATATGGAGGGAGCTGGCGTGAGGTGTGTCATTTATCCGCTCTTGAAACTTTTGAAGCAGAAAATGAAAAAGAGTATGCTAGCTTCATCGACCATACTCCCTTTTACAATTATCCTTATCTGAGCAAAATGAAGCAGATGTGGCAGGTCATCTGGAATTCTCAAGAATCGCTTAAGGTGAAAATGGTTAGTTCTGCTTCAGCTCTATCTTCCAGCATAGGGTTTCTCGTTAAAGCAGCCATTTCTGCTCCCATAAAAGCTTTTTATACATCGGAAACAAATCAAGAACCTGAAACTGTAAAAATCTTAATCAAAGATCCTGAAGATGAGCTCTATACAGTTATAAAACAATGGGAAAAAGATCCAGTTTATGATGAAAATCTCAAAATAAAGGTTATCTATCAAACAGAAGATCATCTGTATAAACTCGTTTCTATCCCTCGATATAAACCTTTTACTAGAATTTGTGGTTACTTGAACGAAACAAACGAGCTAGAATTACTTGAGGTTGGTAATCAAAAAGAAATCTCCATAGATCTCTTTTTAAATGAGAACATACCTAGTCCTTCCGTTCCTGGTGCTAGGTTTATTTATGAAATGAAGAAACTGCAAGATTCATCTAATAGACGTTATGTTACCTATCAAGCGAATGTATGTGCCTTGAAAAACTTTAAAGAGTTCAATATCGAGTATATTCACGAATAATTCAAACTTTTTCGAAAGCACATAAGAGAAAAAAAGAGTCTATCGATTTTGAGGAGGTTACATTTCCTGATACTCTTCCTGCAGGGTATTCTCTTTTTTCCTAGTTTTGCATGTACGAGTGCCTAGGCAACTAAGAGCTTCTACAACCCCTCCTGTAGCTACGGTATCGCATATAGAGAACTGCTCTCCACTTAAGCAATACCAAACGACTACATAGGGGGTTTGGGAACGGCTCTGTTGTATAGGGACTCTACTTTGATAAGGCCCATATGTATTATGCCAAATAGCGGAGTTTTGTGCGCGAATAAGCATCTCTGCTAAAAAAGAACCATCAGCTCCTCGTACCACAGCTCGCAAATCGTAAACGCTATCGTTAAATAAACGTATGGATTCAGCTTGCATATAGGAAGTCATCAAGCAAGCTAATGCGAACATGATTTTCATAATTGACCTCAAAAAATTTTACTTAAGAAATAGGTAAAAATTTATTTTCTGTCAACTTTAGCCCATTTAAAGTCAATTCCTCCGGTAGAAGATAATGCTACTTGGCGAACATTTCGATTTAAATAGAGCATACGATAATAATAGATAGGAATCACAGGCATATGATCTATTAAAACTTGCTCTGCTTGTTTTAAAAAAAGCCTTCTTTGTTTGTTATCCACCGTTTTATTGGCAGAATTGAGTAGCTGTATATAATGAGCATCTTCCCAGCCGGTATTATTAGACCCACCTTTTTTATATTTAAACACTTCTAAGAAGTTTATTGGGTCTTCAAAATCTGCAATCCAAGACCCTGTTGCTAATTGATAATCTCCTTTAGAAACACGATCAAAATACATTTTTGCCTCCACGGCTTCTAACTCTACAAGCACTCCCAAGGATTTCATCCATTGTTGTTGCAATCCTTGTGCTAATACATGATTTTTTTCATCAGCTCGATAAAGAAGAGTAATCTTAGGAAGATCTTGTTGTAAAAGCTCTTTAGCGCTCTTTACATCCGCATCTAAAAAATAGGGGTTATCTTGCAAGCCTAGTTCTGTGGGAACCAAGCCTGTTGCAATTGTTTGATTTCCTTGAGTGATATGAGAAACGATATCTCCTCTATTCACTGCTAAGGCAAAACAGCATCGAACAGATCGATGATTAAAAGGAGGCTTTTGTGTTTGTATTCTTACTAAATACGTCCCTAAAAACTCTTTATCCATAAAATAAGCAGATTTTTTCAAAGAATCTAAAGCTTCAATAGGAAGAGTAGATAAAGGGGAACCAGCCCAATCAAGTTCTCCTCTTTCAAACAGACGTAATTCTGTTTCTTCAGAGAACATATAGGCTACAATCTCAGATAAAGAAACAGAAGAACTATCCCAATATAGAGGATTTTTATGCAATCGGATCAAATTGCGTTGTTCCCAATGAGCTAGAGTAAAGGGACCATTACAAATATATCCAGAGTCCTGCCATCCCCAGTTTGGATTTTCTGCATCTAATTTGCGATGTACAGGAAAAAAAAGAGGGAAAGATAGCAATTCTAAAAAATAAGGCGCTGAATGCTCTAACTCAATTTCCAATTCATCATCTGATAACACACGAACTCCCAACTCCGAACTAGGTAACTTTCCTTCTTTAACAGCCTGAGCATTTTTAATTAGATACATTTGATAAGCAATATCTGATGGAAATGCAGGGTCTAATACTTTATGCCAAGCATAAGCAAAATCATGTGCTGTTAACAAATCCCCATTTGACCAATAGCTTTTAATCAGAGTAAATCGATAATGCGTTCCCGCTTCCGATACTTGCACATCTTTTGCCAAAGCAAACTCTACTTTGCCTTGTAGATTTTTACGTGTAAGCCCCTCGAATAAATGTCTTAATAAGGTAATATCTTTAAGAGCACGTGCACGTCTTGGATCTAAACTTTGAGGATCATCTCCTATATTGATACGCAGCACTTGCGACTGGGTCTCTTTTTTTTCTTTTGAAAAAGAAAAACAACCGGTTAAAATCACAATAACACACACGAAAAAATTTTTAAACATGTTATCTTCCTATCATTTTATAAAAGAGATCTTTGTATTTACAATATAGGATAAGTAGATCTAATAACACGAGGCTTAAAAAAAATCATGTCTTTAATAATCAGTGAACCCATTCCCGTATTTAATACTTCTGAATTTCCTAACTATTTTAAAGGAAAGGGGGAATGTATACCCTTAGATCATCAAGGATTAATGAAATGCTTAGAAACAATCCTTTTGCCAGGAATGTCACTCGATCCACAAGAAACTCTATCCCAAGATATTTTAAAGATAAAAACCCCTAACTACTCCGGTAAAGAATTGTATATTCACAAAGAGTTTTTACCTAGTTCTTCTCCCAAAAAACAACTCGGTTTACCTAGCGTTGATGAAATTTGCAAAACCTTGAAAAATTTAATAGGAACTCCTTATTTGTGGGGAGGAAACTGGCCAAAAGGGACTACTAAAATACTCAAACTCTACCCTCCCACAGCAAAACTCTCTAGCCTAGACTCAAAGATACAAAATATCTGGCAACTCAAAGGGATAGATTGCTCCGGTCTCCTCTATTACGCCACTAACGGATACACGCCTCGCAATACCTCTGATTTAGTAAACTATAAAGAGGGTCTTGAAATTGAACATTTAGAAAAACAAGAGATCCTTTCTTTATTAAAACCTCTTGATTTAATTGTGTGGAAAGGACACGTAATTATTGTCATCGATAAAGAGAGCTGTATTGAAAGTACACCTGAAGAAGGAGTTCATTTACGCAATCTCTCTAAAAGAATGGAAGAGGTTTTAGAAGTAAGAAAACCTGTAAACGAAAACCCTTCCGATCATTCTTTTGTGATTCGCTACTGGCATTCAAAGAGTTCTCGTTTTAGCATAATGTGCCGCACCAAACAAAGCTGTTGTATCTTCTAATATAAGATAGATAGGAATCTCTTGCATAAGGGAAGAAAATCTTCCTTTTGCTATAAAAGCTGACATAAAGCCGCCGTGTTTAAAAAAAGGCAATAGCCTTGGTGCTAACCCACCTCCTAAATAAACCCCTCCTCTAGCTAGATACTTAAGCGCTAAGTTTCCAGCTTCTGCACCATATATGGAAACAAATATCTCTATGGTACGTATACAAACTGGAGACAAATTCTCTAGCGCTTTTTCTATCACAACTCTTTGTGGCTCTAATTTGGTAGAAATTGCCTCAATTTCCGGATCGCTTTGTTCTTTATGTGTATCGACTAAAAATCGATATATTTGATAAAGTCCGTACCCTGATAAAATTCTTTCGTAAGAAACATGTTTGTATTGCTTATATAAATAAGAAAAAAGCTCTACCTGCTCTTCGTTACAAGGAGCAAAATCGGCATGGCCACCCTCTGTTGCAATAGGATGATGTATTTTTGTATTCCAAAAAAGACCCGATTCTCCTAAACCTGTTCCAGCAGAAATCAATACCCTATTACCAGCTATTTTTTTTCCTTCGTTTAATGTTATATATTTGCTAGGAGAAAGAAGTTGCAAACCCCATCCGCTAGCTTCTAGATCGTTGAGTAAAAATACATGAGGGATTTTACATTGATGTTGCAACTCCTCTGCAGAAAGGGTCCAAGGTAGATTTGTTGCTCGACAAACCCCATCTTGCACAGGCCCAGCTATCCCAAATCCAGCTCGGGAAATAGAAATGTTAGGAAATGGAGCTAGAAAATGATGTAGTAAAGAAGAAAAGTCAGAAAAATCACGACTAGGAAAGGTTTTTTCCTCTACGCATTGTAGCTGCAACTCTTCCTTAAAAAGAGCTAAACTCACTTTTGTTCCCCCTATATCCCCTGCTAACAACATAAATGATCCTTTATTTTTTTTATAATTCACTCTCGAATTAGACACCATTTACAAAATCGATTATCCTTGACGCAAAGGCTCGACCAGATTCAATCTTAAGATCAGATAACAAAAGGAACTTTATGACTCAACAAAATGATGCAGGAAAAAGAAAAGCTCTAGAACTAGCAATGACACAAATTGAAAAACAATTTGGTGAAGGCTCTATCATGACCCTAGGTAAACATTCCTCTTTAAAAGGAGAGATGGGGGTGATTAAAACAGGTGCAATCACTCTGGATCTCGCATTGGGAATTGGAGGAGTGCCTCGTGGAAGAATTGTAGAGATATTTGGTCATGAATCCTCCGGAAAATCCACGCTTGCTACCCACATTGTTGCCAATGCACAAAAAAGTGGAGGTCTTGCTGCCTACATAGATGCAGAACATGCGCTAGATCCGGCTTATGCTGCTAAAATCGGTGTTAAACTCGACGAGCTATTGATCTCTCAACCTGATTCAGGAGAAGAAGCTCTAAATATTGCGGAGATGCTAGCACGCTCTAATGCAATAGACGTCATAGTCATTGACTCTGTTGCAGCTTTGGTTCCTAAAAGTGAGCTAGAAGGAGAAATCGGCGACTCTTTTATGGGGTTGCAAGCAAGAATGATGTCTCAGGCTCTTAGAAAGTTAACGGCAACTCTTTCTAAAAGCAATACTTGTGCTATTTTTATTAACCAAATACGTGAAAAAATTGGAATTATGTTTGGCAATCCAGAGACCACAACAGGAGGAAAAGCTTTAAAGTTTTACGCCTCTGTTCGATTAGATATTCGTCGCTGTGGCAGCATTAAAGGTCCAGATAACACAGAAGTTGGCAACCGTGTTAAAGTAAAAGTTGTTAAAAATAAAGTATCTCCTCCTTTTCAGGTAGCGGAGTTTGATATTTTATTCAACGAGGGAATTTCCCGCATTGGTACTTTAATCGACTTAGGAGTTGATCTAGGTATTGTTGAAAAGAAAGGCACTTGGTTTAGTTTTCAAAGCCATCGCTTAGGGCAAGGAAGAGAATCCGCTAGAGAAGAATTGAAAAAAAACCCTCATCTAGTAGAAGAAATAGAAGGATTAATTCTAGCTAAGATCAAAGAAGCTAAAGGCTCGATTCCTTCTCTTGTGAAAGAAGAAGCTTTGGTCTAACAAAACAAGCCACCGGTTATTACAGGTGGCTTATCTTTCACAAAAACACCTTTTCATGCGACTCTTTTGTACAAGATCTTGCATCATTTTTTCCCACCACCCTCTATCTTTAGATCGTTTATAAAAACTATACACTGTTTTCCGCGGTGGATATTCTTTGGGTGAGAAACGCCATTGACAACCTGTTTTTATCACATAAAAAACAGCGCTTATCAAAACTCTTTGGCTATACTTATGGTTTTTACCATAATTACCGGTTTCAAGTGATCTTGAATCAGTTTCCATTGTGCATCGTTTAGATCGCTTGGATAAGTCATAACTACCTCTTATCCAAAGATTTTACACAATTTTACTTACATTGTGAAGACAGGCTCTTACTTTCACTACGAGAAAGTATAGAGCAACACTTGCTTACACTTCTAACTGTTTTTTTATAAAGAGATTCTGGTTCGTATTTTTGTATTCCATCACCATTTTCTCTTTCGATGAAGAAGCAATAGCCTTTTTGTAATGTTTTACTTTCTACATTTGCTTCTGGAAAAGTATCAGCTATCCAAATATCTATTAATTCCAGGGGTACTGTATATAACTCTTTATATGGTAATATTTTCCAAAGTTTAACGGAATCCACGCTTCCGCTATATTTTTTCACGGTTTCTAAAAAGAGCTCGCATGCTTTTTGTGCTTGTTCAGCATAAGTCACATTAAAAGAAAAAAAAGTTTTATTAACTAAAGCAACTACAGTTATAGAAGACTCTCTTGCGAAAACACGTATACCATCATACGTATTTCCACTGCATTGCACATCAACAGACCAATCTTTTACACTTTTAAAACTTTTATTCCTCTGAGAGTCTTCTTGTGAATCGAGTTCGTTGTTTAACCGCAAATAATTTGTTGAAATAGCCATCGTTTAAATCCTTATTTTTAATTAAAAACCTAGAAAATGTGTTGATTAAATACTATAACAATCAATATACAACATTTTTATAAAACAATCCATATAAATGGGAAGTTTGTATAGAGAGGAAAACTATTTCTCAAACTTTGCGTAGTGAGAAAGCAGATCGATAATCCTTTCAAAAGAAGGGGTGAAAAGACCTAGCTTCTTTAAGTGTTCACAACAGCTAGACAGCTCACTTTGAAAATATTCCCATGCTTTTTTAGGACCCAACATATGAGCTATGCTAAGTTTAAGATCTTCTTGCTCATCTTGTTCGATATCATGAAGATCATCTGCAATTTGAAAAGCAAAACCAAAATGATAGGCTAGTTTTTTAATTAACTCAAGTTGTTCTCTATCTCCTCCTCCAAAAAGCCAACCGAAAGCAAAAGCGATTTCAAAAAGAGCTCCTGTTTTTTGAGAGATCACTCTTTGTGCGGTTTTCAAAGAAGGGTCTGGAGGAAAAAGATCAAAAAACTGTCCTCCTGTAGCACCTAAAACCCCAGAGCATTGGGCAGCAATGGAAAGAGCTAATGTACAAATAGCATCGCCTGATGTAGAAAAAGGAGGTGAGGATCTTTTAAGAATCTCCGTATTTTGATGAATCTTACCAAATCCAGCTGTCATCAAAGAATAACTAGCTAAAAGAGCTATTGATTCTCCATAGATCTTATGAGTAGAGGGTTTGTCACGTCTTTGATCATCATTATCCATGCAGGGAAGATCATCGACAATTAAAGAAGCTGTATGAAAAAACTCTACAGCTAAAGCTGCGTCTGAAACGTCTAGTTGATGGTTTAGCGCTTCAGCAACTAAGATGACGATTAAAGGGCGAAAACGCTTACCACCACTCATTAAAGCGTATTCGCAAGCATCGCGTAATTTGGTTTTTTCTCCAAAATCAAGAAGACTTTGGGCAATTTTTTGATCCACTTTTTCTAAATACGAAGAAAAAGAGGATTGGTTTATTAAGGTTGTCATAAAGATTCTACCATCACATGAGAAGAGGGTTTCACAAGGCTTTTTTTTGGAATATACCCCTGCAAGGTCATATTTGGATAGCAGATCACATCTTTGCCTATACAGGTGCCAGGATTGATTACAGTGTTGCATCCAATTTGAGAATTATCCCCTATGCATACACCTAGTTTTTGGAGTCGGGTTTTTATTTTTTGCGAACCCCAATAAACAGAAATACATTGATGATCTAATCGGTAATTTGCACATTTCACCCCTGCACCAAGATTGACATTGCCACCTAAAATAGAGTCCCCTACATAATTAAAATGAGGAGCTGCAGCTTTATTAAAAAAAATAGAACGTTTTATCTCAGAACCATGACCAATTACACATTGATCCGCAATTAGCACATTTCCTCGAATGTAAGCCCCCTGGCGAATCTGGCAACCCCGACCAATAACACAAGGGCCCTGTATATAAGCACCTGGTTCAATAATTGTTCCAGAACCAATAGAAATCTTATCACTATCTACAAGCAATACCCCAGAAACGATGTCTATTTCAATCTTTCCCAGTTTTTGTTTTAAAAGATAAGCAGAAAGTTGCTCTAGTGCTTCCCAAGGATATTTTAAGTCGTTAAACAACTCTCTGTGTTTACAGCTATCCAGACAAAATAACGAAAGGTTCTCCATACTATCCTTATAAGATTGTGAATCTTTCATTTTAAAGGATAACCGAGTTAATGTGCAGAGAGATTTTTTCCATTTCCTCGTTAAATTTTTTTCACAACAACCGCAAGAATGAACTTTTTGCGCAATCCCACAGGAACTTGTTTTAAGAGAAGGGGAAGTCGCTAAAGATTTTTTAGGCTTTTCGGTCTTCTCCTACCTATTTTTTTTAAACTATCTCCTGCATGCTCTGATTCATAGGTTCCTTTTTTTACTTCCAAAGACGGAAACAGTAATAACGCAGCTCCCATTTAGGGTGGTGCAATACCGGTTAGGTTATAAAGCAGTCCACAAGGCCCCATTTTTCGCAGAATTTTTCATATGCCCATTAGATCTCTTTCGAAATTCATTGCACCAGCTCCAGGTTGTAGATTCCCGCAATGAGATTGAAGCGTAAGGAGAATCTTTTACGCCTATTTCTATACCGGTCGGATATGATCTTAAACCGTTTCAGACTACCGATCACGTTTTCATTGAGAACCCGATCGCTTGAAAGTTGTCGGTTATTTTTCTTATCTTCCGCTGTCAGAGGATTCTTCTTGCTTCTTTTTTTTGGCATTTGTGTTTT
>JAITFW010000037.1 GCA_031281085.1 Chlamydiales bacterium | reverse complement strand
ATTAACCAACACGGTGACCAGAATCATAAAAGTTTGATATGCAACAAGCAGTTCGTTCTCGACCCCAAAAATAAGAATATTTCAGATGAAACCAAAAACTAGATTCGCAGACAGCTTTTAGAACAACTTACCCTGAGAGGCATTAGCCGAGCAGCCCAAGAGAGCCAGCCTAGGCTGTTGAATTTTATCAAAGAAGAATACGCACGGGTTCCTAGAGACTTGAAAGCAAAAGAGCCCCTAAAGTCAACGGGACTCATTTAGGAACGACTCGAGACTGAGGACCTTTGTAGGCCAAAAAAAGAACCAAGAGAGGATTTGGCTGGCTACTACTCGGCAAGTTGAGGCTATTCATGCAGGTGGACGTTCGGAACAAGATGCGAAAGCGTTTTGGGCGGAGGAGCTAGAACCTTATCGATCAGGATGCGATGTATATACTGGTTTCAGTTTAAATTAAGAATGGTATTTCAGTATTTTTTAAAAAAACTTCTTCTTTCAAAAGATCCATTTTTCTTCATTCCTTTTTTTGAGCCTTTTTTAGGTTCGTGGTTTTTTCTGTAAAAAAAGAAACACTTTAACCTGAAAATAGCTCACCTCTTTCTCAAATGATACTGGCTTTTATTTAAGAATGATCTTTATGATAAGTCACTTGCATATCTTGTTTTAATTTTTCTACTAGAACACCAACTCGCTGACTAAATTCGGCAGCGTTGCGGTTTTCATCGAACAAAGATATGCTTTTTTCTTTTAATACAACTCTTTGAGAAGCATATCTTTCAATCCATCTATGGATTTCAATTAACTTCTTTTTAAGAGCAGGGACTGTGACTTTTTGATCAAAAGACTCTAAATGTTTTTTTAATTTTTCCCTTACTCTTTTTGTTTTTAAGCTCTCTTCCGCAATTTCTTTTTCGTATCTGGGTTTCATCCAAAGCTCCTACCTACTGCCTTAAACCAAGCCAATGTTCGCATAGTAAAGTAAAATAGGTATAAAATCAATTCTTTGTTTAACAACGTCTAAAATGGATTAAAAAGATTGATAAAATGGGTAGGAATAGCAAAATGTTTAGCTATGATTTGTTTTAAAGATTGTATGCCCACTTTTTCTGTAGAAAAATGACCTAAAGCAAAAAAATGAATCCCATTTTCATAAGCTAGGTCCCAGATTGGTTCATCAAAACTACCTGTAATAAAACAATCGATCTTTTCTTGGATAGCTTGCTCTATCATCCAATGCGCTCCCCCTGACACAATGGCAATAGAAGATATTTGCTTTTTACCTCCCAATGCCGTATGCGCTACATGCTCATAATACGTTTCTAATTTTGTTTGAAAATTCTCTACTAACACAGATTTCATTTGAGCCTTTACTCCAATCTTGTTCTCACCTAGCAATCCAAATGCTCTTAAGTTTGTCAAATCTAAATCACGAGCCGCTTTCCAATTGTTGCCAACTACCTGATGTGCATCTAATGGTAAATGATAAGCTAGTAAAGAAATGTCATTTTCTAATAAAAGCTGAAATTTTTGTTTTTTAGAGCCTAAAAGAACATAAGAAGCCTTATCCCAAAAAATCCCGTGGTGCACAACAAGAGCATCTGCTTTTAAGGCTATTGCTTGTTTAATAGTTGCTAGGCTAGCTGATACAGCAAATGCAATACGAGAAATAGTCTTTTTACCTTCTATCTGTAGACCATTTGGGCACACATCTAAAAACAATTCAGGTTGCAAAAGCTGATTGAGATATTGTAACAAATCTTGTAATGTAATCATTAACAATGATAGTTAAATATACGATTAGTTTATGTCTAGAGAAGAAATTAAAAAAAAGGTTGGTTACAAAGCCGCTGAACTAATTGAAAATAATATGCTCATTGGGCTAGGAACGGGATCTACTGCTTTTTATTTTATCGAAAGATTAATCCAGCGCACTCATCAAGGATTAAAGGTAGAAGTTGTTGCTAGTTCTCAGCAATCTTTTATACAAGCTAAACAAGGTGGCCTCAATCTTTTAGATATCGATAGACTCTGTTCACTCGACTTAACTGTAGATGGAGCAGATCAAATCGATCTTAAAAAACGTATGATTAAGGGAGCAGGAGGAGCACATGTAAGAGAAAAAATGATAGCAAGTATGAGCCGAGAAATGCTTGTAATTGTAGATGAAAGTAAAAAAGTAAAAGAATTAGGAAAAATCAAGGTCCCTGTTGAAATTCTTCCTTTTGCTATAAGAGCTACCATTCATCATATTGAACAGGCAGGCTATAAAGGATTTTTACGTGCGAATGTTGATCAATCTTTGTATGTCACAGATAATCAAAACTATCTTTTCGACATTTATTTCCCTACATATATTACTTCCCCAGAACAAGAACATCAAAAATTGATCCAAATTCCAGGAGTTATAGATACCGGTTTCTTTTTTAATTTAGTTAAGCGAGTCATTACTGGATTTTTCGATGGACAAATTGTAATTGAATAATAAATAGTCAAATTAAAGAGAAAAAGTATGGATTCTGAGTTAATTCCTATTACTTTCAATAAAATCATGCAATCACGGTCTTATACCGTGATTATTCTGGGCACGGAAGAAAAACGCTTTGCTATCTATACAGACCCCCAAGTGGGAAACAATATTCAAATGTACCTAACAGAGAAAAAAAAACCCCGTCCTTTTACTCATGACCTCATTCATACCATTTTTTCTGGTTTTGATATTCGCACAGCACAGATTGTTATCCATGATGTAGAAGATACCATCTACTTTGCACGTTTATATTTGGAACAAAAAATCGCTGAGAAAACAACAATCTTAGAAATTGATGCTAGACCTAGCGATTGTATCACCCTTTCTCTTCTAAACAATGTTCCCGTCTTTTGCAGAAAAGAAGTTCTTGAAAAAGCTATCCCTGTTGAAGAATAAGCTACCAGAAACCAAACAGTTATAACCACTCTTTTATCAATAGTAAAAGACAACAAGTTACCAAAATACCCAAGAAGGATGAAAAAGCAAGAAGCTATCTAATAATTAATATTAAATTTATTACGAGCTAGCGTAAGTATTGCCTTTATAGCTTCCTCTGCATCTTCCCCAACAGCCTCCACATTGATTTTAGCTCCTTTATTAGCAGCTAAGATCAAAATGCCCAAAAGAGATTTAGCATTTACAATCTCTTGTTGGTATTTCAATGTAATATCTGCTTTGAAGCCTGTAGCACATCTAAGCAATTCTGTTGAAGGACGTGTATGTAAACCTTTTTCATTAACTACAATGAAAAAATCTTTGTATTTTTTTCTCATTTTAGAATTAAAAACACTCATTTAGTAAGTCTTGTTTTTCAACAAAACTTTAATCAAAAATTCATATATTTTCTTGCGATAAAGCCATTTATTATTTATTTCACCTATAAAGCATCTTTTGATTCTATAAATAATGTCACTCTAAAAAATTGGTGGTGCAATACCGGTTAGGTTATAAAGCAGACCACAAGGCCCCATTTTTCGCAAAATTTTTCATATGCCCATTGGTTATAATGGCTCACAAAATACCGTATTGCTCCCATGTGATTCATAAATTGCTTGGAAGCAGTTAACTCCAACGAGGCTTGTCTTTCCGGACTTTTTTT
>JAITFW010000029.1 GCA_031281085.1 Chlamydiales bacterium | reverse complement strand
TATTCTATTTCCTGCTCTATACACATTTTTGAAAATTGTTTGGTAAAATCGTCGACGAGACAAAAAAGTTCAATGATTTTTTCTTCTTCCATTTTTGAGCCTTTTTGGGTTGGTGGTTTTTTCTGCAAAAAAAGAAACACTTTAATCCAAAAAGGACTCATTTTCAATGGCTTATCTTTTTCTTAAATTATACTGGCGTTTTTTGCATATCAAAGTACACGCTGCTAACATTCACGATACGGTTGCAGGATGCAAAGTTTTCGAAGAAGCTCTAAAAAAATATCCAACTCTTCAAGGCGTATGTGCAGATTCTGGTTATCGAAAAACCTTGGAAAGATTTGTGCAAAATGAATAGCTAATCATACTGGTATAATTAAAATGTTTATTTGTGATTATAATTTAAGATCACTACCTGTTTAGGACTACCGTTTTTACCATAATTACCGGTATTAAAGTGATCTTGAATCTGTTCCCATTGTGCATCGTTTAGATCGCTTGGATAAGTCATAACTTCCTCTTATCCAAAGATTTTATACAATTTCATTTAAATTGTGAAGACAGGTTCTAATTTCTTTTGAAAGAAGAAAGTTTTTTTAAAAAATACTGAAATACAATTCTTAATTTAAAGCGAAACTAGTATACAAGGCATAGATTTGTAAGCAATGTTTTAGTGAATCTTCTTTATGCTATTGCTGCTTATATGAGACAGCCTAAAAAATCTCGTATTAGAATGTTTGATAAAGAAAGTTTTGGTCTTATTGCTTGCTAAAACCTCCAAATCTGAGGTTAATAAAAGAATATCTACCTGGTTTTTCATGATTAAATGGCTAACTCTCCTTGCCATCTTGCTAATTGTTTTAAAAGAAGCTAAATTAATTGATATTAATTTGTTTTCAAACTATTGTCGTATTCCATCTAATACGATTAAAGGAGGTATATAATGAAAAAGTGTGGCAATTTAAAAATTGATACAGAAAATATTTTACCCATCATCAAACAGTGGCTCTATTCAGACAAAGAAATTTTTCTCCGAGAGCTTATTTCTAATGGATGTGATGCTATTCATAAATGTAAAGTGTTAAAAGACCATGAAAAGCTCTCTATTGAGGAGAGCTCTTTTCAGATTGATCTAACAATCGATAAAGAGAAAAAAATCCTGACTTTTAGCGATACTGGCCTTGGTATGAGTGCAGAAGAAATAGAAAAGTATATTGCACAGCTTGCCTTTTCAGGAGCAGAAGAGTTTTTAAGCAAATATAAAACCGAAAAAGAACAAGATCAGATCATTGGACATTTTGGTCTTGGATTTTACTCTGCCTATATGGTTGCAGATAAGGTTACTATTGATTCTCTCTCTTACGTTCCAGGCTCAGAACCCGCTTTTTGGTCTTGTGATGGTTCTTCTTCTTATGAGCTAGGACAAGGAACTAGAACATCTAGAGGAACTACGATTACATTATATCTGTCCTCAGAAGCAGAAGAGTTTTTAGAAGAGGCAAAAGTAAAGACTCTTTTACAAAAATATTGTGCATTTTTGCCAGTTCCTATTCACCTAAATGGCAAGCAAATCAATGCTAAAGATCCTCTTTGGTTGAAAAGCTCTGCTGACTGCACAGATAAAGAATATATAGATTTCTACCATCAGCTCTATCCCCTAGAGCCAGATCCCATCTTTTGGATTCATCTAAATGTAGATTATCCATTTAATCTAAAAGGAATTTTGTACTTCCCTAAAATTACAGATCGCTTTGATTGGAATCAAAATACCATTAAGCTCTTTTGTAATCGCGTATATGTATCAGATAACTGTAAAGATATTTTGCCTGACTACCTTATGGTGCTAAGAGGAGCTATCGATAGTCCTGATATCCCCTTAAATGTATCACGCAGTACTTTGCAAGTCGATCGTACGGTAAGACAACTATCTCAACATATATCTAAAAAAGTAAGCGATCGCCTACTCTCTTTATATACTACTCATCGCGAACAGTTTATTCAAACATGGCCAGATATTGAGTGGATTATAAAACTAGGGATTTTACAAGATGATAAATGGTATGAACGTCTTAAAAGCTTGCTGATTTGGCAGCAAACAAACAAAGATTGGACAACAGTAGAAGAATACATAGAACGCAATCGTTCTTCTCACGAAAATAAAATCTTCTATGTTTCTCAAAAGCATTCTCATAGCCACATCCTTGATCTATATCAAGCAAAAGGGATGGAAGTTTTATATGCTCCCTCACCGATAGACAATCACCTTATGAGTTTTTTAGAAAGCAAATTAGACAAGATAAGCTTTCAAAGAATTGACGGGGCGCTTGACGAAACTATTCTGGATAAAACTAGGGAACATACTCTACTTGATACAGAAGGGCGTACAGAAGCTGCTAAAATGGCAGACTTTATCCGCTCTAAATTACAAATAGAGCACCTCGAAGTAGAAGCTAAAAGTCTTGTCAACGATACAGTCCCAGCTCTTTTAGTGATCGATGAACACATGCGAAGGATGCGTGAGACAATGGCTTTAACCAAACAATCCTTCCATTTGCCTTCTAAGAACACTTTTGTGGTAAATACCAATAATAAGCTTGTACAAAAAGCCTATCAATTGGAAACAAAAGAACCAGAACTAGCTAAGGAACTCGTCCATCACATTTATGAGCTCTCCTTGCTTTCTCAGAAAGAACTAGCACCAGAATCTCTATCGTCTTTTATTTTGCGCTCTAATCGAGTGTTAGAGAAGATGGCAAGTTTTTGCCCTTAAAACACCTTTCTCAAGGAGCAGACCCTGCTCCTTGAGGCATAATTGTCACAGAATCGATCCCTTTTCCTTTTATATTTAAAGCATCTACCACGGCTTTTTCTCGACCTATTTGCACTAAACACACTGCATTCACTTTTGCTGTTTTTTCTAAATACCATTTCTCTTTAGGAGTCCTTGCCCAAACCCCCCAAGAACCATCTCCCATATAGATCACTCCATCTGAATCGCACTTTCCATTTTTTAAAGGATAAGTTCTCTTATAAGCATGATTATGATTTTCAAAAGCTATTTGCAGACGATGACGATCAAAATGAGGGTGCCAATACTCTCGAACTTTTCTTGGAGTTATTCCCTCTTCAGAGTAAACAGAAGGATACCCTGAAACATGATAGACTGCCATTTTATAAGCGCTTTTCTCTCTCTTTTCTAACGCGTTTTCCAACCATTTCTCTTGAGCTTCAATCCGATACTGGTGCCCAGTGTCAAGCAAAAAAAGAGACAAAATAGTA
Organism: Chlamydiales bacterium; assembly: GCA_031281085.1. Taxonomy (GTDB): domain Bacteria; phylum Chlamydiota; class Chlamydiia; order Chlamydiales; family Rhabdochlamydiaceae; genus Rhabdochlamydia. Next base: position 3,548 of record JAITFW010000029.1, on the reverse strand, counting down.
CCGACATCTATCACTTTAAAAGGTCTTATTTCGGGTAAAAATTTATAGACCATTTCTTCTTCTAGACTCACGCGCTCGACATCGTGGTTCCCCAACACACCAATAATTGGGATTAATCTCCCATCCAGAGTTTTCATCGTTTTCGACCAAGTATTGAAAAAAGTAACCCATCTTTTTTCCTTCCAATCCTTCTGTTTAAACGCTTGTTTGCTTCCACAGGTATAAGCAATATCCCCTCCTATCACAACAAAATCTGGGGATCTAGCTGCAATTTGCAAAGACATTTGACGCATTAAGTCCAAGTAATAATAAGCATCTCCACCAACAGCAAAGCACAGAGGAGGATCTACAGCTAAAGTCTTAAATCGATATATCTTCCTTTCCAAGCTGAACTCGTATTCCGTATTAGGCTCAAGATCAAATAGTTCTACCGAATGAATCCGCAGAGGTAAATGCTTCAAATAAACATAGGTCCCTTCTTGACAAGACCACATGACTTCTCCCTTCTTGCGATATGTAATCTGAGGCTCTCCTTTACTTTCTGTATGCCAGTGTATGACTATGCTTGTAGTAGGATCATTTTCCCAGGATAGATATACCGTAGGTTGCATTTTGGGAATCAAAGAAAAAAAACATAAAACACTGATAATTAAAAGCATAAGCCCTATCTTAAAAAAGATTTGCCTTGTTTATTCATTTATCGTAAGTAAAAAATAATTAACTTTACTTATCTATCTTTAACGTAAATTTACTTTTAACATATAAAATATAATCAAATAACATAATTAATAGAAAAATATCATGATCAATGTTCATCATGTGTCAAATTTAGAAATATTTGATCGGGAAGGGTATTCTTTACCCTGCCCTAATGACTTACAAGAAGTAATACAAGCAAAAATCGCAAAAAAAGTAGAAAAACTTCTTAATGAGGAAGGGTTTCTTGCTCTTATCCCTAATTTTCATTCCACTGAAGACATAAAACTTCGTATCCATCTCACCAAAAATGGGATTACGATTCAGTTATTAGAAAGAGGTTTAGAAGGCTCTAAAGTAAACACCTCTTACGTAAAAAAAAATCCAGAACTCTCTAAGGAAATTAAAACAAGAAAAGAAAAAATTATTAAAAAAGTAGACTCTTTATTTAAAGAACCCCCTTTCCTTGATCCTTCTGCTAGATTGCAATCTGAAAAGATTCGCCCTTTATTTATCCCTTTACAATTCAGCAAAGACGAACAAGCTGCTTGTAAAATCAGCTTTGATGCTACTCTATCAAACCTTCAAATACAACAACTACAAGCTAAAATAGAAGATTTGCAAAACCAGTTAAATAAGAAAACCTCTTATTCTAAAGAACTACAAATCATAAAAGATCAACTTGAATTATTAAGCCAGTCTATTCGCGCTTTATCCCTTAAACAAGAAAACATTACCTATCCTCATACCGAAGAATATGCTCTGATTAATAAACTAGTGGATAACCAGCAAGACATTTACCGAGCATTACTAGATCTCTTATCTAGAAATCTCTATCAAACTTCCAATACCACTCCTCTTACACCTGCTTCTCAAGATAAAGACAAACAAATTACTGAACTAAATGAACAGATCAAAAACTCAGACAATACCTATCAAAAGCTAGAAAAACAACTATCTCTGTTGCGACAAGAAAAAGAAAAATCTTCTCTATTCTTAATACAAAAAGAAGACGAGATTGCAATTCTGCAAGAAGAACTTAAAAATCTATCTCCATTGCCTTTACAGCTATCTCATCTACAACAAGAAAAAGTGGAGTTAGAGTCAGAGCGAATAAAGCTTATAGAACAACTCGCTCAAGCTAGAAAAGATCAAATTCAACTAACAGCAAACTATCACAATCAAGCTGAGCAATTAGAGAAATCGAACAAAGCTTTACAAACACAGCTTTCTATTCAAGATATGCAAACGGCCGAATTAGACAAACAGATCAAAAACGTAGATAGTTCCCGTCAAAAATTAGAAGAACAATACTCTTTGTTACAACAAGAATTAGTTCTATTAAAACAGTCTAACTCTCTCCTAGATAAAAACTACAAAGAAGCTTCTCAACTTTTAGTACAAAAAGAAAAAGAAAGAATAACTCTGCAAGAAACACTTCGAGAGTTATCTCCATTACCCTTACAGTTATCTCATCTACAACAAGAAAAAGTGGAGTTAGAGTCAGAGCGAGCAAGGTTTACAGAGCAACTCGCTCAAGCTAAAAAAGCTCAAACTGCGTTATCTGAAGAATTAGAAAGTGCAAGTGCACTTTTACAAACACAACTCTCTACTAAAGATGTGCAAATTTCTGAACTAAATGAAGAAATGCAACGTTTATCTAAAGCCTATCAAACATTACAAGATCAGTTAAAAGACGAAGAAGAAATAGCAAGCATTTTAGAAACAGCTACCCTACCAGCAATAAGCAATGAGGTAGCTTCCATAAGCGCTACCATAGAACAAGCGGAAAATAAAATGGAGCAAGACCTCTCTTCTCTAGAAAATAGCACTATTCCAGAAAACTTATTCATACCTACTTCCGGGTATTATACCCTAACCGCAACAGCATCCCAAGAGGAAAGCCTCGAAATAACTACTTTACAAACTGAGATAAACACCCTTCGAGAAGAACTCGAAGACATTAGACCTATTGCATACAACACGACTAGAAAAATAGAAAAAATGGAAAAATCCAATAAGGATTTAGTGCTAGAATTATCTGAAAAAACAAGAACCATCGAAGACTTAGAGGAAGAGAAAAAATTCCTAGAATCTCGATTACATAAATCAGAATCACAGCTAAAAGATCTACAAAGAGTACAACACATTCTTAAAGAACAACAAAAAGAAATAAGCATTTCTTCAGAAGAAAATCATGATCTTTTAGAAGAATTAGAAAAAATACAAAAACGATTATCATTAGAAACAAGAAAAAGAGCCGAATTAGAACAAGCTCATGAAGATCAGCTAGAAAAATTAAAAGATCTACATAATAAGCTTCTCCTAGAGAAAATGGAACGTGTGCATACAAAGATACTTAGCTTGCAACAACAACAAAAAAACACATGTTTCACCCTAATTCAGGTTTTAGCAAGCTATATAAATGCAGGATCCGTTACTGGGAAAATGGGTCAAAACATATTCAGCTTAATAGAAAAAGCCTTTGACACAGATGGATATACAGATTTACTAAATTTAGTAGTAAGCGAAGATCTCGTGACATCTGAGGAAAATGTTAGTTCTGATGAGTACGATGAAGATTCTTATATACTCCATGATTTTCGAATAAAGAATTAACAAATTGCACAAATCAAGATTTGATTTGACAGACAGAGACTGTCCATTTTTTTTGCGTAAATGACTTTTACAGATATTAAACTTTAAATTTTCATAAAGATACGGTAACATAATATGTACAAATCAAGATTTAATCTGACAGACAACTATTTTAAAATAGTATTTAATAATATTTCGTCAGATTTCTCTTTGCTGTCAGTTGCCTCCTGATTGTATAGCATCTCATTATTTTT
>JAITFW010000004.1 GCA_031281085.1 Chlamydiales bacterium | reverse complement strand
TGGCTTATTTCTTTCTTTGATAATCCTTGTCTTAAAGACTTTTCATCTTAAATCATGTGAATATGCCATCCTATTATGTTACCGTATCTTTATGAAAATTTAAAGTTTAATATCTGTATGCAAGAGCTCTAATATCTGGTTGAAGCAAGAATGAATTCCAAATTATTGTAGCAAGATCAATTTTTTTTTATCCCTCTGGGGAGTCAAAGCTTTACCTGTGCTCTTCCTTGTTTAAAAATCATTGCAAATGCGGAGTCAAAAGACCTGCTAGTTTGAGCATATCAATTGGCTCTTTTGAACCAAAGACTTTAGCTAATTTGGCATCTGGGATAATCAAGCGTTTATTTTTTTTGTCTTGGCAGTTATGCTTTTTGATATACTCCCACATTTTTTTTACCACTTTAGGACGAGATAGCTTTTCTTCTTTAAGAATTGTTTGTAGTTCAGAGGATAGGGTATATAAATGTGCATTTTTTGTGGGTTTTTTGTCTGTTTTTTTTGTTTTGTTAGGGCTTTTTTTTCCTTTTTTTAGTTTTTTAGAAATATAGGGAGTTTTAGGATGATCCACATACTTTTCAGTGAGTTGATCCAAATGATTGATGATTACATCACAATCTGGGTAGTTAGAACAGGAAAAAAAGGGTTTACCAAAACGAGAACGGCGTTGTACCATTTTTCCATCACATCCTAAAGCAGGGCATGTAGGTAGATCTTGTACTGGAATTTCATCTTTTTTAGGGATATTCACAATACCTTTACATTCTGGGTATCGAGAACAGCCCAGAAAAGTGCCAAATCGACCATAGCAAATTTTTATAGGGTTTTCACATTTAGGACAGGGTTGATCCCAATTAAAGTTAGGATCGTAATCTTCTTTATTGAAATTCAGGGCTTCTAAAGGGCTAGTAAAGTCGCAAGTAGGATAGTTAGAACAACCATAGAAGTATTTATTACGCGCCCAGATTTTTTCTAATTTATGATTACAACTAGGACAATCAATGTCTGTAGCTATTCGTGGAACAAAGGCTTCTTTTTCAGCAGCTACTACAAAAGGAATAAATCTTTCCCAAAAATCATGAAGTAGTACTTTCCAGTTTTTGTGATTATAGGCAATTTCTTCTAATTCATCTTCCATTGCAGAAGTAAAACCTACATCCATGATCATTTTAAAATTTTCTTCCAACATTTGTGCAATGACTTTTCCCAGCTCTGTCGGTTTAAGAGAGCCTTTTTCTTTAATCGTATAATCCCTGCTTTGAATTTTATTCATGATAGTTGCATATGTGGAAGGGCGACCAATTCCCGATTTTTCTAATTCTTTAACAAGAGAAGCTTCTGTAAAACGAGGAGGAGGTCGAGTGAAGGCTTGCTGAGCATCTACATCAAGGAGAAGTAGAGATTGGCCTTCGACCAAAGAAGGGAGCATTTTTTCATCTTCTTGCTGCTCTTCTTTTTCAGAAACATCTTTTTTTTCTTCATAGACGATTAAGAATCCAGAAAATTTAAGAGTAGAGCCTGTAGCGCGTAGCAGCATGTTTTGATTGGTTATGATATTGCAGGAAACCGTATCATAGATAGCTGGATTCATTTGAGAAGCTAAAAATCGACGCCAAATTAGTAGATATAGTTTATATTGATCAGTCGTTAGGTAGCTTTTAATCTTCTCTGGACTGTATTGTAAGCTAGTAGGTCTTATAGCTTCGTGAGCGTCTTGGGCACTTTTTTTGCTCGAGTACTGTTTTCCTTGAGCAGGGAGAAATTCTTTGCCATATGTTTTTGTAATATACTTGCGAGCTAAATCAATTGCTTCTGGAGCAGTACGAACAGAATCGGTACGCATATAAGTAATTAATCCTTCAGCTCCTGTATTACCAAGATCGATTCCTTCATATAGGCCTTGCGCAATATTCATAGTTCGCGATGCTGAAAATCCAAAGTGTCGACTTGCTTCTTGTTGCAAAGTGGAAGTAATAAAAGGAGGCACTGGATTGCGTTTTTTTTCTTTTCTTTCAACGGATTGTACCTTGTAGGAGGAATTTTGTAGCTGAGCTACAATTTTATAAGCGGCTTCTTCGTTATTAATGAGGATATAATCTTTACTAGGCACCGCTTCTTTTTCTACTTTTTTCCCATCAATTGCATAAAGAGAAGCGTAAATTGGCGTGCTCTTTTTATCTGTTTGCAAAATAGATTGAATATTCCAGTATTCAACAGGAATAAAAACCTCGATTTCTTTTTCCCTATCAACGACTAACTTTAGCGCGACTGATTGAACACGACCTGCAGAAAGTCCTCCATCTCGCGCGCCTTGTACGCGTCGTATGAGAATAGGGGAAATCTTATAACCTACAATTCGATCTAGCAATCTGCGTGCTTGTTGTGCGTCTACGAGGCCTTGATCGATTTGACGAGGGTGCTTTAATGCCTCTGATACCGCTTCTTTAGTAATCGCATTAAAAGTGACTCTTTTAAATTTAGTCCCTTTAGGGAGAATAGAAGCAATATGCCATGCAATGGCTTCTCCCTCTCTATCAGGGTCTGGAGATAAGTAAACAACACTTACCTGTTTTGCTGCTTTTTTTAAACGATCAATTACGTCCTTTTTATCGGACATAATGGTGTATTGTGGCTCAAAATCATTCTCGACATCAATTCCAAAACCTTTTTGAGGTAAGTCTCGTACATGTCCTAATGAGGATTCGAATAAGTAATTTGATCCTAAGAGCTTTCTTAATGTTTTAATTTTAGCCGGAGATTCTACAATAATTAATGCTTTTGTCATTGTAACCTAATGTATGTCTATTTTAAAACCAGTACAATAAGAGTGTTTTAAAAGACAAGTCACAAAATGGATTAAAAATGGGCAGCTTAAGTGCTATGCTTGTCAAAATCAAGATAAATTTCTCCCAAGATGTCTTAAAATTTTGCTTCTGTGGAATTAAAAATATATATATTACCTTTTTTGAGGTATAAATTTTTAGAGAATGTCGTCCAAATACCTTAAGTTCTAGTTAAGGTATAGGCCATCAGAAAAAGTGACAATGAAGCAAAATTATTTCAGATATTTTTATCACTTCCAATATAATTAACCATCTCTTGATGTTCTATTTTTTATTTGTTAATATTCTAACAGAGAAATATTTTTCTTGTATATTAAAAATTAAAATTATTAATTAGTTTTGCATACAAAAATATGTTTAAATCACATTAAAAATGATCTTATTTTTAAATTTAAAACATCTCCTATTCCTATAGGAGATTTAACTAAAAACATTTGATAGAAAATATCTTATCATAAGAGCTACATTTAAGCAGGAGTAATTTATGTCAAGACGTAAACCTATCGAACCTAAAATATTAGAAGCAAGTAAGCAATTTGATGCACGGATATTTTCAGATTTTCTAGATTATAGGCATAATAAAAAACGCATACTTTATCCAGTTTGGTATCTTTCATTCTCGATTCTTTGCAGTTTTTTTTTGTGGGTGCAATACAGATGATCGATTATGTTTTGCTGTAGAAAAAGTTTCGAATAAAGCAGTGGAAAAAAGCACATTGCCAATTCTATTGAAACAAGTAGGTGTAAAGGGAGCTATACTCAAAAAATTTAGAATTAAGAATGTACAATAGGAAATTTTTTATAAAGAAGACTCTTTAACTCCTTTTGATAACTAGAGATGTTTTCAAAAAAACCAAAAATTGCTTTCTTACATTCTACGAATGTTTCATCCTATTGATGATTTCTCATTTTGGTATTCATGAATGGCCAAAGTCGTTCGATGAGATGGAGATTAGGAAAGTATGGAGGTAAGAATGGGTTTTCTATTTTAGAATTTTTGAGATATGTGG
>JAITFW010000065.1 GCA_031281085.1 Chlamydiales bacterium | reverse complement strand
TAGCTGATGGCGTGTAGCACGCTCCAAAGTGATTTTTTACAAAATTGACGGCTTGCTGAGCAGAAGTAGGGGTTTCTTCTTTTACATAGATTTTGAATTGCTCGAGCTGATCCTGACTGTTTTGGCAAGCCCTCCCTGTATAGTTAAAATTCAATAAAGCTTCTTTACCGCCTTCTGAATAGGTCTTATAGTAGCGTTTTATCGTATCGTCATCTAGGAGTAGGGTTTCAGCTATTGCTTCATATGTCCTTCCTTTATCTAGGAGTAGGATAGTTTTCATCCTATCGCATGGCCTTTTATCTCGTTCATGGCGATGTCTTTTTGGTTTCTTGTTAGAAAGTTCGCTTATAAGTTGCATATGAACAAGATTTATAACTCAACTAATTAAAAAAATTCAATGAATTTAGCTCTTGAAAAATCTTTTTTCTAAATCAATTAAGTATACCTATTAGCTCCTAAATTAAGTGCTCAACATCTTACTAAAAATTAGGTTTTAGGACTGCTTCTTAGCGTGCTTGGAAGGGAGTTTGAAAAAATCTATTCGGCGGCTTAGGGGATGCGGAGTATGGTAAGGTAAAGCTTATTTTTCTTATAAGGCTTGACGGCAAACAGAGGGGATTATTATCCTTGAATTTAAGATTCTTTTTTAAGGAAAATTTTATGGCTAAATGCCTTTTTATTTTTATGATGGCGCTTTTCTCGTGTTCTTCGTGCAGTTCAAAAAAAAATGTTGTTGAAGTAGATGACTTTGAAAGTTTAAGTGGCAAGCATACCCCCGTTTGGAAGTATATTAAAACTAAAGAAGATTTTGAATACTTACATTTTTTTTCTCACATATATGAGCAACGCAAGCCTTTATTAAAAAATCCTGATGTTTCTTATCGCATTCCTAAAATTATTCATTTTATTTGGCTCGGTCCAAAGCCTTTTCCATTAGCTTCAGTAGAAAACGTACGTATGTGGATGGCAAAGCATCCAGATTGGCAGGTAAATTTTTGGACAGATCGCAATAGACCATCTCCTTGTCCTGGAATGAAACAACGTTTAATAAATAGCCTCTCTTTTACGCAGCTTCGTGACTATTTTGTCATTTCTGATAACTATGGAGAGCAATCCGATCTGTTGCGTTATGAGATTTTGTTTCAAGAAGGAGGAATTTACGTAGATCACGATGTGAAATGTTTTAAAGAATTTGATTTACTCAATCGAGCTTATGATTTTTATTGTGGTATTGATATGCCGTATATAAGCAGTCTGCCTTCTTGTATTTATACTACGAATAATTTAATAGGAGCCAAACCAAAGCATCCTATCTTAAAGCAGTGTATGGATTTATTATCTAGCAACTGGGATAAAATTCAGGAAGAATACCAAGGAAGGGATAGAGATGCTACTCTGAATCGTGTTTTACATCGCACGTTTTGGTTATTTGGAGAGGCCATAAAGAATAAAAATAACCAAGAAGAAAATCAAGATATTGTTTTTCCGGCTTATTATTTTGATGCACCAAAAGATGAGTTAGCCATTTTTGCTAGACATCAATATGCAGGGAGTTGGCATGAAACAGAATCTGTATTTGAAAAAATGGTTCGTGAAAAGCTAGTTATCATTTGCAAAAAGTTGAATCAAATGTACCTTTGTTTTGCTGCTGTAGGGACATTAAACATGATAGGATTTATAGGGATTTTTCTTTTTATGCGTAGGTTGTTAAGAACGTGATTAGTAATGAAAAGTTGATAAAATACCATTTTCATGGATTTATTCCCGGCCCCCAAGAGGAAGTTTCTATTTTCTTTAAGAGAGTCGAACTAGCTAAATGTCAGAAAAAGTTTCATCAAGAACTAACTTCTATACAGTCTTTATTCGATATTTATCCAAGTTGGGTAAAAATTGAACTTACTGATCGATTACATCTTTGGGAAGCAGCAGCTACGTATATAGAAAAGAGCCAGGGTATTTTTACTCCTGTTGTACAAATGAAAAAAAGAGGTATTCCTTTTTGGTGTGCTCAAGAGGAGATTCTAGCACATGAGCTTGTTCACGCTACGCGAATTGCTTTTAAGGAGAGTCTTTTTGAAGAAGTGTTAGCATATAAAACTTCAGGTAACTGGCTTAGGCGTTATTTTGGTCCTATTTTTCTTCATCCAAAAGAAGTTATGCTATTTCTATTTTTATTAGTTGGAGCTTGGGGTTATCAACTAAGTTATTTATTATTTTTTGATGATTTATCTAGTCCAGCTTTATGGATTCTTTGTATTCTAATAGGTTTATTAATAATAAGGGTTGTTATTATACAAACCGTTTTCTCCTTATGTATTAAAAAAATCTGTAGACTTTTAAAGCAGCCCGATAAAGCACTCAGCTTTGCTTTAAGACTTAGCGATAGAGAGATCTTTGCTTTTGCTTTTAAATCTCTTGGTAAAATGCGAAAATATATAGAGAAGGTACGAGAGAAAAACTTACGTTGGCATATGCTAACTCTAGTATATCCAATGGATTAATCAGCTGGAAACAATTTTGCATATTTTGCAACTAAAGAGCGAAGCTTTTTAGATTGAAGAAAAAATACATCGTATGTCATACCAAGGGATGTGTTGTATTGCTTTTGGATAATTCCTAGACCAAAATCCTTGTGAAATACTCTATCTCCTTCTTGAAAATGACCTTTTTCTGTTTGTTGATGGGAGTGGGTTTCTATGGGTTTTTTGGAAGGCATTTGAATAAACGTAGAGGGAATTTCGCTTAAGAAGCGGCTTGGTCTCATTGTTTTAACCAACCCCCAGAGATGGCGTTGGCGAGCTGCTGTCAGAAATAAAAGATCTTTAGCACGTGTCATTCCTACATAGCATAGCCTACGCTCTTCTTCTAAAGCATCAGAGTGACCAATAACATTAATGTGAGGAAGTAATTCTTCTTCTAGCCCTACCATAAATACACAAGAGAATTCAAGGCCCTTACCGTTGTGTAAGGTCATAAGACGAATACAATGATTCTCTTCCAGTGTCTCTGGTACAGACTTAAGAGTTAACTCTTCTAAGAACTGAGTTAAAGAAGCTCCTTTGTTTTCTTCTTCCCACTCTGTTGCCTTGGTAATTAACTCTTCTATGTTTCCTTTTCGATCTTGGTAGCTATCTGGATCTTCACATAGGTAGTCAAGGTAGTGGGATTGATGAATGACTTGCTCGATCAGTAAAGAGAGTTTTGTTTTTTGCAGAGCACTTTTCTGCAGTGAGAGAATGAGATCGGTGTATTCTTTTAACCCTTGTAGTTGTTTATTAGAGAGTTTACATGGAATTTGGTCGTTGAGAATACCCTGAATACACGTTAAAATGTCCATTTTATATTTTTCTATCACTTCACGTAACTTTTGAAGGGTTATATCTCCTAACCCTCGTTTTGGGAGGTTAATTGTGCGTGAAAAAGCAATAAAATCTGTACTAGCTAAAGTCATACGCAACCAGGCTAATAGGTCTTTGATTTCTTTTCGTTGGTAGAAGGAGATCCCTCCAACAATTACATAAGGAATATGTTCTTTTAGTAAATAGTCTTCAAACAGACGAGATTGAAAGTGCGTGCGAAAGAAAATAGCACACTCGTTTAAACACATTTTTTGATCTATGTGTAATTTCTGAATCTGTGAGACGACAAAACGAGCTTCTTCATATTCAGTATCAGCAAGATATAGGGTAATTTTCTCTCCTTCTGTTCTCTTACTCCATAAATTTTTAGGGTACCTGCTCTTATTGTGTTGAATCAGAGAATTTGCTGCTTTTAAAATGAGTGAGTGGCTACGATAATTTTCTTCTAAAGCAATAATTTTAGCTTCTGGAAAATCTTTTTTAAAATTTAGGATATTGTGTACATTAGCGCCTCTCCAAGAATAAATGGACTGATCGGGATCTCCAACTGCAAAAATGTTATTATGACAAGCTGCTAATAAGCGAATGAATATGTATTGCGCTGTGTTAGTATCTTGATATTCATCGATTAGAATAAAGGACCAGCGTTTTTGATATATGCTTAAGACTTGATGATTAGATTTGAGTAAACTCACGGTTAAATACAGCAGATCATCAAAATCAAGAGCATTATACTCTTTGAGTTTTTGTTGATACATTTTATATATTTGACAAAGAGGTTTCTCATCAAGAGGGATGCCTTCTGGATGAGTGAGTGCATTTTTTGCTTGAGAAATCTGCGTTTTTAACGTTTTAAGAGTTGCTTTGTTTTCTTTTAACCCAAACGTTTTTAAGCATTCTCTGATTACCTTTTCGCTATCTTCTTCATCATAGATGGTAAAATCGCTGCGGTAATTCAAATAAGAGATGGATTCGCGTAGAATACGTGCACACAAACTATGAAAGGTGCAAGAGAGGATCGTTTCCTGGGTTAAGTAAAAAATTCTTTGACGCATTTCATGAGCTGCTTTATTAGTAAAGGTCACAGCTAAGATTTCAGAGGAAAGCACTCCTATTTTAAGTAAATGAGCAATGCGACAGGTCACTACTCTGGTTTTACCAGAGCCGGCCCCAGCTAATACAAGTAAGGGTCCTTCAATATGAGTTGTTGCAACACGTTGCTGAGAATTGAGTTGTTCTAGAAAATCCATACCACCGAAGCTCAAATTTTTGAATCGATGATAAGAAATTACTGCTTTTAAACCCAAGTAATCTGATGAATTCTTGGGTTTAAAGGCAAATTAAAACATGTTTTAGGAAAGGATAACCGACACACTTGGCTTACATACCTCTTGATGCATTTCTATCGAGAGGATTCATCGTATTGCTGCGGTCTCTCATCATATTGCTCCTGTTATCTCTGTAATTACCATTATCTATCATCATTGTGTTGTCGTCACAGCACTTTGGCTCTCTTTTACAGCATGTTTTTGGTTTACAACATTTTGGTTTTTCATATTGCATCAATCTTGTAGGCTCACAACATCCATCTGTAGTACAAGATGGTTCTCTTGTAGGCATGCAGCATCCATCTGTAGTACAAGCTGGTTGTCTTACGGGTTCACAAGGCTTGCAGCAAGGTTTAGGGCACTTAGGTTTGCAGCATTTAGGCTTAGGGCAACATACAGGTTTAGGCTTAGGGCAACATCTGGGTTTGCAGCATTTAGGCTTAGGGCAGCATACGGGCTTAGGAGCAGGAGCACAACAGCCATCTCCGTTCATCTCTGCGTTCATCCCATTATTTAATTCATCATCTATTCTTTTTCTTCCCCAACGTCTACTATTAGTATCGTATCTGCCATCTTTATTATAAAGATCGTCTCTCTGTATCATGTCTGCTTGCAGTTGTTTAGCATTAGATGCTCCAACGAGATCACTTGAGTCCGTAAGCTCTTTAGAATGATCTTGTGATATGTATCCTTCTTTTTCAAACCCATTGTTCTGAGCAGGAGAGTGATCTCGAGCCGTACTAAATGTTGTTTGTAACAAAGCCAATCCAATGGCTAATAAATGCTTCTTCATTTTTTCCCCCTTTAATCCACATGGGTAATGGTGTTTCTCTATTTCTGGACATTAATAAAAAAGTATTTTTTTTAAAAACATTTTTTTGCTTTTTTAGAGATTTATCTGAATTGTTTATATAAAAGTTCTTTAGTGGGAACAGTTTTTTAAAACTCACATATACAGCATTTTAAAAATAAATAATGGATGATATTTCAGCGTCTGTGATAAAAAGAATAAAATATGTTTAATTTTAAGGGTTTTTTCTTAGCAATTTGTGGTTTTTGTCTTTCTGTAACAGGATTAGAGTTAAAACTAGGGGTGGATTGTTTATTTGAAGCGAACAATATGGTTAAATTACAAGGTAAAAAACTAGGGCTTATTACCAATCAAACAGGAGTGAACAGCCATCTTTCTTCTACCATCGAGTTACTTCTAAATCATGATACTCAGCTCATTGCTTTATTTGCACCAGAGCATGGTTTACATGGTTTAGAGCAAGCAGGTATTAAAGTAGAGCAACAAAATATTCATGATTTGCCTGTGTATAGCTTATACGGAGCTACTAGGAGACCTACTTCGAGCATGTTGCAAGGGATTGATTTGCTGATTTTCGACGTACAAGATATTGGATGCCGATCTTATACTTATCTTACAACTCTTTGTTATCTCTTAGAAGAGGCAGCTAAACGTAAAATTTCAGTGATGGTATTAGATCGTCCTAATCCTATGGGTGGCTTGATTGTAGATGGACCTATGTTAGAGGATAAATGGCGCTCTTACATCGGATATATTAACGTTCCTTATTGTCATGGTATGACAATTGGAGAGCTCGCTTATTATTTTAATCAAGAGTACCATATTGGATGTGATTTAGAAGTGATTCGTATGAAAGGGTGGCAAAGATCGATGTCCTTTAAGGATACGAAATTGTGTTGGATTCCTACAAGTCCTAATATTCCTGAGGCAGAGACTCCTTTGTTTTATGCTTCCACTGGGATTTTAGGAGAATTAGGAATCGTAAATATCGGTATAGGAAGTGCTCTACCTTTTAAAGTGGTAGGGGCTCCTTGGATCAATGCAAAGCAATTTGCTAAAAAGCTAAATTCGCAGAAGTTACCTGGGGTTATTTTTCATCCCTACTATTATCGCCCTCTTACAGGGCTTTATGAATCAGAGAATTGCCAAGGAGTTTTATTACTTATTCTCGACCATAAGGTTTATAAGCCGCTTAGTGTACAGTATATGATCATAGGTCTTTTAAAAAGTCTTTATCGAGAACATTTTGTAAATAGGCTAAATCAGCTAGGAGTAGAAAGAAAGAAAAGCTTTTGCAAAGCTAATGGAAATGAGTACATGCTTGAAATATTAAATAACGAAGAATATGCAACTTGGAAGTTAATTGGTTATCAATTCGAGGATCGTCAAAAGTTTTTAACAAAACGCAGTACTTATTTGCTGTATTAGTTAGCACTTGCAGCTTTAATTTGCTAAAAATGCTCTCTTTACATTGACAAAAATAGACTGTATTTGTAGCATTTGCTATGCAAAATCAGTAAAAATTAGGAGTTGTTTTTATGTCAGCTAATCATATACAGCCGCTCGGAGATAAAGTTCTTATAAAAAGAGCTACTACCAAAAAGTCTAAAAGTGGAATTTTATTACCAGAATCTGTGCAAGAAAAATCTCAAGAAGCAGAGATTATTGCAGTAGGTCCTGGAAAATATGATGAACAAGGCAAGCTAAGACCAATGCATGTAAAAGAGGGAAATCATATTCTTTTTTCTTCCTATGCTGGCACTGAAGTAAAAACAGAAGATGAGCAAGCTGAGTATCTGATTATATCCCAAGATGATATTTTTGGAGTTCTTGTTTAAATTTTAAGCCTTAAAGGAGATATAGCTATATGGCTAAAATGCTGCAATTTAATCAAGAAGCCCTAAACTCTTTTTTAAAAGGGATCAAGAAGCTATTTAGAGCAGTAGCTGTAACAATAGGACCTAAAGGTCGTAATGTTGTTATTCATAAAGGAAAGAAGTCACCTCTTTGTACCAAAGATGGAGCAACTGTTGCTCAGGAGATTTTTCTTAAAGATGCCTTTGAAAATGTAGGAGCACAACTAGTTGAGCAAGCTTCTAGTAAAGTATCAGCTGCTACAGGCGATGGCACAACAACTACAATTGTTCTTGCATATGCTATTTATAAAGAAGGCATGAAAAATGTAGGAGCTGGAGTAAATCCGATACTGTTGAAAAAAGGTATAGATAAAGCGGTCGCTCAGTTGTTAATTGCTTTAGACAAGTTAGCAATCCCTGTTACAAGCAATGAAGAGATCAAGCAAATTGCGACAATTTCTGCCAATAATGACGCCGAAATCGGAGAGATTGTAGCTGCAGCCATGCAAAAGGTGGGTCAAGATGGCATAATCACCATTGCAGAAGCAAAAGGAACAGATACTGTTTTAAGCGTTGTAGAAGGAATGCAGATTGATAAAGGATATCTTTCTCCCTATTTTGTGAATAATGCAGAAAAAATGATGGTTGAATATGAAAATCCTTTCATTTTAATAACGGATAAAAAGTTATCACAGGCTAAAGAATTAGTTCCTCTTCTTGAAAAAGTAAAAGAAACTCAACGACCTTTGCTAATGATTGCAGATGATATGGAAGAAGAGGCGCTCACTACTTTAGTTATCAATAAATTAGGGAAATCTCCGCTACCTGTATGTGCTATTGGAGCTCCTTCTTTTGGCGATAGAAGGAAAGCTTTTTTAGAAGATATAGCAATTCTTACAGGAGCTACTTTCATTACAGAGAGCCTAGGGCTTTTTGTAAAGGATGTAGCTTTAGAAGCTCTTGGGACAGCAAAGAGTATTAAAATCTCCAAAGACTCCACTACGATTATCGATGGATTTGGCGATAAGAAAACGATTCAAAATAGAATAGCTTTTTTACGAGCAGAAATTGAAAGAGAGACCTTAGACTATGCAAAACAGCATTTGGAAGAGAGATTAGCCAAATTATCTGGTGGTGTAGCTATTATCAATGTAGGGGCTGGCACAGAAGCTGCACTTAAAGAAAAAAAAGAGCGTGTTGAAGATGCTCTACATGCAACTCGCGCTGCTGCTAAGGAAGGAGTTGTAGCAGGGGGAGGAGTTGCTCTTTTACGAGCTATTAAGGCACTAGATTCCCTTACCTGTAGCGGTGATGAAGCAGTCGGTGTAGAAATCATCCGCAAAGCAGCATTTGCTCCTACAGCTGCGATTGCTCATAATTGTGGCAAACAGGGAGACTTAATTGCTGAAAAAGTATTTGAGCAAGAGAATAACTGGGGTTATAATGCTCTTACAGATCAATTTAGCGATTTAGTATTAGATGGAGTTATCGATCCAGTACGTGTAACTAAAAGTGCTCTTATACATGCAGCTTCTGTTTCCAGTATGCTATTAACAATTACTGCTGTGATTACAGAAAAATCCAAACCCAAATCAAAAGTAAACCCTTCTATTCCTAATATGGATGGCATGATGGGTGGTGGTATGGGAGGTATGATGAGCGGTATGGATTTTTAAGTATATAAGCCTTCTCTCTATCCTTATTTCTTACCTCATAAAGATCATCTTTTTATGAGGGTTTTTTATTCATGTATTTTTTTTCTAAAAACAAAATCTCAAGTCCAAAGCGAATAAACTGCTTTTTAGTTTGTATGGGATCTTATTGATAAATGGTACAGATATTAAACTTTAAATTTTCATTAAATACATACCTATAAAAAATTGGTAGTGCAATACCGGTTAGGTTATAAAGCAGACCACAAGGCCCCATTTTTCGCAGAATTTTTCATATGCCCATTGGTTATAATGGCTCACAAAATACCGTATTGCTCCCATGTGATTCACAAATTGCTTGGAAAATGCCACCGTCTTTCTT
>JAITFW010000081.1 GCA_031281085.1 Chlamydiales bacterium | reverse complement strand
AATAAGTGACGAATTTTTAAAAGAAAAATACAGCCTTTCAAAAGAATATTGCGAAGCGTATCCAGAAGATTCTGTACTCGTTCTTGAACTCGTAAGATCTACAGAGGAGCTTATCCAAGTAGAGAGAGAAAGATCGCAATATGACAAGGAACTCTCTAAGAAGATAGAAGAATTAGTAGAAAGCACTAGGGATCTGCATGAACAAGTGAGAAGCTCTTCGAGAGAAACTATACAGTCTTTAAGAAGGCTAGCACAATCATCTGCAGAATTAAGAGCGATGACTTCGAATATTGAAAATGTGGTTTCTATTTGTGCAAACCGAATTTTTAATCCTATAAAGAATGGGTTAAGAAACGGATTTCGCCTCTTAACTGGATACAGAGAGCCTCCAAGCTATCTTACCAAGAGAAGATCTATTAGCTATTGAATGGTATCCAGAAGAGGCAATTTCTCACACAGATCCCATAAATCAGCCATCAATTGGTAAAAAAAAATCTTTCCCCATGTACTCAAATTTTGTGGAGTTGTAGGAGGACTCTATTTTTTGTATGCAAGGGAACGAAAGATCTTGTGATCTACACCTATAGATTTTCCCTTAAATGGCTATCTAACATCAGTCTCTGGTTTCATTTGAAATAAGAATCTGTGTGAAATCTCAAAAGATTCTTTCCTGAAAAAAAATTAAATTTGTCATCTTTAAAAGAACAAGTTTTTTAAAAAGGAGAGAGTTTATGAATCAAAAGACAAATAAAATCCGAGCACGCTTGATGTGGGTTCAGAAGTATCAGCGACTAGGAAGTACAAGCCAAACATGTCGAAAATGAGGGATATCAGCTCCTACTCTTAGAAGCAGTCCTAAAACCTAATTTTTAGTAAGAAGTTGAGCACTTAATTTAGGAGCTAATTAAGTATCCAAGAGATGTATCCAAAGAAGAAAGGGAAAAAAGAGAACCAGACTTCAAGGTAGAAGATAGAAGAGGAGGCCGACCACTTAAGAAAAGAAAAAGAGAAAAGGAGAACGCCATATTCTATGAAGCTAAAACAGGAAGCCAGAGGAGATTTCTACCAAAGGACAATCCACCTTGGAAAAGAGACAACAAAAGTTTTTGGAAGAGGCGACAAGCAGATATGTTTGAGAGATGAAATCACCCACTAAGAAAGAAGGTTCGACATCTGGCAGAAAGGGAAGAAGAACCGAGAGCGGCATAGTCTAAAATTTGCTATAAAGAACCCTATTTTTGCATCAATTATTGCTTATTACAAGCTTGAATTTCTTAAAATGAAAACATCTTTAAGTCATTTTGCTCTGAAGTATAAACTCATTCTCAAAGAAAATCAGATTTTTAAAGAGTCTTTTTTTAGCAGTCTAACTATTTATTAAGATTGATTCAACCATGTGATCTAGTTGATTCGAAAAGTCGAAGCTTTTTACAGATTCGCGAATGGCAATTGCACTTTTCTCTGTTTTAGGATGAGAAAGAGCTATGTGCAGAGCTTGAACAAATGAGGAGATATCTTCTAAAGACTCAATTACGGTTCCAGTAGTAGGAGATAAAATTTCTGAGCCTCCGTTGCGTGCAGAAGACACGACGAATAAGCCCATAGCAAGAGCCTCAACTGTAACATTGGCAAAGGGATCGTAAAAAGAAGGGATGACTAAAGAATCAGCGTATTGATAGAATTGATAGATATCCTTTCTAGGTCCAAAGAAGGTCACTTTAGATTCTAGATTTAGCTCCGATACTTGTTGTTCGAAGTCTGCTAAATGATATTCTTTTCCAATTACGCTTAAGTGAAAGTTCTGGTTGTTTATCGAGGAAAGAGCTTGTAGCAGTTTAGATAAACCTTTACGGCGATAATTATTTCCAATGAATAAGAAATGATAACAAGAAGAAGGGAGTTTTAGTTTTTGAAGAATCGCTTGTTTTTTTTGATGCCAACTATGAAAATGAGGCTTCAGGGCGGTCCATTCTACTCCATTGTGTACGACTTGTATTTTTTCTGGAGCAATATTGTAGTGAGAAAGCACTTCTTGTTTTACAAGGTGGGAATTTGTAAATAAAGTTTGTAATTCTGGGTGCTCAAAGGCTTTTTTTTCCAATTGCAAAGTCATTTGATGTAGAGGATTGAAAAAGAAGCTAAGCTTTTTATATATCCCTTCTTCTTGTGCTCGATAGTTTAAATAAGCTGCATGCACTCCATTTCCTGCACGGATATGCGTTTGGAATTGGTTGCGATCTAAACCAAAAATAATCGGAGTAGGATGCTTTTTTATGTATTGAGCACAGTAACGGTTAAATTGCAATAGGTTCAAAACGCTTAATCGATAGTCGATGGGAAAAGAGACGATGTTAAGGTAATCTGACTTAAATGGAGGATGGGAAATGCCTGTTGTTAATAAGGTTACGAGAAGATTTTTTTGACAAAACCTTTGAGCTATCTGCCAAGTGTATTTTTCTAATCCACCTGTTTGTGTAAGGCTGCTTTTTAAAAGGGTGATTTGAGGCTTCATTGATTACAAATTAGATGGGGTTATAAGGCTAACAGAAGAATCGATTTTTTCTTCTTCAATAGTAATTAAATTGTTTTTTAGGGAAATAGATAGATTGAGTTTTGTTTCATCTGTTTTGAACAACAGCAGACGATTTACGTAGCTGCGAAAGCGATTTCTTAAATACTCTTCTCTTAATACAGGGGCTAATAGCAAATGATCTGGATCGACGAATTCTCCATTAAAAGCTTGCACGTATTGGTCTTCTAATTTCCTAGGATTGACCAATTGTAAATTCCAAGAAAGCATTTCTTGCTTAGTCTGAGGTATAACGAGAATTTCGATTTGAAGCATTTTCTCTACAAAATTTAAAAAACGCGGTCCCACTCCATTGATCAAAAAAGGACCCTGAACGACGCCTTGTCCATGTATTTTTTTCAGTAAGGTGGATTCAGCTAATTGGATTGTATCGGGGTTTAATTTATTTAAGGTTTCCACAGGAAAGAATAAAGATACAGGAATAGCGTGATGAAGAGGAAAGAAGCGAGAGCGAATGAAATCTATTCTAAGTAGTTTTGCTTTTGGATCGTCGATAGAGATAGGGATACTGCTTAAAGAAGGTATTTTAATCTGTTTCCAATAATCAGGTACAAAAAAACTGATCACTTCTTGTTCATCGTGATTTAAAACATCAAGCTGTGATTTTTTCACTTCATTCAGGTTGAAAGTCAGCCTTAATTCTTTTTGTTTAAGCCTTTTTAAAGTGTCCTCAGGGCCTTGTGCTGTTAGAAATAAGCGATAAGGCCAGACATCTAAAAATTGATAGCCACGAGGGGCTTCTCCTATAGGTTTAGTAATAACGACAGGAATTTGTTCTGTTACTAAATTCGTCATTCGCACGATAAAGCTAGGATATTGAATACGTTTAATCGCTTTAGATACATCCATTTTAGGGTTTAGAGAAGATACGTTTTTTTTAGATATTACACCTGTAAATTCGTCTGGTTTATCCGTTGCATCTAAGACAATTTCCAAATCATGGGAACTTAATCCCTCAATCATGGTCTTGCTACCAGTGACTGTTAGATTGAGATTGTTAACAAGTTGTCCGTTTGTCTGTATTCCTTCCAATGTTTTTCCCAGAGGCAGATTGATAATGCGAATAGGGACGTGATGAATCGTGCGCGTACTAATGAGCGTTTGATTTACAATAAGCCAGATCATAATTGCTAAAATTAAGGCTACAAACTTTCTAGGCCAATTAAAGAGTATTTTGGAAATTACAGCATTCATTTCTGAAACCAATTTCTAAAGTTTAGTTTAGTTTTAAAATTTGCGCTTGTAGAAGCAGGAGGTGTAAAAATGCTGCGGATAATTCCTTTAAATCTGTCAATTTTCACACCAGGTGTCATCACTCCATCACGAGCAATAGAAACTCTACCTGCTTCTTCAGAGATAATGATGATCACTGCATCTGTCAATTGGCTTGCTCCTAAAGCAGCTCTATGTCGTGTACCCATGGATCTGGTTAGTTGCAGACTATCTTCAGCAAGAGGCAGGATCACAGAAGCGGCAAGAATCGTCGTATTGCGAATAATCACTGCACCGTCGTGTAGAGGAGTGGTTGTATCGAAAATGGATTCTAGTAACTCTGAAGAGAAAGTTGCATTGAGCTGGATAGCCTTTCTAGCAAAGTCATCTAGAGAATCCTCGTTTTCTAATAGAATGAGAGCTCCGAGTCTTTTTTCTGCAAGACGATATACAGAAGTGCTTAAATGGTCTAAGAATTTGTCAAATTCTGTTACTTCTTTATAACGACGTCCTTTGGGGCTAAGTCTAGATAACGCTATACGTATTTCTGGCTGAAAGATAATTAATAGTCCCAATAAGGCTGTATTGCTTAACAATCCCATAATTCTATGTAATATCGGAAAATTTAACCAAGAAGCAAAGGCAAAAGCAAATAAGATAGCTAGTAATCCCAACACCACATCCATAGAGCGAGTGTTCCAGAAAAACATCAGCAAATAGTTAATCACTAAAGTGATGACTAGAATTTCAAAGATAGAAGTGAAGCTGTGAAAAATTGCACTCATTTTTTATATCTTAGAAGTTATTGAACAGAGTTTGGACCCAGACGAACTATAACAGAAAAGATAGCTAGAAAAAAGGATATTTTTTCATTTAAATGATCTTGATTGATCTTCGCTTTGCGTTTTTTTTACGATCTTGTTAGGATCAAAAACGATTCATTTTTAAACTTGAAAAGAGAGCTTATGGATGTTGTGATGTTATCTCGAATTCAATTCGGATTAACAAGTGCATTTCACTATATTTACCCTCCTTTAAGTATTGGCATAGGATTAATGCTTGTCATTTTTGAAGGTTTTTATCTAAAAACAAAAAACGTTCTTTATCGACAAATTGCAAAGTTTTGGACGAAAATTTTTGCTTTAACCTTTGCTCTTGGCGTTGCAACAGGACTTGTGCAATTGTTTGGATTTGGGACAAACTGGGCTCATTATTCCCGTTTTGTAGGCGATGTATTTGGCAGTGCTTTGGGAGCAGAAGGAATCTTTGCTTTCTTTTTAGAAGCAGGGTTTTTGGGAGTGATGTTATTTGGTTGGGAAAGGTGCAGTCCTAAATTTCATTATTTTTCTACTCTTTGCGTAGCTTGTGGAGCGCATTTTAGCGCTATTTGGATTGTTGTAGCCAATTCTTGGATGCAGACGCCTGCCGGGCATATCATCGCAGGTGAAGGTAAGCAAGCGCGTGCTCTCATTGATAATTTTTGGGAGATGGTCTTTAATCCCTCAAGTGTAGACCGCTTGATCCATGTAGTTTTAGGTTGTTGGTTAGCGGGAATTTTTTGTATTTTAAGCGTTAGTGGTTATTATCATTTAAAAAAACGCTACACTGCATTTACAAAAGCTACTTTACGCATATCGTTAATCGCAGCAGCTATTGTTCTGATCCTACAGCTTTTTTCAGCAGATAGCACAGCAAGAGGAGTAGCTAAGAACCAACCTTCAAAGTTAGCAGCTATGGAAGGAATCTATGTAACGGAACCTAAAACTCCCATCACGTTATTTGGTTGGACTGACGATACTACAAAAACGGTAAAAGGGCTTAAGATTCCTGGTCTTTTAAGCTTTTTGATTTTCCATGACTTTACTACTCCCGTCATTGGGTTTGACCAAATACCAGAAGATGAAAGACCTCCTATTCAAGTGGTTTTTCAATCTTACCATATGATGATTGCTATGTGGTTTTTTATGGCTTTGCTGACTCTTTTAGCTTGCGTTCAGTACAGACGTAAAAAACTCATCCGTTCTAAATGGATTTTACGTGGCTTAGTGGCCTCTGTCCTATTTCCTCAGATTGCTAATTTTAGCGGTTGGATGACAGCGGAGGTGGGAAGACAGCCATGGATTGTCTACGGGATTCTTAGAACAGTGGATGGTGTTTCGACCAATATTCACGAAAGCCAGGTCTTTTCCTCGATTATGATGTTTTTAGTGATTTACGTCTTGTTATTTGCTCTATTTGTCTATCTGCTGAACTATAAAATCCAACATGGCCCAGAAGATGCTTTGCAAATACAGCAAAATCTAGTGTATCGCGATCCTTTTCAAAAAGAGAGTTAAAGAATGGATTTGACCCTTAGCTTTATTTGGTATCTCGTAATAGGCATTGCAATCGTTTTCTACGTTGCCTTAGACGGCTTTGATCTAGGAACTGGAATGCTGCATTTATTTACAAAAACAGATCGAGATAGACGCGTTTTTTTAAATGCCATAGGTCCTGTTTGGGATGGGAATGAGGTATGGCTTGTCATTGTAGCAGGTGGATTGCTTGCAGGGTTTCCTCCTGTCTATGCGACCTTATTATCTGGGTTTTACAACCTCATTATGATTTTTCTTTGTGGGCTTATTTTTCGAGCTGTGGCTATTGAATTTCGTAGTAAACAAACTTCTTTGTTATGGCGCAAAGTTTGGGATGTGATTTTTTCAGTTGCTAGTTTTCTCATTGGATTCGTTTTAGGTCTTGGACTGGGTAATTTAATCCAAGGCGTTCCTCTGAATCAAGAGGGCTATTTCGTAGGAAGTTTTAATTTGTTTTTCCGTCCCTATCCTATTTTGATTGGATTATTTACTACAGCACTGTTCATTATGCACGGATCCATCTATTTAACGATGAAAACAGAAGGAGTATTGCATAATCGGTTGCGTATTTGGGTGAAACGCTGTATTCTTTTATTTGTCGTTATCTATTTTGTCACAACCCTTTCTACCTGGATGTTTATGCCTCATATGGTAGAGCGCATGAAAGAGTATAGATGGCTCTCACTTGTTCCAATAGCTGCTTTATTAGCTATTCTCAATGTCCCTAGGCTGTTTTCCCTGAAAAAAGACTTTCAAGCTTTTCTTTTTTCCTGTTTAGGAATTATCCTCATGCTTGTTGTTTTTGGGATAGGCACGTTTCCTAACCTCGTACGCTCTTTAATACAACCAGATCTTTTCAGCCTGAATTTCTTAAACGCTTCTGGTTCAGAATTAAATCTTACCGTATTGTTGGTCATTGTAGCCATTGGACTTCCTTTTGTCTTTTGTTATAGTGCGATGATTTATCGCGTTTTTAAAGGAAAGGTGAAGATTGAATCTTCTAGCTATTAGATGGGTTCAATATCTGCAAGGAAGAGGAGTGAGATTTCATGGTCATTGTTCCAGCTTTCAAATGCGATTTAAATGAACTTGTGTATTTTAAAATTTTCTTTATATTATTTGTATATCATTTACTCAGCTTACGCAAAAGACCCTAAAAATCAATGGATCACTCATGTTACAAAAACAAGCACTTAAAAAAAAGAAAGTAGATAGGCATAGTTTTTTCTGTAATATGGAGTAAAATAAGTCTAAAGATATTCTTGATCTATACACAGACTATCTCATTAGTCAAATTGAAATCCTGGATAACTCCTGCAATAATACCTAAGTGATCTATCCTCTCCGAAAATACTTCTACAGCCATTTTTTCTCCTGAAATAAATAAGAGAAAAATAAATCAAAGGATCTTTTTTGCAAACTGCTCAATATGGGGAAAAAAACAGCAAGTCACAAATATAAAAGAGCGACACCGGATTATTCTTCGCGCTTTTGGCCCTATTTATCAAAAAATATACTATTCCGAGTTGTGGTGATGAATGTCGGATCCAGAAAAGACGTTGCTAAAATAAAAAATTTAATTTTTTTTATTAAAATCATTTATACATTGCTTGAAAAAAAACAAAACGTTTTCTTTAAATCGATCCATAGATTGTTCGACTTAAAGCATCTTAGGAAAGCCTACAATGACTTTGTAACACAATAGAAGGTGTAGAACCCCATTCATGGCTCGATGAGGGTACTGTTCACTTCCAAGAGAATATGCCTTTGCAATAGAGTCTTTAGAGCAACCTGTTTCCCAAGGAAAAAGTCCTAGACCCATTTTTGCTTGGCGTATGGCCTCTGCCCAGTACATGGAAGCTAGATCTAACCAATGATAGGGAAAGAGAAGAGATTCTTGTAGTTCAGGGTCAATGAGGTAAGAAAAAAAAG
Organism: Chlamydiales bacterium; assembly: GCA_031281085.1. GTDB lineage: Bacteria > Chlamydiota > Chlamydiia > Chlamydiales > Rhabdochlamydiaceae > Rhabdochlamydia. The sequence continues at coordinate 29,543 of JAITFW010000081.1, read as the reverse complement.
CACGGTCAAAAGAGGGGTTTTGACAAATGAAAACAGCTTTGCCTCGGGTGATTTTGTTTTTAGCAAAACAATCTTGTATTTGCTTAGCTACAAGTTGAGAAGGCAGCCCTTGGCATACCATATCCCAGTTAAATCCATTCACTTCTAAGCTCTTAAGATCGCTTTTTTGCCAATCTTCCAAACGGATAGCGATGACTGACTCAAAAGAGTCTTTACAAGTGCCTGTCGTAAGGTCTATGACTTGAAAAGCAATTTCTATCATTTTGTGTTTTTGTGGATTTAAACCATTAGTTTCTGTATCTAAAAAAATTCCTAACAAAACAATCCCTTTATTCAAAAATTAGGAACAACTGAGGTTAACAAGAAAAGCAGACAGGTGCAATAAGTATTTTTATATAATAAAATATTTTATTCCATAGAGCTTAAGAGATAAGGTGTTTGAGACACTAGAATGTAAAGAATGGTAGCAAACTAAGGAATCTGTTATGATAAGTAATCCATAATTTTACTCCAAGGTTGATCATCTATGATTTCTCCGTATAAGTTTCGAGAGGTTGTGTTTCAGCTCCTTTATAGTGCTGATTTTAATCCCTGTCCACTGGAGGATATAAGAGCTATGGTTATGGAAAAAGTGGCTATTACAAAAAAGGTAGTTCGTGAAGCATATGCTATGCAGCAGCTAATTGTAGCTAGAAAAGAGGAGATAGATGCGATGCTAAAAGAGCATGCGCAGAATTATCAGATCAATCGTATACCTAAGGTGGAGTATAATATTTTGTGCCTAGGTGTTTATGAATTGCTTTATTGTCCAGAGCGATCTTTTAAAATCACTATTTCCGAAGCGATTCGCTTATCTCGTAAATTTGCTACAAGAGAATCCGCTAATTTTGTCAATGCTGTTTTAGATAGCGTGTATCGATCTATAAAGCCATGTTAGTGTTTCAATCTGGGAAATTGTTAAAAAATTATACAACCATTCAAATAGGCGGTCCAGCATATGAGTTTGTTTCGATAGATTCGATAGAAGGGATGCAAAGGGTTTTACATTATTGCTTTATACACAGACGAAATTTTTTCATTTTAGGTAAAGGCTCGAATTGTTTGTTCCACGATGATGGGTTTAAAGGCTTGGTTATTTTAAATAAAATTAATTTTTGCTCGTTTGAACAAGAAGTTGTATCTGTTGGTGCAGGCTATAGTTTTTCTTATTTAGGAACTCAAACAGCAAAAAAAGGTTTATCCGGTTTAGAGTTTGCTTCAGGGATTCCAGGTTCTGTTGGAGGTGCAATCTACATGAATGCAGGTACCTCTTCTTTTGAAACAGCAGATTGTTTACAAGAGGTTACGTTTATTCGACAAAACGGTAAAATAGAAGTTTTATCCCGTGACCAGATAGATTTTTCCTATCGATTTTCTTCTTTTCAAAACCAAAAAGGGGCAATTGTAGCAGCGAAGTTTAAGCTAACTAAAACAGAAGATGCCAAAAAAAAACAGCTTGATCTCATAGGTTATCGAATCAAAACGCAGCCTTATAAAGATTTATCAGCGGGGTGCATATTTCGTAATCCTGATAGGCTATCGGCAGGGGCACTTATTGAAAAATGCGGTCTTAAAGGTACTTGTATAGGAGATGCTGAAGTCTCTTTAATGCATGCAAACTTCATTATTAATAAAAAAAGGGCCACTGCTAGTCAAGTCTGCGCGTTAATAGAGCTTATCCAAAAGAGAGTAAAAGAGAAAGAGGGGGTTGATTTAAAGATGGAAATTCTTTGTATCCCATATCGTTTAGATGTTTCGCGCTGATTTGCATTGTCACACCAATTGCAGTGATGGGACAAATACCCCTGAAGAGTTGCTACATCAAGCAAAGAGGATGGGTCTGCAGGGGCTATCCATTACAGATCACGATACGATTGCTGCTTATACAATCGCCGTTCCTGTTGCTCAAGAACTTGGGATTTTCTTGGGCGCAGGAGTGGAATTTTCCTGCAGATTCGAAGATCAAAGCGTTCATATATTAGCTTATGATTTTGTTTTATCTAGTTCTGTTATGGAAACGCTCTGTAAGGAGCAACAGTTCAATCGAACAAAGAGAAATCAAGTGATCTTAGAAAAATTGCATTCTAAAAGAATTTTTATAGATCAAGAAGAACTAGATAGTTTAAAAGGGGTTCTTGGACGTCCTCATATTGCGCAATTAATGATAAAAAAAGGCTATGTGAACTCTATACAAGAAGCATTTACTCATTATCTAGGAGATCATCAACCGTGTTTTTATCAAGGAGAATTACTTCAGATAGAGGAAACAATACATTTAATTCACCAAGCTCAGGGCAAAGTTTTTCTAGCTCATCCTCATCTTTTGTCTTGCTCTATCTTTATAAAAAATCTCTTCAAATTACCCTTTGATGGAATAGAATGCTATTACGCGAAAATTTCTTCTGCTCGAGAAAAAAGATGGATTCAATTAGCTAAGTCCAAAGGCTTATTAATCAGTGGGGGATCTGATTATCACGGAAGTGCAAAAAGCTATTTGCCTTTGGGTTGTTCATGGGTGGATAGAGATACTTTTTTTTCGATTTTTCAAAATTTATTATAAAATAGATGTCTAGTTATAAAAAAATACTCAAACAGATTTTAGAAATACCTTTATTGAAAAAGAGGTTAAGCTCTCTAGAAAATGTGCAGTCTTTGAATAAAGCACTTTCGTATCCTACAAGTACGTATCCTACTATTCACATTGCAGGAACCAATGGAAAAGGTTCTGTCTCTATGAAAATAGCTAAAGCTTTAGAATATTGTGGCTATCGTGTTGGGTTATATACTTCACCTCATATTCATTCGTTGCGTGAGAGAATGTGCATAAACTCAGAATGCATTTCTGAAGAAGAAATGATCTGTGGAGCGGAAAACCTTTTTCAAGTGCGTCAAAAGCTAGGATTGGATCTCTCTTTTTTTGAATTTATGACTTTTTTAGCTTTTGCATTTTTCTGTGAAAAACGTGTAGATATAGCAGTTATTGAAACGGGATTAGGCGGTAGATTAGACGCTACGAATATATTAAGTCCTATTCTTACGGTGATTACTTCTATTAGTAAAGAGCATGTACAATTCTTAGGTCAAAATTTAGAAGAGATCGCTTTTGAAAAGGCGGGCATTTTAAAGCCTAGAGTTCCTGTTATTTTAGGGCCTAGAGCTCGTTTTCAATCTATTTATGACCTTGCTTATGCTTTAAATTGCTCAGTTTTCTATGTGAGTAAAGGTTTTCACTTTTTTGACGAAGAAAACAGTGAAATCGCTAAACATGCCTTAGAGCAACTGAAAACTGATTTTAGGTTACATCAAAAAGCCATAGATCAAGCTCTTATTTTGCGGCCTAGTTGTCGTTTTGAAGTTTATGGAGATGTCATTTTTGACGTAGCGCATAATCCAGAAGCTATATTTTATCTTTTGCAAGCATTGCATTCCTTTTTCCCAAAAAGGCGGTTGCGTTTTGTAGTAGGCTTTTCAAAAGATAAGGATTATGAAAGCTGTTTAGAATTAATAGCACCTGTTGCAATACATATTCATCTAGTCCAGGGAAGTAATCGGTTAGTGTCTACAAAGGAGCTCTCTTTTGTATTAAAAGATATGCCTTCCTCCTTTTGTACTTGTCACCAGAGTATAGAAGAAGGAGTTAAAGCAGCTTTTAGCTTTGCTTTTCAAGCAAATGAGTTGACAGTTGTCTGTGGCAGTTTTTCTATTATGAAAGAAGCTAAAAGCGTTGCTTATCCTACAAAAGCCTTTGATTTAAACATGCAAGGATCGCCTATTGCTTTTTCTTGATCTAAGATTTCAAATAATTCCAAAAAGATCTCATCCACTTCTTCTTTGGAAGGAAATCCTTCATGTGTGCCTACCAATTCCCGAGCTGTTCCTATTAAACATTGGATGGTTTCAAGAGCATTTTCAAAAATGTTTGTATTTAAAAATTCCATATTCCCACGCACGTGTTTTTTATATTCCTCGGGTAAAAGGTGAAAACGGTGTTTTGCCTGGCTAATCTGGTCGTTATATAACAGAGCTGCAATTTCAAATAATTCTTCCGTATATTCGATGTAAAATCCTAAATAAAGCGAGGTTTGTTGTTTGGGAAACCAGTTCAATTGAGAGGGATTTTTATTTTTTTTAAGGGTTTTTTCTGCTTGCTTAAGAATCACTTTGGCTTCTGCAACTACTTGTCTATCAGCAATAGCAGGGCGATGGTGATATTCAAAATCGTGAATCTGTTGTTTTAAGATGCGTATTGCTTTACGAGTCACTTGCTCTTTTAGTTCTTCAGATCTATGCCTAATTAAATTAATTTCTTGTTCTACTAAGCGATCCTCAAGTTGTCTATATAGACTGACAAGAATTTCTTTAGAATGATTAGCAAAAGAAAGATCTATTGGATATAAATTTTGAACTTCCTTCTCTATAGCTGATAGCTGCTTAGAAAAATACTCGTATGCTTTAGGAGAAACAAAGCAATATCTGATCTCTTCAGAAAGAGATTGCAGCTTAAAATGCAAGCTTAAACAGGTAATTTTTTGTGTCATATTAATTAATTGTTTTATTTATTAATCTTAATTAAGTATAATTAACCTCACACTTAATTCTATTTCTAATTTATTTAGAAATCAATGCTAATAAATATCTTTATTGCTTGCTATTCGTTATTTTTCATTTTGTGGTTTTTTCTTTTTTTATTTATAAATCTCTTCAATAAAATTGATATATTATTATTTTTAAAATGTAAACTTTTTTTATCGGTTCTTGTTTTAGCTAAAAGAATAGACAAAAGAGATACGACAAATGATTTAATAACTATTCTTTTTTTGAATCAATAGCAAAGAAGCAGACGCGTATTTATTTGGCCAGGAATGATGGCAAATCGTATATTGAGAAGGGGGTAATTCTTGGGTTTTCTGTAATAATAAGGTTTGTTCTCTAGCTCCTTCTGCATGGCCTGGATAGCAGCAAATAGTAATGAGCCCACCTGACATAATCAGCTCTAGCGCACCTTTAAGGCTTTTGAGTGTATCTTCCGTAAGGGTAGTGATTTTTTTATCACTACCCGGAAGATATCCTAAATTGTATATAATTAAGCGGATAGGGTGTTTGTAAGCAAGAGAAGGAAAATGAATGTGCGATGTGCAAAATAAATGTATTTTTTTGTGTTGGTCTTCTTGTAAATGATTTTTTACTAAAGTAGTGGTATTCTCAATGGCAATTTGTTGTTTATCTAGGCCGATAATTCCGCCTAAAGAACATTTTCCTAGCTGCAAAATGTCTTTACCATTTCCACAAGTTGCATCAATCACCCAATCTCCTGGTTGCAAGGTCATTTTCCAATAAAAGCGTGCCAATTCTAAGTGGGAGTGTACAGGTAAATCATCCATAAAAATCTTTTAAAAAAAGCAGGTGCTTAATTGTAAATCCAAAAGGAGATTCAATCAATTATCTTTAACAAAATTTAAATTATTTTAAAGAAGTTGATTAGAATTCCATCTGTTCGGTATCATGCCTAGAAATCTAAACTTATTTATGAATGGGGTATTAGCTCAGTTGGTTAGAGCGCCACGTTGACATCGTGGAGGTCAGCTGTTCGAGTCAGCTATATCCCAAGTTTTCTATGTCTAAAAATAACGATATAATTGCAAATCAAATACATTCTTTGCTCTTAGCAGCAGCAGTTGTAGAATTGTTTCCAAAAGCGCTTTTAGTAGAAGGCCGAGGGACAGAGAGTTGTTTTTTTTATGATATCGTTTTTCCCTTCGATTTTAAACCCCATCTTTTAGGGGTCATTGAAGATAGAATGAGAATGATTTATAAAGAAGATAGAGTTTTGAGATCTCTTGAGATGGCACCTCATAATGCTGCCTTGTGGATGGAGCATCAAAAACAATATCTAATCGCCAAAAAGTTAAAAAGATACTCCTGTTCTTTAGTCATCATGGGGCAAATAGGAGAATTTGCTACATGGGTTCCTCATTTAAGTCTTCCTGCAAAGAGAGCTGCATTTACAGCAAAATTAAAAGAGTCTTTTTTCATTTGCTCTTTTATCCCAAGGCTTGTTCGGATTGTTGGCATAGCAAATAGTTCTTGCAAGCAAAAGCGTTCATTTTGGCAGGGGCACAATCACCTTCAGCTCATTTGTGACATGGAGCTTTTCATGCCTTTAGAACATCAGGAAGGATGGGTTTGGCTATCTAAAGCAGAGGTTTTAAAAGAGTTTTTCATAAGCTACTGGAAAAAAGAGTCTATCAAAGAGAATGTTGCATTGATCACTTCTCCTTATTTGCTAGCTCCTGCAGAAGACTTTAATCCTGTAATCGCATATCACAAACAGGTCTTTCAAAATTCTCAAAAAAAAATGAATAGATTAGCAGAGCTTGCATGGGTGACGAATCCAGATCCTAGCGATATGCAACAAGGGCTTTTTCAGTCTTTTTACCATTTAGCTGATTTTACTCATTTATTTTGCTCAAAAGAGAACTTATTAAAAGAGTGTATTTCTTCCTTGCAATTCATTTTAAAAATCCCTAAAATCTTGGGTTTTGAATTCGAAATCGTTTTACGTGGTTCTTATAGTAAAATGAGAAAAAAAAGTGATATGCGTTTATCTATTATGCAAGTAGCCTTAAAGAAATTGCAGTTAGAGTATCGTATAGAGGAGAAAGGTCGCTCTAGTTGTATAGAACGTATAGAAATACACATTGCAGATAGCTTAAAAAGATGGTGGCAAGGGCCTTTTTTAAGTCTTTTAAAGGACGGTCAAGAAGTCATTCTTCTGCGTTCTATGTTTGGCAATTTAGAAAGAATGATAGGACTACTTGTTGAGCAAACAGGAGGTAAGCTACCGCTTTGGTTAACTAGTGAAAATGTGCGTAATTAATTGTAGTGAATGATGATCGATACATCTCTCTTTAACACAGCATTTCCATGAGGCAACTAAAGATCCTGTTTCTTATAATTGTGCTTATTGGTGAAAAGGAGGGTTTAAAAAATATGTTTACTTTACATGAGTCTGGCTTAAACCAAAAACAGAGCATACGGATACAAATGGTAACTGGAGGTAAGAACTCTGAATCTGAGAACCAATAGAGAAATTCGCGCTTTAAAGGTGCGTTTAATTGATAAAGAAGGAAATCAATTAGGAATTATGTCATTAGCCGAGGCTTTGACAAAAGCAGAGCAAATGGGGCTGGATTTAGTAGAAATTGCTCCAAATGCGACTTGTCCTGTTTGTAAAGTGATCGATTATCGTAAATATCGTTATCAAATAAAAAAAAAAGAGAAAGAACAAAAAAAATCGCAGCATCAGGTTAAGGTTAAAGAAATAAAGATTAAGCCAAATACAGATGACCATGATATCGAGGTAAAATTAAAACACGCACGTGACTTCATCTCTAAAGGGAATAAAGTTCGGATTACTTGTGCATTGCGCAGCAGAGATATGGTGCGGCCTGAATATGCCCAAAAAGCAGTTTCAGGAATGTGTAAAGCTCTTGTTGATATAGCTACCCCTGAAGCTCCGGCTAAAGTGCTTGGACGTAATTTATCCGTTGTGTTAGCGCCGGGGATTGCAAAGAAGAGCAGTAAAATAGTTTAAGAATTGAGGTAATCTGTGCCAAAAAAAGTAAAAATGAAAACGAAAAAGGCGGTAATTGCCAGGTTTAAAGTGACAGGAACAGGAAAACTAGTTCGTCGATCTCCTGGATGTCGTCATATATTGACAAAAAAATCTTCCAAGAGGAAGCGTAGATTACACTGTCCTTCATTAGTAGATCAAGGGCAGGTGAAAATGTATGCTCGTTTAATGGGAGTAGGGTGAATTACCCTCTTAGGATTTTAAAAAATAATGGAGAATTTATATGGTTAGAGTCACAAACTCTGTGGCTTCCAAGCGTTCCCGCAACAGGTTATTCAAGCGTGCTAAGGGATTTGTTGGAGATCGCAAAAATCATCTTCGTTTAACAAAAGATGCGCTGTTGTCAGCAGAAGCTTTTAATTATCGTCATCGCAAACTGAAGAAAAGAGAATTCCGCAGTTTATGGATTACTCGTATTAGTGCAGGAGCAAAAATAAACGGAATTTCTTATAGTAAGCTCGTTCACGGTATGTCTTTGGCTCATTGTCGAATTAACCGCAAAAGGCTTGCTGAAATGGCAGAAAGCGATCCTAAAGGATTTGCTGCCATTGTAAATACTGCTAAACTTGCATTTGGTTAGATTTTTGTTTTTTTAAAAAGCGCTTGTTTACAAACAAGCGCGTATCTAGAAGGATTTCTTTGTGCGCGATACCATTTCTTCTATTCAAAAGCAATTTCAATCTGATTTATCACAAATTAAAAACAGCAAAGATGTTGAGCTGCTGAAGATAAAGTACCTCGGAAAAAAAGGCTTGATTCAATGCGTAATGCAACGATTAAAAGAAGCCTCTAAAGATCTTCGACCTCAAATAGGAAAAGAGATTAACGATCTTAAAGAAGAAATCTTGCAACTTTGTCAAAATGGGCTTGAAAGCTTTTTAAATCTAGAGCAAACTAAACGCTTATCTGAAGAAAAAATAGATGTGACGATTCCCGGGAGAAAGAGATTCATCGGTAGACGACACCCGCTACAATTAACCTTAAATAAAGTTATAGATTTGTTCTGTAATATGGGTTTTTCTGTGCAGTATGGTCCTGATATAGATAGTGATTATTACAATTACGAAGGATTAAATTTTTCTCCAGATCATCCAGCTCGAGATATGCAGGATACTTTTTATATTACAAAAGATCTGTTATTGCGCTCGCATACCTCTAATACGCAGCTACGTGTAATGCAAGAAAATACACCGCCTATTCGAGTTATCGCTCCAGGAACTGTTTATCGCAATGAAACAATTAGCAGTAGATCACACGTGTTTTTTCATCAAGTAGAAGGCTTGTATGTTGACCGCAAAGTCACATTTGCAGATTTGCTAGCCACTATGGATGAATTTTGGAAAAAACTCTTTGGTTCATCTATTCAAACACGTTTTCGTCCCAGCTATTTTCCCTTTGTAGAGCCAGGTCTTGAGGTGGATATTGCTTGTGCTTCTTGCAAAGCACAAGGATGTAGATTATGTAAACATACAGGCTGGTTAGAAGTTGCAGGAGCTGGTATGGTGCATCCACAGGTTCTTAAAAACGCTCATATTGATCCAGAAGAATATTCCGGATATGCCTGGGGAATGGGTATTGAAAGAGTTACTATGCTTCTTTATGGGGTGAAAGATATTCGATTGTTTACTGAAAACAATTTGCAATTTTTAAATCAGTTTGCTTGAAAATTAAAACGTATTCGTTATAATCTTTACGTCTCCTAAGGAGGAGTGGCAGAGTGGCCTATCGCGGCTGTCTTGAAAACAGCAGTCGGGCAACCGACCGTGGGTTCGAATCCTACCTCCTCCGTTTTCATAAATCAAAAGCAGTTATCCAATGGATATTAAGGTATCTTTTTGCTTCCTCACCTTATAGCTAGAGTATATTTGGATTTCTACTTTTCTTTCATGTCTAACGGGTTATCGGAAAGCATGATAGATTTGTACTTATTTGTGGGAAGAGCTGGGATGAGTTTTAACTCGTGCAAACTCGGCATCACGATCTCTGAAGTCAGTTGTTTTGCTCTTTTTTAGTTCTGTTTTTAAGATCAACATCTTGAGAAATTTTCATATCTTGAAAGTTGGCAAAGGACCCAAGAGGATTCTGGAGATTCTCCGCCTGGAGAGAATCCGGGGCTGGAAATAGGTGTGAAGACATGTAAACTCCTTTACAGGCCCTATACCAGGGATTGTCATGAGCAGCTGCTCTTCTTTATCTTGGTTGATCAATCTAAGCATTTCTTTATCGAGTTTTTCTACTTCCTCAAGTATCTTATCAAATGTTCTTAATAGAGGGGCTATGCTTAAGATAACCTCTGCTTCTTGCTTTTCTATCCGTTTCATAGCTGTACTAGAATATCTTTGCACCAGCTCCAGGTTGTAGATTCCCGCAATGAGATTGAAGCGTGAGGAGAATCTTTTACGCCTATTTCTATACCGGTCGGATGTGATCTTAAACCGCTTCAGATTACCGATCTCGTTTTCATTGAGAACCCGATCGCTTGAAAGTTGTCGGTTATTTTTCTTATCTTCCTCTGTCAGAGGATTCTTCTTGCTTCTTTTTTTTGGCATTTGTGTTTTGGTATGGATCTTTTGTAACCCTTGATATCCACTGTCTGTTAACACGATTATGGCCGGATGCATTTGTGTTTTTGTCTCTTTGAATCATCGGAAATCATGTTTCTTCTCTTTGCAAAAGGCTGTACAGTTGATTCGGTGGAGTTTTTTATCTACCTCAATCTGCGTCTTCAGCGTGTGCTTTTTTTTGGCCTTTCAATAGGTGTTTCTGTTGCATCGATCATCATTTGCTTCATATTCAACATCACTCTTTAGGAGTGCCTTTCGACCCGGTCATGCAAAGTCAGGATGCTTAGATCCATGTATCCTCGTCCCACCTCTCTATCTTGTAGATAGCACTTTCTCTTATTCTGTAACTTTGGCTTACATGAATGTAAGTCCTGTTTTCTCTCATGTATTCCCATGTCATAAGCCATGCATTTTCCAAACGGAGTTTCTTTTTTCTTCCGCTATTCTCTCTTCTGTTCTTAACGGATTGCTCTAAGATCGTCACCATCTTATCAAAGGTGGATCGCTTCTCCTGTTAGGCGACGAAACTTCTCGTCGTCTAAGTGTTTTACTATTTCAAATTTCATGGAATGTCCTCTCAAGAAAATAGGGAAGTATACTCAAAAGTTTAATTTCGAAAGAAGTCTATTAATAGATTGTTTTCATGTAATTAGCAATCTCACCGACTGTGCATGCGAATATCTTCTCAGTTTTATCAAGCTTGCCTCTTTCTTTACAAGTATCTACCAAGCTCTAGAAGCTGTTGGTAGAGCCTTTACCCTCGTGTCAAAATGATGAGCAATCGATAGTTTCTATCTCTTGCAGAAATTTAAAGAAAATCATTTGCAAACTAAAAAGAGCTCGCTCATTCTCCTATTAAGTATACTTCCAAAATAGGGAAGAATTATAGAGCTCAAGATCTATTCTAATTTTATGGCATCTGTTAGTAAAGATAAATATTTTAGCAAGCGTAAAGCTGTTGTGCTAGAAACTCTTGAGAAGGGTATTACATCTTTTTAGATTTAACCGACATGCATCACTTATAGCTTTAGAATCATCCATTTTTTGATGATGTATCGATTTAATCGACCCAAAATCAAAGTTTGGGTCAATTTTTAGCATTGCTTAAAATGTGAAAACACTATTTTTAAAGAAGTTCTAGAGATTGAGGCCAAATGGGAGAGGACCTGATTCACTAGATAACCGTTGATAGCCATCTTCACAAGCTGCTTTGATTAAGTCTTGCAATCCTTCAGGATCATTGGGATCTAAACACTCTGGTTTAATTTTTATTTCTAGAAGCTCTTTTTCTCCGTTTAGCACAACTGTGACAAGGCCAGCTGAGCTTGTGCCTGTCACTTTTTTATTTTGTAATTCATTGCGCATTGTTTCGAGTTGTTGCTCCATGAGTTTTGCTTGTTTCTTTGCTTTTGAATAACCACTGCCCATATAAATTATAACTCCTTTTTAACTACAGCTTCTAATTCTACAGCAGCAAATCGCAATAAGGTATCATACCTGCTTTGGTGTGCAGAGGGTAAAGATGTTGGGGTAGATGTTTTTAATTCTTGAATAGTAGAGGAAGGTAGAGGTTTATTTTCCATTGGCTTAGCTATTGGATCTAATAGCTTAGGAGAAGGAATAGCTGGTATAGATAATTTAGATTCTAATTGAATCAAGCGTTGTACAAGCGTAGAAGAATGAACGCGATATTTAGAACGAATGATATATAATAAGATAGTTTCAATTAAAATTTGCTTTACAGATAGTTTACTCATCATTTGCTGCCAATGAATCAGATAATCTAAAACATCCAAGCACTGTTCTAAAGTGTAATAAGTAGAAGATGTTTTATAATTGCTGTGCTGATTTCCGAATAAACAAATAGGAAAACGATCCAACTTATATTGGATTAAATTGCGATAATGATGGAGGAGCTGGCTGATAAAATAGGAAAGGTCTTTACCGCTTGAAAAGAGGTCCTGAGATAGTTCAAAAGCAACTTTAAGATCGTATTCTTCCATTGCCTTATCTAGCTTGAAAAAGATAGATTTATCAATTAAAGCAAAAGTAGTAGTGGCATTTTTTACAGTAATGCAAGAGTTGTCAAAACAGATGAGCTGATCTAGTAGAGATTCTGCATCGCGTAGTGCTCCATCAGATAACTCAGAAATCAGAAAAAGAGCTTCTTCTTCATAAGGGATTTCTAAATTTTCTAAAATTTGTTTGAGTTTTTTGACAATGAACTCAGGGAGGATACGATTAAGATCAAACCGTTGGCAACGACTAATGATAGTTGGCAAAATTTTATGTGGTTCTGTAGTAGCAAAGATAAATTTAACACTAGGGGGAGGGTCTTCAAGAGGTTTAAGAAGAGCATTGAAAGCTTCTTTTGTCAGCATATGCACTTCATCGATAATATATATTTTATATTTACCTTGTGATGGGGCATAGTCGATTGTCTCATTCATTTGACGAATATCATCAATACCTCTATGGGATGCTCCATCGATTTCTAAAACATCTAGAGAACAATTGTTTAAGATATCTAAACAAGAATTACACTGATTACAAGGCTCAGATTCTGCATTGAGGTTTTGGCAGTTCAGTGCTTTTGCTAAAATCCTTAGGAGAGAGGTTTTTCCTGTTCCCCGTAGGCCACAAAAAAGATAAGCATGAGCTAACCTTGAATGATGGAGAGCGTTTTTTAAGGTGGTAACAATGGCATCTTGTCCAAGTATATCTGCAAAAAGCTGTGGTCTATATTTTCTATAAGAAATATTCACGAAATCCTCTAGCTATGATAACGCTTTGATTATCATACAAAAAAAGCATTTAGAAGCCAAAGAGATCGTTAAAAGTGTGCAAAAAATAATTTTTATCCTTAGAAAAGGTAGTTATTAATTGCCAGGGATCTGTTATAATGGAAAAGATAGATTCAAAGGGAGTTTTTAACGCTTAAACCCCTTATGCAAGAAGCAGGGATTGAAGAAAACCAATTAGATTTACGTAAATGGCGAAAGTGGTTTGAAGGCCATGATGCCAAACGGTTTTTCTTGTTTACACTTTTACTCATTTCTTTGACTTTTTTTATTAATAACCGAGAAGTTTTAGTTGATTTACCAGAAGTTGGTAGTCTATCGCCGCGCTATGTGAGTGCTCAAATCGCTTTTGATTTCCCAGATCTAGAAGCTACGAGAATGCTAAAACAGGAGGCTGTAAGAGATGTGAGTTCTTTCTACCGTATAGATGAGAATCAAGTCCGCAGCTATCTCAAAGAATTAGAAATTTCTTTAGTTCAAAATCCAAATTGGCGCTCTAAATTAAGTAAGAGCACTTTTGAAAATATTTATACTGTTTTAGATCGATTAGAGGAAATTTTAATTCAGGTACATTTTACCGATCAACGCACCTTAAATAAAATGCATGAGCTTGATATTCCTACTAAAGGAATTTCCGTTCTTCATCTAGCTAAAGAAAATATGGAAGAAGAACAGGTTCTACCTGAGCGATTTTGGCAAAAACTAGAAGGTAGGTTAAAGGAAATAGGTCATTTGCATTCAGAGGCAATTGATTTTATTCTTGCACACTTTTCTAAACAGCTTTGGCTTCTTCAAAAAGATCTTTCTTTAGAGCGCAGCATCAAGCACAGCATTCAGGATCGAGTTGTTCCACGTTATACCCATATTGAACCGGGAAGTCAAATTATTAAAGTAGGCGAAAGGGTTTCTCAACGACACTTGACAATGTTAAAATCTATGAAGCACGCCTTAGCAGAATCTCGAGATCGATGGGCTTTTAAGACGTTGTTAAGTAGCTTTTTAATAGCGTTTTCCTTACTTGTTTCGATTATTGCATTTTTAAATATTTTCTACTATACTGTTTTACAGTCAGTACGTAAATTAGCTCTTTTGGTATTAATTTTTATTCTGACTTTAATTTTTTCTTCCTTAGTGGAGCATTTACTGCTATTTGAAGAAAATTACCTGATTGAATTTGTTCGTATTCCCATTCTAGTGCCTTTTGTCTCTATATTAATGTGTGTTTTATTTGAAACGCAACTCGCTTTGATCTTTTCCTTATTTTTTTTATCTTTGTTTTCAATTGTTTTAGCAGTAAATTATATTCCTTTTATCTTAATTAATTTTGTTGCGGTATTTACTACAGTCTTGTTTACGCATAATTTGCATAAGAGAAGGCAAATATTTTCTGTTTTTGGCAAAGTTGGGTTATCTATTCTTTTACCTATACTTGGTTTGAATTTAGCTAAAAATGCTTTGTGGGGATTTAATTTAATTCCAGATGTAATGAGTTGTTCTGTATTTTTATGTATAATTGCTATTCTTACTTTTGCTCTATTACCTATTTTAGAAAGTGTATTTCATATAACAACAGATATGAGTTTAATGGAATATATGGACCCTAATCATGAGTTATTGCATCGCTTGAGCTTGGAAGCACCAGGAACGTATCAACATTGTTTAGTTGTAGGGCATTTAGCAGAAGCAGGAGCTAGAGCTATTGGTGCTAATGGGCTTTTTTGCAGAGTAGCTACTTTATATCACGATATCGGTAAGTTATTTAATCCTCATTATTTTACAGAAAATCAATTTGGAGGATTTAACATCCATCAATTACTCACTCCCATGGAATCAACGCAAGTCATTATTGCTCATGTGTCAGAAGGGGAAACATTAGCCCGTAAACATCATCTTCCACAAGGATTTATCGATATTATTCGCGAGCATCATGGGACAACAATGGTTTACTATTTTTATTGTAGGCAAATGGAACAAATGGGTAGTGATGCGAATCAAGTGAATGAAAATCTTTTTCGTTACCCAGGCCCTAAACCGCGCAGCAGGGAATCAGCAATTATCATGATTGCTGATACAATAGAAGCGGCTTCTCGTTCTATGGAAGAACTTACGGAAGAATCCATTATTGATATGATTGATAAGTTAATAGATGAAAAAGCTGAAGATGGGCAATTTAATGAATCTCAGTTAACGTTTGAAGAGTTAGGAAAAGTAAAAAGAGCAATCGTTAAATCTTTAATTGTTACACGTCATTTGCGTATTAAATATTCCTCTAGGAACTAGCACCTTAAAAATATAGAAGAAGCAGATTTTCTATTTACTAATTAAAAATTCTTTTCTATTTTGAGGAGGAAATGGCCTTACAATAAGGAAGGATTGTATTAAAAAATATCTAGTGTTTTTAGGTAGAGTATTGTACTCTGCCATTTTTATTTTGGCCTCTTTTGGGCATTTTACTGCTAAAACTATCGATTTTGCTGCAAGTCAAGGTGTATTGTTTGCAAATATATTTGTCCCTTTTTCAGGATTATTAGCCCTTATAGGAGGATTAAGCGTTTTTTTAGGTTATAAAGCGCGCTACGGAGCTTGGTTACTAGTGATCTTTTTAGTTCCTGTTACTTATATGATGCATAAGTTTTGGATCATTTCTAGCCCTATGATGCATGATATGCAACAAGCGATGTTTATGAAAAACACTGCTTTGTTAGGTGCAGCCTTGCTAATTACACATTTTGGATCAGGGCCTTTGAGTTTAAAGAAGTAGGATTTAGGAATTTTTTCTATATCTTTTACTTAGAGATTTTTGTAAGAAAGACAAGAGAAAACTCTTGGGAATAAAATGGGCTAAAAAGACGATCAAGCGATATCTTAAATCGATGATTTGTACTCTTTTTCCTTGGCTGATTTGTTTGAGGATCAAGCGTACTGCTTTTTTGCAAGATAAGGTAAGATGATCTGGTTTTTGAGAGAAGTTCTGCGAGGCTGTTTTACGAAAGTCTGTTGCTATTTGTCCAGGACAGACGGTAAGCACACGAATGTGATCAGTAGATAGCTCTACATCTAAAGCTTCTGAAAAACGATAAACAAATGCCTTACTAGCTGCATATACAGAAAAATGGGGATAGGAAAAAAAAGCAGCAGCGGATGAAATATTTAAGATTAACCCTGGCTTTTTAGCTTTTTTTAATGCTGAAGCTGTTTCTATAGAACACTCCATAACGGCTTGTATATTTACTTGAATCATTTCCTGTGATAGTTCTAGAGATTGTTCTACAACAGAGCCATAAAAACCAAACCCTGCATTATTGATCACAAGATCAGGACATAGCTCTTGAATCAGCGTACAAAGAGTAGTTCTTTGATGGGATTGGCTCAAGTCTACTTGTACAATTCGAATCGGTGTTTGTATTTCTTTAGCGAGGAGTTCTAGTTTTTGGATATTTCTACCCACTGCGATTAAAGAGATGTTTCTTTGAGCTAATGCATGACATAAGGCTCTTCCCAGACCAGATGTAGCTCCAGTGACTAAAGCTAAGTCATAATTCATACGATACATTGCTTAAAGTCGGTTAGTAAAGTGTTTAAATGAGTTTGGCATTGATCAATTCCTTGTTCTAATAAAGAATAAGAATCTAAATGAGTAGATAGGTATATTTTTATTTTTGGTTCTGTTCCGGAGGGACGTATAATTAATCGGCTTTGATCTTTTAACCTAAACGTTAACACGTTAGAAAGGGGCAGCTCTAGAGTTTTTTGTTGTTTAAATTTTAAATCAAAGCGTATTCTTTTTTGATAATCCTCTACATAAAGCACGTCTATTCCAGCAATTGTCTTAGGTGGATTTTGTCTTAATTGTTGCATAATGTTCTCCATCTTTTTCACGCTTTCTCTACCAGGTGCGAAATCTATAGAAAATTGCTTTTCTTGAAAAAGACCATATGTTTGATAAATCTTTTCTAAACGATCTTGGAGGGTTTGATTTTGCCTCTTTGCGTATAGCGCAATTTCTGCGAGTAAACAAGATATGACAATGGCATCTTTGTCTCTTGTATGAGTACCGATTAAGTAGCCGCAGGATTCTTCAGCGCCGAATAGAAAACAAGGGCTTTCTTGAGATTGCTCCCACTTGTGAATTAGCTCGCCAATATATTTAAATCCAGTAAGAACTTCCCTATACTCCATCTTATATCGCTTTGCAATGCTTTTTAAGAGCTGCGTTGAAACAATCGTTGTAACAATGGCTGCCTTAGCTGGCATTTTATGCTCTGAGCTCAATGCTTGAGCAAGGTAGTCTGCGCAAATGGCTGCTACTTGGTTCCCATCGAGCAGGATAGGTTTGTTGTGATGTAAAATGGCAATCCCTATCCGATCTGCATCAGGGTCTGTTGCAATTAAGAGATCGGACTGGGTATCTAGCATATATTTCAGACCCATTGTAAATGTTTCTCTATACTCAGGGTTTGGGAAGGCAACAGTAGGAAAAGAGCTATCAGGCTGGCATTGTTCTTTGACTAGATAGACTTGATCAAAACCCCACTGTGTTAAAGCTTGAGGCACAATAGTGCTACCTGTACCGTGTAAGCTTGTATAGGTAATCTTCAAATCCTTACCTATTTGATGGTTTTGCTCAGGAAAAATCTGTAGAGGGGCTATTGCCTGTAAATAAGCTTGGTCTAAAGAGTTGCCGATTTGTTGGATGATTGGGTTAGAAAGATCACTTAAATGGATTTGTGAGGGTTGTGATATTTTTTCTACTTCTTTTGCGATACTTATATCATGTGGAGATA
This sequence comes from Chlamydiales bacterium, assembly GCA_031281085.1. Classification (GTDB taxonomy): domain Bacteria; phylum Chlamydiota; class Chlamydiia; order Chlamydiales; family Rhabdochlamydiaceae; genus Rhabdochlamydia. The sequence continues at coordinate 11,722 of JAITFW010000081.1, read as the reverse complement.
CAACTTGACCACCATCGCTCCAATAGACTTTATACCCGTTATATTGAGCAGGATTGTGGGAAGCGGTAATCATAATAGCAGCATCTGCTCGCATAAAACGACAAGCAAATGAAATATAAGGAGTAGGTCTTAATTCATGGATGAAAAAGACTTGAATTTGATTAGCAGCAAGTACCTTTGCAGCTTCTTCTGCAAATTCTTTAGAATGATGTCGGCTATCAAATCCAATGACAACTTTGCCCGTTTTTTTCTGTTGATTGATATAATTTGCTAAACCTTGGCTAGCTCTTTGAATAGTATAGATGTTTAAACGATTAGTCCCTACCCCCATTAACCCTCGCAGGCCTCCTGTTCCAAAAGAAAGATCGCAAAAAAAGGCATCGATGAGCTCTTGCGGTTTTTGCATGAGCAAACGCACTTGGTTTTGTGTGTCAAGATCAAAGGGGCTATTTAGCCAAGCCTCAGCGCGTTTTCGAATATCTGCTGGAATTGCCATATACCACCGCTTTTTTAAGAATCTAATTGTTTTTCTATTTCTCTAAAAGAGATCAAAGGTGCATCAGCATGGTTGATTCCTTCACAGCGTGTGGCTTCTTCTTCCCAATCTTTTTTTGTTTTTAGATTTTCTGACCACCAAGGAAACTTGCGGCATTGTTTAGGTCGAATAGAATAAATCTGGCAGCTCTTATCTTTTAGAAAAATACAATCATAACTTAGGTCATTCTCTAAAAGCGAGAGACGTCTTTCCACTTTACGAGTATATTTTTTTATGCACTCTTCAAAGCTTATTTGCAAAAATTGGGAGATCTCTTCCACTTCTCTATCACTTACCCATACGTATCCAGGAGATCCCGTACAGCATTTACCGCATCCTGTACAATGAAAACGTAAGCCTTGCTTGTACCATTTTTCAGACATGATTCACCTTAAAATAAGAGCGAGAAGTGGGTTGCCATTTGCTATTGATGATTTTAAAGCCCTCAACCCAAAATTCCTTTTCATGGAATTCAATGAGATTCCAAGAGCCCATTTTTTTTTCCACAACGGATCCACTATCTAAGATAATAGGTAGATCGCTTGGTCTAAGGTCTGCAATACAATGGCGATGGGTATGTCCATGTAGATATAAACGAACTTGAGGAAACTCTTTGATGAGAGCGCATAAAGCCTCTGAACGGTTAAGACCTTTTTTAGGAGTTTCGTTATAAATGAGAGGGAAATGATTTAAAATCAGTACATTGTGATTTTTAGGCATTTGCTTTAAAACTTGTTTTAATTTCTCTTCCAGCTCTGGTGAAAAAAAACCATAACACGCAAGAGGAGAAGTAGCGATTGCGGTATCTAAAAAAATAGCAGACCACTTGTTTCCTATTTCAACAACTGTTAATCCATCGTCTTTTAAATGACATGTAGATTCAGAAAAATAAGAGGGGAAGAAGCGATAATAGGTTTTACGAAAAAAATCAGCTTTTGTGTATTGATCGTGATTGCCAGGGAGAAAGAATACTAAAAGGCCTTGTTCTTCTAGTTTTTGTGTAAAAGCTTGTGCCATTAAGAATTCTTTTTCATCAGAGGTAGTAGTTAGATCTCCTGTAATTAGCACCTTAGAAACCTCTAATTGTTTAAAGAGCAAGGGAAGCGCTTGTATATTTTCAAAACAACATTGGGAGCGTCTACGTAGGTAGAAATTGGCATTCCCTATCCATCTCTTAGAAAAAAATTGATGAATTTTCCAAGAAGGTTTTGCAAAATGTAGATCTGAAATATGAGCGCAACGAACCATTATAGCAACCTGAAATACTGATAAGCCATTAGGTTAACCGATCTGAGAATTCTTCTCTATAAACTAATGAGCAGAATGTTTGTCGTATCATCTTCTTCATCCAGTAAGTGAAGAAGAAGAAAATAAGATTTCAGGACTTACATTTAGGTGCTTAAGGTTTATGAAGAGGATCTCTCTAGATGGATCTTGGTTTCTGATTCTAATTTAACGCCAGTATCATTTAAAAAAGAAGATAAGCCACTAAAAAGGAGCTGTTTTCAGGTTAAAGTGTTTCTTTTTCACAAGTCTAAAAGGTTTTAAGAGAAGGGATCTTATTTTTTTTTAGATCCATTGCGATTCAAAATCTTTTGCTGGGCAAGATTTTGTTTGATTTTGATTTTTATCCAATGACCTCCTTCAATATGAGTATGTGCTGGTTGAGCATCGGTTGTTGTAATACCAATTCCTGGTGTAGTGTGTTGGGAGTTTTTAGTATTGTGCCTAGCTTTCTTGATTTTCATGTGTCTTATGAAAGAGTCTATTAACTCTTTTCTTTTTTGCGTGATTTTTTTAGGGGTTTTTACAAGAGAGTTTTCTTGAATCATGGGTTTTTTTTGAGCAGAGCGAATTTCTTTTCTTTGTTTTTTACGATTTTTTAAAGAGAGTTGATCTTTCATAGATTAGCCTTGAATGAATATATTGCTCTTAAATGCTCACTCTATTTTTTCATGTATTTATTTTCAATTGATAACCAATTTTTTTGTATGATCTAGGGTACTGTTAACAAATGAATCCAAGGGATTTAATGATGGTTAATGCGAAAAACGAAAAAAAAGTATGAGCTAACAGATCAAATCTTAAAGCAAGAGGTTTAATTTTCTTAAGATTCGACCAAAAAAGCGTTCTATTGCAGATTGAGTACAAAACCAGCCTAGGTTTAAAGAAGCCTAGGCAAGATCAGGTTTTTTACTCTTATTCAGGAGCGTTACCAATCAAAACCTCTGAGAAAAGAATAAGGATAGCCGTTGATACAGCACATTGTAGAGCAGACCTTAACACTTTCAATGGATCAATAATACCGCTTTTTAAAAGATCTTCTACTTTTCCTGTTAGGGCATTGAATCCGAATTGCGACTCTTTATGCAGAATCTCATGAAAAATAACAGCACTATCTAAGCCGTTGTTAGCAATGATTTGCTTAAGAGGAGCTTCGCAGGCTTGGATCAAAACCTGTGCTCCCCTATTTTCTTCATCACTTAAGTTCACGTGTATATTGCGACTAGCTCTTAAAAGCCCGATTCCTGCTCCAATCACAATTCCTTCATCAATTGCAGCTCTTGTAGAATTCAGACTATCTTTAAATACTTGTTGTTTTTGTTTCACTTCTGCTTCTATAGCACCTCCTACACGGATGATCGCTGCTCCGCTTGCTAATTTAGCTTTACGCTCTTCTAATTTTTCTTTGTTATAAGAGGAGGTAGCTTCTGTAATTTCTAATGCAATCTGTTTCATGCGTACTTTTATCTCTTCACTTCTACTCTCATCTGTGATGATCATTGTTTTATCTTTGCTCACAATCACTTTTTCTGCAGAGCCTAGATCCTCAAAAGTCGTATCTTTTAAAGACAAACCGGTTTCTTTTGAGATAAACTTAGCGCCTGTTAATATGGCAATATCTTTGAGCATCTCCTGGCGGCTATCTCCGAAACCAGGGGCTTTTACCGCACTCACTTTAAGAATTCCCTTTAGTTTATTAATCACTAATGTGGAAAGAGCATCTGCTTCCACATCTTCTGCAATAATCAATAATGCAGAAGAAGAGGTAGCAATGGATTGTAAAATGGGTAGTAATTCTTGAGCAGATGAGATCTTTTTATCTGTGACTAAAATTCGAGGGTTATGTAGCTCTACGCATAGGGCATCTTCTTTTGTGCAAAAAGAGGAGCTGATATAGCCGCGATCAAATTGCATCCCTTTAACTATTTCAACCTTTGTGTGAATTCCTTTGCTCTCTTCTATGATAATCACACCATTTTTTCCTACTTGTTCAATAGCTTCAGCAATAAGGATTCCAATGGTTTCATCTCCTGAGGCAGAGGCTGTTGCTATATTTTGTATTTCTTTTTGGGTTTCAATAGGAATGGCATTTGTCTTCAAATTATGTAAAATGGCGTCCAGTGCTTTTTCTATTCCTCGCTTCAAGTGAATAGGGCTTGATCCTGATGTGATGTGTTTAGCGGCATTTTTTGCAATTGCTCGTAGTAGAATCAAACACGTAGTGATTCCATCCCCACACAGCTCTTTCATTTTTGCAGCGCTCTCTTTACCTAAAGCAATTCCCATATTTGTGTATTGATCTTTTAGCTCAATTTCTTTAGCTACGTTATTTCCATGATTGGTGATACTAGGAGCTCCCCAAGAGGATTCTATGGCTACATTGCTGCCCTTAGGACCTAATGTATTACAAACAGCGTCTACAAGTTGATCTATTCCTTCCAGTAGTTTATTTCTGGCTTCTTCTTTAAAAATCAGTTCCTTAAGTGTTGACATAATGATCTCCTAGTTAAATCTGATAGAAGGAGTATAAAAAGAGAAAGCTTATTTCGCAAATGAGTTGTCTTCAAACTGAAGGCCTTTTTTGTAAATTTCTCTTTTAGGGATTTGATGTAATTTAGCTATTATTTTAATGGCTTCAGAGCGACTAAGATGTAGTTCTTCTTGCAATATGTGAATATGCGAAATGATATTGCTTGTTAGGCAACGTTCTTGCGGGTTTTCTGAAATTAATAAGACGATTTCTCCACGTGGGGTATGGGTTTGAAAATGCTCGAGTAAAACACTCGCTTCTCCAAACAAGCTCTCTTCATGTAGTTTAGTTGCTTCTCTGACAATACAAAGAAACCTTGTATTATCTAGTTTTTGTAAATGAGATAGGGTTTTCTGTATTTGATGAGGGGTCTCATAGAAGATGCTAGTCCCTTTATATTCTAATGCTGTTTTAAAAATTAGAAATCTTTCTTTTTCTTTTTTAGGAACAAATCCTAGAAATTGAAAAACAGTAGGTGAAAAGCCAGATAACCCAAGGGCGACAATTAAAGCGCAAGCTCCTGGGACCACTGTCATTGGAATTTTTTTTTGACGACATTCAGAGATAAGTTGTAGACCAGGATCTGCAATTGCAGGAGTTCCTGCATCGGAAATGAGTGCTACATGTTTTCCCTTTGCTAAATCTTCTAAAACGTGATCGAGTCTATGTCTTTCATTAAAACGATGAAAGCTTTTTAGAGGTTTTTTTATCGAATAGTGATTTAAGAGGATTTGGCTATGACGAGTGTCTTCGCATAAAACATAGTCGCATTCTTTAAGTACATCAAGCGCGCGAAAGGAAACATCTTTTAAATTGCCAATAGGAGTTGAGACTACATATAACATAGGTTTTAATTAGAAATAAAAGGTGGCACTCAGATTCGAACTGAGGATCGGGGCTTTGCAGGCCCCTGCCTTACCGCTTGGCCATGCCACCTTTGAATTGCCAAAAATTATGCTGTATTTAGAATAAAAGGGTCAACTGAAATTTTATTACACAGCCTTAGAGGGTGTTGTGAAATTTAAATTACTGTATATTAGATGTCTTTTCAAGACTCAGAGAGGGAAAATGAAAAGGCAAGCCTATCCGGATGATATGAAGGAGAAAGAATAGGAACTAGTTAGAGCATTGTTAGAACAAAATAGAACTCTCAAAAAGGGAGAAAACCAAAATAAGCGAAACGCGAAGAGAAGAACGCAATATTCTACTGAATTCGTTAGGCAAAAGAGAGGAGAGTTTGAGAAGATGCATGATAAAGCAAAGGAGACAAAGCGAGAATTTCTCCCGACTTCAGTGATCGTGATGCCGAGTTAACAAAATTTTGATGTAAAATTTTCCCTTCCTTCTTTACAATATTCCCATGTTTGTACGAGTTAAAACCCATCCCAGATCTTCCCATAAACAAGTACAGATCTGCCCCACGCTTTCCGTGAATCAAATAAAACTCGTCAGAGAAGGTCATTCGACATATTGGGACAGCCAGAAATGAAAAAGAGTTGCAGGCATTAAAAATCCCATTTTGAACTAGCATCTCTTTAAGAACTCATGCAAAATTTTTTACACAATGCCTTTGCCATTATCGTTTCATCTTCAGAAAAACCTTCCGCTTTTTCATAAAGTTGAGGGATTAAAAAGGGACCTCTTATTTTTTCTGGTGCTTCTTTTTTATGGATCAAATAGATTACATGGCTATACATTGCTTGTGACAGAGAGACAGTATCTCCTATTGCGAAGCGTTTGGGTTTTCCCTCTAAATACTTTTTAGCTTTATATGCATGATCTTGTAGTAAATAGATCGTTGCTAAATAAAGCTCAATGGTTCTTCTTTCTGGATACTGTTTTTGTAGGATTTTCTTAAATCTTTTTTTTGCATCTTTATAAGATCCGTTTTGAAAAGCATCTTTTGCTGACTGGAATTTTCTCATGATTTGATTCGAATCTGCATGCAAGTTCTTTTGTTCAGGGCTTGCAAAAAGCTGTTTTGCTTGCGCTAAAGCGGTCAAAGGCTCTGATGCTGTGTCCCTTATTCTTCCCAAAGTTTTTACTTGCAAATGAAAGGAGCTTGTATCTGAAGCCTCTTCTTTTTTTAGAAACCGCTTAAGAATCACAGTTTTATGAATGGATGCAACTGTATCGGCTAATCCATTTTCTGAATTAGGCGTAAATGTGTTTTTAGAGCGTCTTCCTAAAGTAAAAGATCTTTGAAACCAACTAGGTTTAAGTATACCCAATCCATAAGAGGTATTCGTAGCCATATAATCCTAAATTACTTGCTTTTCATGTAAATAAAAAATGCCGTTTAACAATGGCTTAAAGGTCGCAAGATACCCATTGTCAGAAGTAAAAGATAGCGAGATTTTTCTGTTATATCTCGCACATCACCGGTAGCATCTACATCACCATACCAATTGCGTAGTTCTTTTTTTTGAGACTCGTTTAAATGAGGGTTTTGGTTTATAATCTTATGTTCAATGTAAAAGGATTCATTTCCGTTTTCTTCTATTGTATCGAAGAAATTGTTTCGATACTCTTCGTACATCTGCGGAAGAAACTCTTTAAAGCATCCTCTCCACTGCACTACATCTAGCATACTGAATGCTTTTCTTTCGTATTTGGTAAAAGGATAAAACCCACATGTAAAAAATTTGCGATATATATCAAAAATATGTATATCTTGAAAAACATTCTTACTAAGGTACTGAACATCGATCTCTTGTTGATAGGTTTTCAGCACAATTTTATACCGAAGATTTTCAAAAGATTGCAGCAAATTCAATTCATACTGCTTTATTGGATCATCTTCTTTATACCTAATATGTGAACAATGCTGATACATAACTTGCGGTTGCATTTCACTAAAGACTCTTTTTATTCCCCTATTACAATAATTACCGGCTTCAAGAGCTAATTTTAGCAAGGCATCTTCATATTCTAGCGTATCATTTACCCGCTCGCTTATGTTCTGTAAATACGCTACAATCTCAGAACCGATGTCGATAGCCTCCTGCAGGTCCTGCTGAGAACCTTTCCCTCGCTGATTGCCCGTTAATATGTTTACTAGAGCAGACATTTGCTCTTCTACCCACTTTACCGCATATTCCTCTTTTGAGATTTTTTTCTTCTTTGCTAAATTTGCAATATAACTATCGATATTTTTTTTAAGTTCTTCTTTTGGAACATCCACATAATTTTCCTGAAGAAAATCTATAAAGCAATCTTCTTTTGATAATTTAGCTTTTAAGAGATCAAACTTCTGTGTCCAATCAATTGCTTGAAAAAATTGTAAGAGTTTACTAAAATCGTAATCTTTTGGTAAATTACGCGTTTCAACAAAATTTGTGCAATGTGAGACATTAATCTCATATTCTCGATCACAACCGCTCTCAATCACAGCTTTAATCTCTGCATAGGTGAGATTTCTTGACCCGCTGAACTTCTCATCTATTTCTGCTAATGAAGGACCTTGTGATAAACATTTTTGATTTGATAATCCATTTAGACGATGAGCACACCAAGAAATAGAAGAATCTAATGTACTTTGCATAAAGAGTTGATTCTTAGGAAAAAAAGAAATCATTAAAGGCAGCGTTACTGCTCGACCAAACCACGTCCCCGCATAGAGCACTGCAGCAGATCCTATTAAAGAAGCGTATGTTTCCATAAAAAGACTCACCTTTCTAGGGATCCAACCGCGAGCATCGAGAATTGCATAGGTAAGACTCATGAAAAGACCTCTAGCAAAAGAGATCTGTCCTAAAATACTTAACCCAATGCCTGCAATAATCATAGCAATTTGCATCATGTCTCCAGCATGATCTGCTAAAAAATGCACTCCTTTGCACGTTCGATTGCTCAGTTGAGTAGACAATTGGGGGAGTTTCCTAATAAAGAAAGAAACAGGCTCTTGCTTGTAATCTTCTTTTAGTTTAGCTATCTTATGATTATAGGTAGACACAATCGACTGATAATGAGAATGCTTTACGCAAGCTAAAAATAAAGCAGTAGGCAAAGATAAACAAATCGAAATCCCCGATAAGCCCTGTGCGAGCATGCGAGTGTTCCTAGAAGAGATATAGCTAATCAATCTACTATTTAATCTTGCAAGAGACATCCATTGAAACGTTAATGGAATAGCAGATAAGTAATAGTTTTTCCCCTGTTTCATCTCATCTGATTGCAATTTATAAAGCGTAAAACAATTTGCATGTCCAAACCCTTCAAAAAAACCTAAAGCACTTGTTGCCACTTCAATCTCCTTAAAATTTAAAAAAAGCAAAATCTTAAATCAAAAAAATATATTCGTTAATACTTATTATGCAAGTAATTTGTATATACTTATTTGTTTTTAAATTAAGAATTGAATTAAACAAGAATATAGCTTCCTGTGAAAGAAGAAGCTGAAATGCAATTCTTAATTTAAAACGAAACTAGTATAATTTTTTCTTAATAAAATAAAACAGCAAAGGCTTTAAAGTACTTTTACTGAAATTTTAAGGAAGCTAATCCCAATAACGCTAAAATCAAACTAATAATCCAAAAGCGAATAACTACTTTTGCCTCAGGCCAGCCTTTATATTCAAAATGATGATGAAGGGGCGTACATAAAAAAATACGTTTGCGATTGCGCAATTTGTAACTTCCTACCTGTAAGATCACAGAGAGAGTCTCTGCAACAAATATTCCCCCAACTAAAGCTAAAAGAAATTCTCTTCGCAATAAAACAGCACAAAAGCCAATAACCCCTCCTAGAGATAGGGAACCAATATCTCCCATAAAAACCTGTGCAGGGAATCCATTATACCACAAAAATCCAAGAGTTGCACCAACAACAGCAAATAAGTAAATAGCTATTTCTCCACTTTGTTCGATGTATAAAATATTTAAATAACGAGCCATTTCTTTATTATTGGATAAAAAGGCAACGATCCCCAATACAACTGCTACCATAATCAAGCAGCCTGAAGCTAAGCCGTCTAATCCATCTGTTAAGTTCACTGCATTGGAAGAACCAGTGATTACAAATACGCTTAAAAAAATCCCCAGCAATAAGCTTACACCTGTTAACTTAAATAGGGGCTTTTTGATAAAAGGAACAAAATAATAACCCATGTATTGCTTTGTGTTTAATCCTTTCCACCCTCCTTCTGTTTTGTTTTTTTTAACCCATTCTTTAGCAATAAGTGAATGGAAATGGTCTTTTTGCGTAAGCTGAGGGAGATATAGATAGCTACAAATCCCCAAAGCAATACATAACTGCATGAGAAATTTGGTGCGCGCTTTCATCCCTTTAGAATTTTTTAATTTCATCTTTAGGTAATCATCCATTCCACCTATAACGGCCAAACCCAAAGTAAGTAAGCATAGCATAAGGGTAAATCTACTTGTCCAATCCATCCACAAAATAAGAGAAATCAGTGCTGAAAACAGAAGAAAAATGCCTCCCATAGTTGGGGTGTCTTTTTTTTTCTGATGAAGTTCTGCTAATAGAGGACAATCTTCTACGCGTATCGACTGCCCTGTTTTTAGGACATAAAGTCTTCTGATACAATAAGGGCCTATCCAAATCGCACATAGCAAAGAGCTTAATGCTGCTAGCATCATCCGAGTAGAGGAGTAGGTAAAAACCGAATGTAATGAGATTCCTAAACGGCTTAAATATTGATAAATGAAAAGAATCACAAGCACACTCTCAAGTTGTTCTTTTTAAGTGGATGTCATATTAAGCTAGAAGATAAAAACATCGCAATCCTAATCCAAAATGCGCCATAATTGATGAGAATTCGCACCTTTAATCAAAACAACATCACCGCAATTTGCAAGAGCATGTACGGCTTTGTATAGATCTTGAAAATCGTGATATAGATAAGCTTTGCGCTTATTCTTAATAAAGAATTCTACCATTAAAGAGCAATCTTTTCCTAAACAAAGCAATATATCAGTGACTTCTAAAGCGCACTTAGCTACTTCCAAATGGCATGTTTTTGTGAACTCTCCAAGCTCTTTCATATCCCCTATTACAGCAATTGTTTTTCCTTTAGGCTTTGGCAAAGATCTAAAAGCTGCTTTCATAGAAGACAAACTCGCATTATAAGAGTCATCAACAAAAATAATCCCTTTTTTTTCTATCGTGATAAATCGATGAGAAATGGCTTTAAGTAGCTTAGTTTGCTCAATGATCTTTTCCCAACAAAGGCCAAATTCTCTAGCGACTAGAGCAGCACCACAAAAATTTTCCCATAAATGTTCTGCTTGAAAAGGCAAAGAAAAAAAAGAAGAACGACTATTTTTTTCGATTAAACAAAATTTTCCCTCATGAACTTGTAAATAGAGATCTAATCCTTTTGATAACCCATAATTTTTTTTAGGCAATACATGATTTTTAATAGAAGGAAAACTTTCTAGATGAGATCCTAAGATAGCAAGACGTGTTTTACTAGATGACAAAATTTCAGCCTTTGCTTGAGCAACTGCTTCTAAACCTTCTGGAAAATAAGCGCTATGGGCTAAACCTATATGGGTAATGATAGCAACTTCTGGAGGAACGATAGATACAAGTTTAGCTATTTGTCCTTTTTGATTCATCCCCATTTCTACAACAAAAATATCAGCTTTTCTATCTCCATTCAATAAAGCCAGAGGCACTCCTATTTGAGAATTGGCATTACCAGGGGTTTTTGCAACCCTAAATTGCGCAGATAAAAGCGTTGCAATAAATTCTTTAACAGTTGTTTTTCCTACAGATCCAGTAACTGCAATCACACGGGTATGCCTTTTTGAAAATACAACCTGCGCCAAAAGATGTAATGCATGCATAACATCTTCTACAACGAGTAGAGATAAACCATAGTTTGGTCCTTTGTACCGATTGGATACAACAGCTGCTACGGCTCCTTTTTTCGCTACCTCTTCTAAAAAAGCATGACCATCTACTCTATCTCCAGGTAGAGCAAAAAACAGATCGTTTGGCTTAACGCATCTGCTATCTTGGCGAAATCCTTCTATGGGAGTCGGATTGGAGGAAAGTATGCCTAAATAAGCTGCTATTTCTTGATAAGTATACATGTATACCAAAGAGTAACTAAATGAAGATTTGAATCATTAAAGCTCTAATGATGGATCTTTTATCTATTTTAGAACCACAAAGCAAAAAAAACGCCCTACATCACCGAGCACCAGCTTGAATTCTCTGCCTTTTCTGTGCTAAGCAAATCCATCCCCCTTTGCCAGTTCTGAGCTCTTGTTAAAGAAAGTGGGGTTTGCCCGTTATAGATTCGATTTCTGTCTACTCCATGGTTTAAAAGCTCCTTTAACAACGTTTCCATCTGCATTTCTATTGCAAAGTGTAGGGCTGTTTTTCCTCCACGCCAAGGGAT
>JAITFW010000059.1 GCA_031281085.1 Chlamydiales bacterium | reverse complement strand
TTTTTAAGAAAATAAACTTCCTCATTGCTAGGACGGATATTTCCTTTGCCTCTAAAGCCTTCTTCTCCATCCGCTTCGTAATCTTTTACCCATTGATAAAGCGTTTGCTTGGAAATTCCCAAATCCTCAGCTATTTTCCCTGCTGCCTTTCCTGAGCTTTTACAGAGTTGAACTGCATTTAATTTAAATTCTTTATCGTAGCTTCTGTTTCGTCTAGACAGTTAAAATCTCCTATAAAATGATTTTATTTGTCTGTCTTCTATCTGTCCACTAAAGGGTATCAAGATCAGTAGCTGATCGTTATAGAAATAGACGGAAAAAATTTGGCCTTCGATTGAATCTCATTGCTGCAATTTATCATCTGGAGTTATGTGAATTGGTTTCGAAAGAACTCTAATGTCGGTTAAATGATACTGGCGTTAAGTTAAGAATTGCATTTCAGTATTTTTTTTAAAGATTCTCATTTAAAAATCCTAAGACTTTAGAAGTATTTTAATTGCATATCTTATTTCTGTTTTATTCATGGCTTTTTCTGTTTTTTATCAAAATCTATATATAATTTTTTTATATTGAATAATAAAATAAGATTTATCCAATTTTTTTTGCAAAATAAACAAGTAGAAAAAATTTTATTAATTGACAAAATTGAGAAAAATTGTTTTATAAAAACTAAGAACACTAAATTAGATGTATTAGGCTAAAAACAATACAAACCGAGGAAAACAATGCTAAGTACAGGAGAAGAAATTTTAGCTGATATTAACCAAACACTGGATCAATTAATTGAAAATGCAGACATCATTAATCACATTTCATTTAATGCATTATTTGTATCTGAAGTACAAGCATTACAAAAGACACAAGAAAGTTTAATGGCACGCTTAATGCATATGCATGAACTATTAGAAAAAGACAAAAAACCGCAGGTTCCTACAAGAAAAGCGAATCCTTTACATCAAATTGAAAATAAACTAAAAGAGTTTGGGCAATTAAATGCACGATTAATTGAACACCTAGTTCAAAAGGTTAAAACATCTCAACAAACAAAAAAGCCACAAATTCGCCCTCATAGAAAAAAGAATCCCATTAAAACTGAGCAAGTTGACGTATAGCCTGCTCTAAATCGTTTATTTGAGGCAATACAGCATCTTCTAGCTGCTTACAATAAGGAACAGGGCAATTTTTTGCTGTAACACGTTTAATAGGTGCATCTAGTAAATCAAAAGCCTCTTCTACTATAAGAGCTGCAATTTCGGCACCAAAACCACAAGTGCGAACAGCTTCGTGAGCAATGAGTAGTTTCCCAGTTTTTCTAATAGATTGTACAATCAGGTCAAGATCAAGAGGAACTAAAGTCCTTAAGTCAATCACTTCTACAAAAATCCCCTCTTGTAAGAGAAGGTCTGCAACTTGAGAAACCATGAAAACCATCATTCCCCAACAAACAACCGTTACATCCGTCCCTTTCCGAACATGTTTAGCTATACCAAAATCTTGTAATTCTTTCTCTGAAGGCTCGAGACTAGCACAAAAAACCCTTTGGCGATAAAGAGCTTTATGCTCGAGAAATACAACAGGGTTAGGATCGCGAATAGCCATTTTTAAGAGCCTTTTTGCATCGGCTGCATTACTAGGAATGACTACTTTTAATCCTGGAATATGAGCAAGAACAGCCTCAACGCTCTGTGAATGATAAGGGCCTCCTTGAATGTATCCACCATACGGCATACGAATAACCACAGGGCAATTCCACTCTGCATTAGAACGATAATGAAAACTAGATAGCTCGTTAAAAAGTTGATTAACACCCGTCCACATATAGTCTGCAAATTGAATCTCTACTACAGGACGCATTCCCGCTATAGACATTCCCAAAGCAACTCCTATAATACTAGACTCAGCAAGAGGCGAATTAAAACAGCGAGAAACTCCATGTTTTTCTGTTAACTTACGGGTAATTCCAAATACTCCTCCCTTTTCATGAGCTACATCTTGACCAAAAACAACAACACTAGAGTCATAGCGCATTTCTTCATCTAAAGCATGATTCAATGCATCCATCATGACAATGCTTTCTAACGGGCATTCAGAGGTCTTTTGCAATTGAAATCCTTCCATATCGCTTTTTTTAAAAACATGATCGGCTGCTGTATCTGCACTAGGAAAGGGAATTTGATCCGCTTCTGCTGCAGACTTTTCTACCTCTTCAAAACAGCGATCTTTCATTTGCTGCATTTCATCTATAGAAACTCCAAGTCCTGCAAGATAGTTCTCCATACGAGGCAAAACATCTTTCTCTTGATCTCTAGCGATGCATTCCATGGTTCTATATTTATTTTGATCATCACTGCTACTATGAGGTCCTATTCGAGGAACCTTAGCTACAATAAGACTTGGGCCTTGAGCATTTCTTGCTTTTTGCACAGCTGCATCAAATGCTTGAGTGAGTTCTTCGTAATCTCCCCCATCAACATCAAAAACAGAAAGACCTGGATAACCTTCTGCCATATAGGTGATAGACCCCCCTGCTGTTTGATCTTTTACAGGAACAGAAATCGCAAACCCATTATCTTGAATCACAAAAATAACCCCTAGTTTGTGTAAAAGGGAAAAATTTAATGCTTCGTGAAAATCTCCTTGAGAAGTAGCTCCATCTCCAGCAGACACATAAACAACATCATCCTCTTGAAGGAGTTGTCTTGCCTTTGCGACACCTACAGCTTGTAAAAATTGCGATCCTACACAACTGGATTGACAAGGCAAACGCAATTCTTTATGAGAAAAATGCTCCGGCATCATACGCCCAGAGGAGTGATGTGGTATATTACGCGCTAAAGAAGCTGCAATAATTTCTGTAAGTGTACAACCAATTCCTATTGCAAAGCCTCGGTCTCGATAATATGCCAACCCCCAATCTTTGCCTGGAATCAATGCTAATGCAGCCACAGCTCCTACCATTTCGTGTCCTGCAGTACATAAATGAAATGTACCACCTTTATTTTGGCGAATCAACTTTCTCATTTTTTCATCGGTAAATCGCACCCGATAAATCACTTCTAAAGTTTTAATAGCTCTTGTCAGATTTTGGCAAAAAAGTGGTTGTGTCACCTCCACAGCTTTTATCCTTTTCTATGCTGTTTACGAATCTGTGTTACTGTCTTTATCTCACCTTTTTTCTTCTTTGCTAGATCTTCCGATTTTTTTCGAGGAAGAAGCAAATCTCTAGCCACTCCGAAAATAGAGTTTTTCTCATTTTCCATAGGTGTAGAAAGGGTAACTTCAGGAATCTGCCTTACATATTTTATGCTTTGCTCGGCTAAGGCAGAACTATCTGTTGTAGTGATTAGACGTGTGGATAAATGACGCAACGATTCCAATCTCTCTGAAAGCGCTTGCAATTTAGTATCCACTTTAATACGAGAACTTCCTCTAAGACTGGCGAGCAGTTGCGCTTCCGTATCGAATTTAGCAGAAAAAGTAATGCTTGCTGCATTGGTAATATCTGGCAGATATAAAAAGGTTCGACAGGAAGATGGAACCATTGTATACATATCAACGGTTACCTGCGGCTCTACTTCTACTTTAGCAACTTGTTTAGGAGGACGTCCCCGTTTAGGGCGAGGATTCAATGCTTCATTTGAATAATAGGTTTTTGCTTTTACATACAAAGCTTCTCTCACAGTCGCTATGTCTTTTGACACCTTCACGTCAAATAAATATCGTTTCAGCTTCTCCATCATATTTTTGTTTAAATCTAGATCTTCTTCAAATACAAATAAGATTTCCTGAAGACGCAACCACTCGATAATACGAATACGAGAACGCTCTACATAATATTGTTGCCACTTCTCTAGCTCTGTATGATGGTCATAAATGAATTCTAAAAAATTATCACGAGCTTCTCTAGATTGAATGATATCCAGCAGTTTTTCTTTAGTATCGATATCGTACACTTTTTCATTGATAAACCCTTCCATAAACTTTTTTGTCTCATAGAAAGTCATTTTTGGTAAAAGGGCATAGCGTTTATTATGGACGCTAATCTCTTTGTCAAGGTCAGCTAATTCTTTTTCTCCCTTATCTAAATCGACATAAACAATAAACCCTTCTACCTTATCTAGATAAAAATCACGCTCATCGTCTGATTTCGCAAAAGCATCCATTAGACGGTGATACCGGAGCAAAAGTGGATTTTGTGCCTGCGGGTATTTTGACATGGATAAACCTCTTAAATCGCCATTGTATTTTTGTTAAAGCAAAGCTTAAGCGCTACTTTATAGATTTACAGATAAAATGGTTTTTTTATTCTTTTAAGTAAAGAGAGTAGCATACTTTGAGCTCTAATTCAAGAAAGAACAGAACTCCTATCTTAAAAATTATTTTTTAATAGATAAGGAATTTGCCTGTATTGTCGCAATAAATACAATAAGAGCAAAAAACATCGACACGGCCCCTACAATGAAAGGAAGATAAGGATAAATAGCTACAAAAGAGCCCGAAAAAAGAGGAGTCAGGCCGATTGCCGCCCACTGCACTGAATTGTAAATGCCTAAAACATGCCCTTGCGATTGCTTGTCACTCACGTTTGAGACGATTGTCGTCGCAGAAGGAAAAAGCAATGCTTCAAAAAAGCAAGCGCCGGCAACATGCAATACAGAAAGAATTTAACCTTTATAAAAGCCATAGCTATTAGAGTGCAACTCATTCCAAGTAAGGCAATTGGAATAAGGACATGAGGAGAAAACCATCTTAAGAAAGGGCGAATGACAAGCCCTTGACAAAAAGCAATCCAAAGACCAATGCTTGCATAAAAATTAGCAATTTCAGACCCGCTAAAGTGAAATCTTCGAATTAAAAAAATAGGGCAAAACTCCGTAAAAAACCCCCAACCGATACAAAAAACAAACATCACAAAGAATAAACCACGAAGATGATTAGAGGTAAAAGCTTCTTTAAGTTGATGAATACCAGTAGCTAAGCTAATTTTGGTCCATTGAACAGCTAGCCGACTTTCTTGCATCCCCCACAGTAAAAGGGCAATATTAAGCAAACAAAGAACAGAAGCAAGCCAAAAAGGAGTCGTCAAATGAAAAAAAGCACATATAGAAGAATCTGAAAACTTACCTCCCAGGTAGGGCCCTATCACAAATCCTGTTCCCCATGCCATACCCAATAAACCAAAGTTTTTGGCTTTTTCTTCCTCAGTGCTGGTATCTGCAATGATTGTTTGAGCTACAGACCAATTACCAGCAGCTACTCCCCCCAATAAACGGGAAATAAAAATGACAATAATACTCTCAAAAATAATTCCGAAAGCAGTACATGCATAAGTACATGCAGCAAGCCAAAGAGTAAGCAATAAGATTTTTTTACGCCCTTTGTAATCAGATAGCGCTCCTAAAATGGGTCCGCCAAAAAACTGCCCTAAGCAAAAACCTGAAACCAATAATCCAAACAACCAGCCCCGTATTGCAAGTGAAGTATTTACGGATAAAAATCCTTCCTCAGGGTTCATGAGCAGCACAGAAAAAATCGGATAAACCAGACCAAAACCTACGCTATCGATAAAGACAGTTACTAATACAGGAAATAAACGCATACATGTTTTCAGATTGAATCTGCATTTTAAGCCAAAAAAGAGTAAAGGACAAACGTTTTAAAGCCCCCCAGGTAATTACACAATAAATTATTTACGGCACTGTTAACAAATTAATCCAAGGGATTTGATAACAGCTAATGCTAAAAATGAAAAAAAAGTATGAGCTAACTTATCAAATCTTAAAGCAAGACGCTTATTTTCTTTGATTCGACCAAAAAAGCGCTCTATTGCAGAACGAGTGCGATAATAAAATTTATAGGTATACTCAACAGCATTAGAAAAAAGACATTACAGATAATCAATTCATTGAATTTTTCTTGTAAATTCAGCTAAGATCCCTGCTCATATGCAACCTGAAACGAACATTTTAACACGAAAC